>CAIZJW010000272.1 GCA_903933385.1 uncultured Silvanigrella sp. | reverse complement strand
TTCTCAATTATCAATGCACAGGGATTTCGTGAGCAACCAGAGCAATTTTCGTTCGACCCTGTTGCCAATAAGTTTAGCTTCAATTTGGTCGACGAAAAATTTTACAAAACCCAGACAGCCACTCTTATGGAGCAGATTTTGAGCATGGGCAAAGCTCTTCCGCTCTACGGATTCACAGATACCTCAGTGGTGGGAAAAGTTGAAAAATACGTACGCTTCGAGGTGCGACCTGCAAAGCTCTCTGACGATAAATATCAGATCGTTCCCTATCTTCAGATTTCGATACCACTGACCAAGCGGAATTTATATGCAGGCAACGATGTGTTGCAACTTGGTGGCGGTCTTGAGTTGGGAAAAACGGGTTTTGCAAAATTGCAGGTCACAAACGAAATCGGCGTTCCGCTCGCTGGTGCCGACGTGGCAGCCATTTCTGACGGAAAATTAGAGGGAGATATTCCCCTGTGGCACAACTCAGCACTGAGGCCAATTTTCACAAAAACTGATTCCAGTGGTGTCGCTTTTATCGGACCCATTGATACTGGTATCGATCTCGCTCCCTTTCAGATTCTTGCGAGGGCCGAAGGATATTGCAATTTTCTGACCGCTCCGAGCAATAAATTTTCAGTGAGCGAAACAAAGCCTCTGGTCGTTAAACTTCGTCCCTGCAGTGCAGATGAATTAACCAAAAATAGTTTGCTGCCGAGTTTTCCAACGGGCCTTAAGTATCTCAGTGTGACAGAAGAGGGCATTGCCCGAAGTGTTGTGCACACAAACGAATCTTCACTTTTTCTCCGACTCGACTCCTCGTCCTCAAAATTCCGAGGAGCCCGGGTGGGCATTTACGAAACCAACTCAAAATACGAACCTCGACCCGAACCCTTTGGCGAGCTCAGAGAGGTTCCCAACTTTCAAGGTGAATTTGAAATTCCTATTCCAAAGATATTTGTGACAAGCGATGCACAAGAAGGAAAGTTTATTATCAAAGTGACTCGTTTGCCTGGAGCCTTAGACGGTGGGCCATTGAATGCCGACGCCTTTCCTGAGTTAATTGTATACGGGCAGAAGAGTTTGGTGAAGCCTTCGCGTGATGGCCTCATGGCTGTAAAGATTTATGATGATACTGAGGGTGCTGAATTTCAGTGGGCAGGGGGTGTTAAACCGGATACACTCGACTATTGGAAAAACTTTTCTGTGAAGAGCTCTACAGGCTTTGAAAATATCGTTCCCGGCACAAGCGGCGGGGTGTTTACTCTCTCATCACCCAACTGCAAAGAAGGCTACGAGCTCGGTTTTGAAATTGTTTCGCTCTCCATTTCAAAAAAATTCAAACCATGTGTGAACACGGTTGCAACATTCACGGCAGAGGAAGCAGGGTTCATTGCAAAAGCAGCCCAAATTTCAACTTCGGGTGGACGACAGGCCTGGCGAATTTATATTAAGGATAAATTTGGCAATGAAAGCGAAGCTCTCTCTTCAACAACCGATCCAGATAAACAATTGAATATCATGACCGTGATTATTGACACCGCCCCGCCGCTGCTTTTAGTGGGGCACCCTCTCCAAAATCTCGAATTTGTGCCCGACGCGTCAACGACCCCAGTTTTCGAGGTGAGCAAGCAAGATGTTTTGGAGGGAAAGTTAAAATTTCGTTTCCAGAAAACACTAGATCCTGAAAAAATTTGCAACCAAAATGCACCCGAAGGGTCGGATGATGCAAATGGTGAAAAAGGATTAAATGGCGAACTTAAATCAGGAATCGATGCTTTTCTCTACAAAGATGAGTTGGGTCGGGTGTGGGGGCGCAGTGAGAGTGAGTCGATTGTCGGTTTGCAGTTTGTTAAATTTGCCATTGCCTCCTCGGAGGCTACCCTTGCAAACAAGCCAGTGTCTGAATTCTCTGCCTGCCGTGCACTCGAGCCTGATGGCACCTCATTCAAGGTTGTCCCCGTTGAAATCACCCTCAGTACAGAACATCTGAGCTTCCCAAATGATGAAGCCTTGCCTGCCGATTTCTATCTGCGCGTTCAAGATGCCTCGGGCCAAATTTCCCCAGCTACAAAATATTCAATTCCGCGCTGCCCAAGTCCAAATCCGACGCCCTCTGCAGCGACGACCTGCTGGATAAATTGATTTTGGGCACTCGATTGGGCAAGTAAGATTCCTTGTCTTTCGCCCACCCGATTGCAAATTTCGTTTGAAAAGGTGAGAGTTCAGTGCACTTGTTCTCAACTCTTTGCTTTCACCTTCAACGAGATGCCAGCTATGTTGAAATGCACTCATAAGTTCTTTCCTCATCGCCTCTTTCAATGGCTGAGAGCTCTTTGTCTTGTGTTCACCCTGACACTTGGTTGCTTGAACCCGGAGGTTTTGGCCAATCCAATTCGCACACCGACGTCTACCCGCCTGTGCTTCATCAGCGACCTCAACGGCAGCTATGGTAGCATTAATCTGCCATCGACTGTGCACGATGCGATGGCGCAAGTTCAAAAGCTCAATTGTGGTCTTGTGATTGGTGCGGGCGATCTCGTCGCAGGCCAAGATTCCACACTCACTGACTCCCATTTGCGCTCGATGTGGGATGAATTTAACCGGGTTGTTCTTATGCCGCTTGAGGCTGGCGGAGTTCCGGTACTTTCTGCGCTCGGCAATCACGATGCCTCTGCAGCACGCGGAGCTTCAGGGAGTTTTTTGTTCCAACGTGAGCGCAATGTTGCCTCAGAGTTTTGGAAACGGAAATTACAGGGAACTGTTTCAAGTGCGGTAGAATGGTGGAGCCAAGAAGATTTTCCATTCTTCTATTCGGTCCGTTTCGGCACGACAGGCATTGTTTTTATCGACGGTTCCTCGGCCGTTGAGGTGCGCAGTCGGCGCGCATGGCTCGAAAATCAACTGACACAAGTGGCCGCCCATCCTTCTATTTCGACACGCATTGTTGTTGGGCACCTTCCTTTGTTTGCGGTTGCGCGCGGGCGCGAAAGGCCTGGAGAAATTCTCGCCGACTCAAAAGAATTGTACGAGCTTTTTGATCGTCATAAAGTCGATTTCTACATCAGCGGACACCACCATGCATTTTATCCCGGGCGAGTTCCTGAGTGGAGTCGCAATCATGGTACTGTGCAATTAGCTTTGGGTGCATTGGGTGATGGTCCACGGAAGCTCCTCGGCGAGCACGCAGTGCCTGCGCGAAACACTCTCACTTATCTCGATATCAATGAATCGATGCAGACCATAGAGAGTCGCTTTTCGGTGAAAACACTTTTGCCCTGGTCGGGTGAGCATCTTTCACCCTTCGAATTGCCCGAGGCTTTGCCAAGCCTCGATGGTTCGGGAAAAGCTTTATGGCTCAAGCGTTTCGACTTCAATTCCCTGTTTCCGTTCCCTTAAGGCATCTTCGAATTCAGTATTCGTAATCAATGCTGGGAACAATACTTCCCACGGGTATGATAGAATTAAAGAAGTTATAAATGACGGAAACTGTGTTGAGCGAGAAATCGTGCAAGCGGGCATCCTTGAACTTCAACACGCCTCGCCTGTTCACAAGTGGTTTTTCTTGGGGAAAGATATTCTGCTTATACAGCGGCGAAGAAATCTTCACTGAAATGTAATAGCTCTCTTCGGGGAGC
>CAIZJW010000271.1 GCA_903933385.1 uncultured Silvanigrella sp. | reverse complement strand
GTATTACCCGCGAGGGAACCTCATTTAGCAACGAGGAATTCACAACCAGGCGAAGCTGCGGATTCTTGGGATTGGGATCATGCACATCGCGCAGTTACAGGCGCTACGAAACGAATCGTCGCAGCGTGTCGTCCATTAAGATTCTTGTGAACGATCAGGTTGTTTACGAAAATCCGAACGTCAGCTTCACCTTTGAGCGTGGCAAACTCGAGTGGCCTGGTGGAAAAAAGATCGAAAAAATTCAGGACAATCCGAAGTTCCGCGAGTTGATGCGGCAAACCACCTGCCCTGCAGGTTGAGGTGCGCTCGAGGTGTGCGAGGGAGTGCGACGGAGGGATCACTGGATGAAGACATCAAAATTGTGCTTATTTGGGTTAGCGCTTTGGGCAGGTCAGGCATGTGCCCCAAGCACACAATTCAAATCATCCAATTTGGCAGATGCATCGGCCGAAGTTGAAACTAAGTCAGCTGGCATGAACACAAGTTCAGATGGCCGCGCATCGGCCCAATCCGGCCGCATCACTTTGGACTGCTTCATTCAAACCATTGATGCGGCTAAATTGAGTGATGAGCCCATTAAGGCACTCGGTATTCCATCAAACTGCCCAACAACATCGGCTTCATCGTCGTCGTCAACCTCATCGAGCAGCAAGTTCGATGTTGCTATTGCCATAGACACCTCTGAAAACATGATTGATCTTGGCAAAGCCGCAAAGAAGGAAATTGCACTTGCGCTCAATAAGTTGAATTCCGAAAAACGCATGACTTCACTCTCGGCCTTCGCATTTCGCTCTCGCTTAGGCGCAACCGAAAGAGGAACTGATATCGCTAAAACCATTGAGCTCATTTCGGGCGAAAGCTCAGAATGGTCTGCAAACGGATTGAAAGTTCTCGACCCAAATTCCACTGAATGGATTTCAAATGATGCAGCAAAGGCTGTTTTTCCAGCACTGCAGGAGGCGATATCAGCACTGCAAGCAGGCAGCCAGCCCGACAAAATTCTCATACTGGTGACCGGCTCGACAGGAAAAGGACCCACAGGCTTCGATGTGGGGATAGTTGCAAAAAGTGTTTCAGATTTATCTGCATCGGCTTCCGCCAATGGGGGGCAATTGATTTTCAACTATGCTGCCTCGGAAAAACTTGCATCGGGTCTCTCTGAATATGCTCCTGTCCCAATCGCACAACTCGATCTCTTGAGTTCTGCAGCTGCCATGAAACCAGTGCGCGCCCTCTTGCCGTCGGGCCTCGGCGGCTGGGGCGAAAGTATTGTTTCTCGTGCATCAATTCCATCGACCAGCACGGAAGAATGCCTTGTCACAAAGATAGAAGGCAGCGACGTTTCTGGTGCACCCGTATTCCAAAAAGAAGTTGTGGTGACTGACAAAGTCGGTTTCCAGGAGGCAACACTGCCGAAGGTTCTTCACGGCGTCAGCTTCAAAGTTAAGCTGACCCGCAAATGCAAAAAATCTGGCGAAATTATCCAGAATATTCTTGTAAAAGCGGCAAAGGAGAGCACACGAAAATGACTACTCAAAAGAAAATCATGCGTCATTTTCCTCAGGCTGCCTTTTCGGTTTTAGCTTTTATACCAGCATTAAATGGTTGTTTCAGCCCTGCACCTGAAAATAGGCCTGCAAGCAGCGCTCTCAATTTGGATTCTGTGCCTTCTTTACCCACGGTGGATGCCGCACAGCTGAAAATCTCAGATATAGTTGTCGCCCAGTTTAACAACCCAAAGCTTCAGGGGGCCGTGCAGCCCTATATCGACTTTCGCTATTCTGGCTCAACCGATTACGTAGAAGCAAAGACATGTATTGAGGCCACAGGCGCCTGCGTTGATTCAAAAAACATCTTCGAAAATAATGCAACGCTTGCAAACGCGCCCGATGGATCGCGCGTTATTGTCAAACTGAGAGCCTGCGTGAACCCCGGACGCTCTTCAGGTAGCAGCAACTGCGGCCCCTGGTTTGAGAAAGAATACACGCAGTGGGCTGCGGAAGATAAATCGAAGAGCGCTTTGGTGGAAGAGTATGAGGCGATAGAGCGAGAAGTTAAAAACCTCGATAAGCAACTCAAAGCAGTTCTTAACCTCCTTCAAGTGCGAGCGGAAAAATGCAAGCCAGCCTCAGCAGGTGCAAAAGATCTTTTGGATGCAGAAAAAGGCATGATCACTGCAATCACGAAGTTGGGTGGAGGCATTGTTGGTGCCATTGGCAAGAAGCTCACTGAGAGCCCTCCCGCAAAGCCTAAAGCCGAAGCTTCCCCAGCTACAACCGAACCTGTGTTGCCACCAGCAACGACGATTGGAACCGACAACAGCGTAATAGCTTTAACATCCGAAAACTCATTATCGCTCTCGGGCAGCTCCTCGAATAAAGAGATCATTGTTGCGCAGGCAAAAGAGCATCTCCCAAAAATATTTAAATTTTTGGGAGATGCTCTAAAGAAGAAGTCCGAAGCCCAGAAAAAACTCGCAGATGAAAAATCGGCTACTCCTGCTGCTGCCCCAGAGGCTGCTGGTAGCTCTCCTGCATCTGGAGATTCAAGCACGACGCCCCCCACTGAACCAAGTTCGAAGGAGCCTGGCAAACCCGGAGCTGCGGCAGAGCAAGCAGCTCAAACACTGACGAAAGCTGCAGCGGATGGTCCGTTCAAATGGGCTCCCATCATTGATGCCTTACCCTCCTTGGCTGAAGGTATTTTCGACCTTTCCAACGCTGATCGCAAAGTTGCTCTGGAAGGAATTTGTGTCGATGCACTCAGCACGAAGCAAGGCGAGGCCATTGCATTCGCCAAAGCGGAAGCGGAGCAATCTATTCTCAGATTGAGCCAGCGTCTCCAGAGCGTCAGAGCAAAAATCGGAGGCAAGCCATGAGGTTTTTCATTCAGAAAAGAGTGTGCCTCGGGTTTGTTGCAACAGTGACAACGGCACTCGGTCTTTCGTGTTTTATTGGTTGTGCACCGAGTCCAAAGGCACCACCTAAGGCGAAAGCTCCCGGAACCCTTTCCACCGATGCATCGGCAAATTTAGGTGCCGTTAAATCAGCTGTCACGGTTGATGATCTCGATAGCGCGGCAATGCGTCTCAACATGCTCGGCAGAGCCTCCTACACTCACGGGCGTTACAAATTTCCGATCATCACATTTTCTTTTCCAGAGCAAGCTGACTACGTGCAAGTGCTTCGGTGCCGAGGCGATGCAAATTTGGGAGAGCTTGGGAATATTGAGATTGGTGCATCGAACACAAAGGCTGCTGATGCCATTTATCAAAACAAAGATTTCTGGCAGAAAATTTCAAGCAACGCATTCTGTGCTTATATCACAACCGGAACTTCAATCGATAAAGTTATCGATTTTTATGCCAACAGTGGCGATTATGTTTATGTTGCTCGCGCATGCGTGGAAAAAAGCCGCTTGAATGCCAGCGACCCAGATGTTCTTGCGAATCCGTGCAGCCGTCAGGTTGGAAAAACTGAAATATACAATGGCTACGTAAATTTAGATAAAAATCTTGCCACCGAAAACAAGGAAAAATTGCGCGCTCAACGCGACAAAGTAGATGCAATGGGCCGCGAGCTTGTTTATTTAGCGAAGCTGGGCGATCAACAAATTTCTGAATGTGAAAAACGACGCGGCGCCAATCGAGCTTCAAAGTACCGCCGCGACGCGTTGGGCAAAATCATTGGCACCGGAATCGATCTGGGAGCGAAACTCCTTTCCGACGGATTAACGAAATCTGTGCTGGGCGGGTTGAGTGGTTTTGCAGATATTTTCAAAGATCTCAGCGCCGACCCTAACGATTATCTTCCAGCAGATTTTTGTCCAGCCTTTGACTTGAGTCTCGAGCGCATGAAGCAACTCAAAACTCAGGTTGAAGTGGAATCGAAAGACTACAACGAACGCATCAAGACTTTTGGTGGAGCACCGTGATGAAAATAACTCACAAACAAAGCCAATTTTCTTTAATGTCTCTCGGCTCGTGGGCGGCAATGACAACGAGTCTTTTCAGCGTTGGCTGTGTTGATGCACCAAAACCCACAAAGATGGAAAGCAATTTAACCCCTTCAGGAGCTGCCGCAAAATACGACATCACCAAAGCGAGCCTCAGTGCGTCGGTGGAGAAACGTGAACAAAGCGGCATTGCTAAGGGTGAATATCCTTCAATAACACTGACACTCTCGGGCGCCGATTATGCCGAGGTGTGGCGCTGCGGTGCGAGCTTCAAACTTGTTTATGGCAACGGACTGCAAGAGCTCAGTGCTGTGTCGAAATCAGATCCGGAGTATCGCTCAATCGCGAAGGAAGCCTTCGAGAGAATGCGCACCAGTGGCTCAGACTGCACCGCAATTTCAATTGATGCCAGCTCCCCGCAAATCAATGACTATGGTGCACAAAGTGGCAACTTCTACTACATCATTAACCCCTGCGTGAGTAGTGCAAGTTCAACAACTGGCCGCGGGGGCTGCAGTTACGCACTACAACTCACTCCGCCAATGCAATACACCAACACCCGTGCGAAAGGTGAAGTTGAAATTCTCAGCGGCATGTATCAGGCAGAAGGCCTCCTTTACACGCACTTCAAAGAGATGGAACGCACACTTATTTCGGCAAATGCAATTGCAACCACATGCGTACTCGACGAAGCAGACAGAGTTTATGCACAAACACGCATGGGTGGCCTCATTAAACTCGTCACTGCAATTGCTGGGCCAGTTGTGAACGCGCTTGTGCCAGGAGTGGGAACAGTTCTAACAACCGCTGTAAACGCAATTGTGAACCTAAAGCAGCAGCAAAGCACGATTTTCAACAACGAATGCCCAGCAGCTCAAGCTAAACTCAAAGATTATCAAGATTTGGTTGGCAAGGTTGACGAAATTGCACAGGGCGTGCTCGCACAACGCCAAAAACTCTCGCAACTCGACGCAGATTACGCGAGTGTTGATAAAGAAATAGAAAAGCTCAAAAGCAGCCTGAGTAAATAGGCCCGTCAACTTTCCTTAAAATCCGTCAACCTTCCTGAAGCCCCGTTGACGGGCTTATCCAACAATTGATAAATTGCAAATGTTACCTTGCAACAAATTGTGTAAAGTGAGCTTGATTCCATGGAGGGAACCGCATGCTGGTGAGGCGCAATCCGCCGCATTCACGCTGGCGCGCAGGCATGTCGCGCAAACTTCGTCCAGCAGTTTTACTTGCTGGCTGCAGTCTCTTTTTTGTAGCCTGCGGAACCCAAGACAGCTCTCTGACGCAAACTCCCGAGCAATCGCAACCGTTCGGGCTCTTCAAGCGCAAGAATCCAAAATACGATGCTGGTCTTCAATTTCTCGACGAGAGCCTGAAAGACTCAAAAATGGTGGGCGATCCAGTCACCCGCCGTATTCGCTGGCGCTCCCATTGGGATCCGGGTCGGTGCACCTACCCACGCGGCAAAGAACTGGAAATTACTCCCAGCCTAAATTCGTTCGACATCAAGAACGCTTATTGGTTGTCGTGGTTGAGTATACAGGCTTACCGTCAGGGTGAAGATGCACTAGAGCAACTTGCAAGAGTAGGCTTCACAAACGTTGATCTTATCAATGAACAAAAAAGTGGCTTTCAAGCATTCGTTGGCTCAAACAACAACTACGCGATTGTGAGTTTCGCCGGAACATCCGAATGGGTGGACTACCTGACCGACCTCACATTTGCGAGCAAGCCAGAAACCATGCGTGGCATTCCCGGACAGGTGCATATCGGATTCCTGAACGTTCTCGAGCGCAGCTGGCCTCGCATTCTCGAGCTCGTAAATAAGCACGCCAGTGGCGGAAAACCAATCATTCTCACCGGACAGAGCATGGGCGGAGCTCAGGCAGTGATCAGTGCCACTCGGCTAGCACAGCTCGGCCTGCCTGTAGATTCAATTTATGTCTTTGCAGTGCCGCGCATGGGTGATGAAACGTATGCAAATTTTGTCGAGAAATTATTTCCAAATCGCATCTGGCGCTTTGTGAACAATGAAGACCTCGTGCCGCGTTTGCCACCACCTCCGATAGCAGCAGATGCTTTTAGCCGCGTGTTCCCGGGTGGCTCACAAGAGGCCGTGAAGTCGGTTTTTGAAGCTTTACGATACAAACATGTTGGTAAACTTCTCATCCAAGATGGAAAAGGTGGACTCAGCGCGCCACGAACATACGATGAACAAGAGGATGTTGCTTACTGGGAGATGGTTTTCAACCGCACCCAGGGCCGCAATGTGCCGCAGGCCGTGCTTGCCAATTGGCGCATGGTTTTTGACCACATTCCCTTCGCCAGTCATTGTCAACTCAATCCACAGAGGCCTCTTGCCTTCCCACGATTCACTGATTTTCTTGAATAATGGATAGAATCATGCGCGCAGCTCAGAACACACTTAGCAGATTTGCTTTTATCGGATGCGCTCTCGCACTGGCTGGCTGTGTTTCAGCTGGTGTTGAGCAACAAGATGAGAATTCCGGCACAGTGGGTACAAGTGCGGTTAAGCCTGCGCAAATCTCACCGGATGAATGTGTTAATTATGTTCAACTGAAGCGCGACGCTGACTACCTGTGTGAACTCGCAGATGGCACAACGCGCGCACTCAAACCAGGTGAACGACGTTCAAGTCCGTTGAGTCGCGAAGAAATTGCTCAGGTGTTTCTCAATTACGGCGATGATTCGGAAGCATGCCTGCAAGAAGCTCAGGCAAAAGATCCCAAGGCTGATGGCAAGGTTTATATCAAATTCGAAATTGAAGCAGGAGGAAGGGTTTCTTCGGCAATGTACCTGCAGGAACGCTCAACCTACAAAAGCGAAGCTCTTGGCAAATGCCTTTCACAGAAAGTTAAGAGCTGGCGTTTTCCAGTGCTCAGCAGCGAAGAGACTCTCGAAATTAGCTATCCGTTTGTGCTGGTGAATCCTGATTTGAGCACATCTCAAAATAACTCGTCCAGTGCTCCCTCTGAAACAAAGAGTGGAGAAACGAAGAGCGGAGAAGCGAAGCAACCACCAACTACTTCGGGTTCTCAGTCTTCATCGAAGAAGAAGTAAGCACAGAGCGCTCTCCCCGGAAGAATTCGACATCATCTTCATCGAATTCTTGTTCGCCGCGGCTCACACCACCTGGGCGAAGTTCCACAACAGCAGCACCAGTTCCATAAAGCCCTTCATAGGCCAACACTTCACCGCGAAAATCGTTGCTGCTTCCCAGTGCAGCCGAGAGCCACCAAAGAGCTTTGAGCTTCGAATCAGCATGAGCTTCGCGGGCGAATTGCCTTGCAAGCTGTGCGACATCTTCAAGACGCCCTTGCGCCAGAATTTCAAGGAGTTTTCTATTCCATTCATCGTCTTTTTGCGAAGAAATGGTGTCGTCTTTGGGAGCAACAGGCTTGGTCCAAAGGCGGTGAGAAAGTGCTGTAGAGGCAATAGCCACTGCGCGCAGCTTTTTTGTTTGCACAGCGTCGCGGGCCGACTTCCCAAGAACAATCGTTTCAGCGCGGTCGGCATACATATTGGAAGATACAAGTGCGCAGGGGATGCGGTTTTCTGGATTTAAAAGTAAAAGAGCAACCAGCGACCCCGAGTCGATGGGGAAACCTTTGAAACACACGCGGCGCATATGCAGGCCGCGATCTTTTCCAGCGGCAATATAGGCGTCGGCGTAGGGAACATGGACAGGAAAGTTATATTCCATTGTGCCCAGTTCGTGGAATTCGTGATCAACATGCACACCTTGAGGCCGCGGATCGGCCTGAATTTGATGACCAAGCACGCTTGGCCACTGTGTGGAATAAATGACGAGAACATCGGGCTTCAGCTCATCTAGGCGTTCTTTAAGAGTTTGAAATGCAGCGCGAACTCGCCCCCAAGCGGGAGATTTTTCTGGAGCCAGCAGTGGCTGAGGCAAGCCAGGAACAATGAAGCCTGCAACAAATCCAAATGTATTTTCTTCGAAAGTGGGTTCAACGGATGCAGCCGAAGTTTGCGCGGCGTCGGATGAAAAATGGAGAGAATTTGAATTGAAGAAATTCATCATGGCTTTACATTCTCCATTCAACGATGGCGTTACCAGTTCCAATCACACTGCCATAGGCATGCACAGTGGCGGGTGTGGTGGGGAAATTCATTGCGGCAAGGAGCCAAGTGAGGCAGCCTGCGCGAGTTTCTGAAACTGCTTGATCGGTGAAGTCGGGCATTTCAGCAATCACGCGCTTGCTTTCTCCGGCACGCATCATTTTAAGCATCCGCATGTCCCACAAATATTGGTTGTGGTTGTAGATATGCTCGTATGTCATGTCTTCGGGAACCTGCGGCTCTTCTGTGAAGTGGCGGTGCGAAAGCGAGCAGGAAGCCAGAAGCAAAGCGCGCCGCCCAGATTTTTCAATGGCCGTGCGGGTGGCGTGACCGAGCGCAATCATTTCTTGCTGGCCCACATCGGTACTAAAATAATCAGCCGATGCGTTTGAAGAAATAGAGACAATGGGTTTGTTCCAGGCTGGATGCGAGAGATGGCAACTGATAATGGTGCCATAATCTACGCGGAATTTTGGGTTGCGCATGAGTGAGGTTTGCAGACCGAGCGATTCTCCTTCAGCTGCAATAGCTTGCGCAAGTTCAACATCAACCTTCAGATCGTAGCTGTAGCGAAACAGATGCGGAAACACCGGATCAACAGAGAGCCCCTTGAAGTGCGGCACAGCCAAAAGGTGATGCCCCACCACTGTGCGCCAATGTGGTGTGTGAACAATAATGACATCGAATTCATCGGCACTGAGGCTTTTGCGGAGGCGTTCATAGCCCCAGCGCAGCTCTTCCCAACCGCATTCAGAGCGGGGTTCGTTTTGTGGCGGATTCTCTGCATAAACCAAATGTGGTGGATGCGGCGCAAGCACGCCCGCAACAATGGAACCTTTTCGGCCGGTGTTGTTTTGATTATTCATCCCCTCACCCTCTCGTGCGACTTATCGGATTGCGTGTTGCCTGAAGGAGCCATTCCTTGTGCCGAAGTTGGCTCATTTGAAAGAGGCTCATGCACAGCAAATTCATTCCAGTCGTAGTCGTAAACGTCTCTGTTGGGATCCCAATCGTCCCAGGTTTTCACCACGCGGAGCTTGCCCTCCAAACCCGGAGGCACAATTCCCTCAACCAAAAAAGCTTTTTGTCGATGCAGCGCGTAAGGATTTCGGAAGTCAAAGCCAAGCACCCCGAGCACTCCTCGCGCCACGTACCAGGTTGCTTGCGGATTCCATCCATGGGCAATTTTGATGACCACACCTAACCCCTGTGGATAATCGGGATGCACAATGGAAAGGCCCAGGAGGCCATCTGCACCTTCTTTTGCGATCACTTTGCCTTCACAGGCTTTCAAGATGGTGGAATCGAGGCGGTTAAATCCTCCCACCAGATCGGGATGGCGAGTCATGGCTTCCCAGATCCAATCATCATCTTTTTGCTTTGCCAAATCGGCATAGAGCATTGCGAGTTCGGTTACGGTGTTTGAAACGGTCGGCAAACCGCATCCGTCGCGCGCAAGGCGCAGAGGCTGCCATGTGTGGCCCAAGGTTTTGCGCAGCTGTTCAATGTAGGCGGAGAAAAATGGATGATGCGGCAAGGTGTAACCCACCCTATCCCAGCCCATGAGTTTGAAGCCTTTTAATATCGCTGCATGCTCACCCGAACAAGGGTGATACCAACGACGTGGCCGACGCACCTGCCGGCCAAATTGCACGAGGGGAACATCAAGCGGGGTTTGCATGAGCCCCCAGTCGGAGGCATCGAGCAAACTCATAGCAGCCGCGACATGTTCCGTGCCGCCGTTGTGGCTTGAAACAGAAATAGCCTTTTGTTCCCAAGTTGTTTTTTCGGATAGCACCTTCGCCAGAGGCTTAAGCATAAATGGCTTCATCATGCTGCGCCCGTAGCAAAGTACATTGCCACCAAAACTATGAATGAGTTTACCGCCGCTGGCCCATGCAACTGCACCATGAATGGTAGTTTCGCTGACACCGTTGCGACGGTAATCAACAAGAGGCTGCCAATCGACATCACGGCCCGTGGGAATACCCGGAATACGCTCTCCCAAAGGATCTTTAGGATACAAGTGCGCACCTGGAGAAGCTGCTTGAGTTTTTCTATCAGCTAAATTTTTTGTTACTTCCTGATGCTTCATGTCGCTCATGAACCTGTCCTTCAGTGGCGCACGTAGGAATATTCAGCTCGAAACACACTCGAATGGTGAGCCTCAATGTGAAAACCTACGATTGTGGGTAACGACTCGGAGGTCATACTCCCGAAGGCCACAGGAGGGCAATTCGGACTCGAAACTTATCGAGCGAGTGTGCGCCCGAAGGCTTTGCAAAACAGCGACCGGTAGATTAATTTAACAATGATATCGGGTATTTAAAATTAAACACAGAAATTAGAGTCCAAGTTTGCAAATCGCCTCTACAATCGAACTGACAACTGCGGCACGGTGCCATTGCCGGCTTGCCTCTTGAATGAGCTGAAAGGAATAGCGACCATGAAAATTCTCTTTTTCATCATCCTTGCTGCAATGTTTTACGCACCGAAAGCACTCGCAATTGAGGAACCAAAATTCACCGACAAGCAGAGCTATAAAGACTTCGAAATCCGCTCATACCCACCCATACTGGTGGCACAAACAGAAGTCAGCGAAAGCTTTGACGACGCGGGCAGTCAGGCATTCCGAGTGCTTGCCGATTATATCTTTGGAAACAACACGGCCAAAACAAAAATCGACATGACGGCTCCGGTGATTCAACAGCCCGCCCGCTCAGAAAAAATTGCCATGACGGCACCGGTGACGCAAAGCAAAAGTGACTCGGGGTATGTGATTCAATTCACGATGCCTTCCGCGTACACACGAGAGACTCTGCCAAAGCCGAACGACCCACGTGTAAAAATCATAGAAGTTCCTGCCCGCAAGGTGGCTGTATATAAATACACTGGCTCGTGGTCGCAAAAAAAGTTCAATGAGAAGCTTGAATTATTCAATGCTGCTCTGGCGCGCGAACAAATTGTGACCAAAGGCGAGCCCACCTTTGCGCGATTTAATTCTCCGTTGCAGATTTGGTTTCTGAGACGCAATGAAATTTGGTTGGAAGTTGCAAAGATCAATATGCCTCTTAAAACAGACTTAAAAACACGTCTCACACCCGAGCAATATCGGTGCACCCAAGAGAATGGTACAGAAAGACCTTTTGCGAATGAATATTGGAACAACAAAGAAGACGGCATTTATGTGGACGTTGTGAGCGGTGAGCCATTATTTTCTTCGCGAGCAAAATTCGATTCCGGCAGCGGCTGGCCCAGCTTTACCGAACCTTTGAATAAAGCTGCCGTGCGCACCCTCCGCGACACATCACTCGGAATGGTGAGAACGGAGGTGAGATCGACGCGTGCCAATTCACATCTGGGACATGTGTTTGATGATGGCCCAGGGCCAACGCGTCAGCGCTATTGCATCAATTCAGCTTCGCTGCGTTTCATTCCATTGTTGGCGCTCAAAAAAGAAGGCTTGGGAGTTTATTTGGTAGACTTTGCCGAGCCATTAAAACTGCAAGTTGCAACTCTTGCGGGTGGATGCTTTTGGGGACTCGAAAAACTTCTCGGCGAAATTCCGGGCGTGGTTGAAACAAGAGTGGGCTACAGTGGTGGGTTAGATTTAAAGGCCGGTTATGATGATGTAAAAACGGGAAAAACAGGACACGCAGAAACGGTTCAGGTGCTTTTTGATCCGAAAAAAGTTTCATACGAAAAAATCTTAAAGGTGTTTTTTAGCATTCACGACCCCACCACGATCAACAAACAGGGCAATGACATTGGCACGCAGTACCGTTCGGCTATTTTCTTTCACACTACAGAGCAGAAAAATACTGCGGAAAAACTGATAGCGCAGGTTGATGCTTCAAAAAAATGGCCGCGCAAAGTGGTCACTCGGCTTGAAAACTTTGGCGGTTTTGTGGTGGGAGAAGGCGAGCATCAGAAATATTTGAGTAAAAATCCGGATGGGTACACGTGTCATTATGATAGGAAGTTTGGTTTTTGAGGGGACTATAGCCCACTCATTGAGTTAAATGAGCGAGAGATAAAATAGATTGCTCATTTTAAATGACCTTCCTTGCAGAAACCGCAAACCGGTCAGTAACCTTCGTTTTCGACCTTTTTTAGATCTTAAAGCTCTTCATCGTCGCGATCCCGCAGCCACAAACTTGCGCTTGCAGCAATAATTGCAATAAAACATGCAGTGATGCTTTTTGTTACGATTTTTATAATCATTTCAGCATTGAAACCGTGAATATCCCGAAGTTTTGCAAGATCACCATCGCCTTCGTTGCCGCCAAGAGCACTACCCCAGGGCATCATTGCAGGGTCGGCGACAACTTTTCTCCAGTACATCCAAAATCCAACAATGTTAACCGCTCCGTAGATCATGAGTGGGTATCGAAAGAAATCCCAGCGCAAAACGGGTATACTGCGAATGCAGAAAATAACTATCAGAAATGTGTTGATGATAATTTCTCCCAGCAAGCCTGAGAGAGAAAACATCATAAACTTTTCGTCAACAGTAAGTATATATGAATAGTATATTTGAACAGAGAGCAATAGCGCTAGGAAAATTGTGATGATGTTTGCTTCAAGTTGATTTTGTATTTTATCTCTCTTTTGAATCCAGCTCACCAGAGCGAATGCAAGGATACCCGAGATAATAAATGCAATTGGCATAACAGTGTTGTAAGCCAGCAGCCCAACAAAAACAGGCGTCAAGTAATTAGGGATTCCAGCCAACCAGGCAGAAATCGAATGCCCCAACTCATGAGTCAACAGTCTAGATAAGTAGACAAAGCTCGAACCGCCACGAAGCACGATTACAAGTCCCAGGAGCATTGCCAATGGAATCGCAATTTTTGATAC
>CAIZJW010000270.1 GCA_903933385.1 uncultured Silvanigrella sp. | reverse complement strand
TAAATATGCACTCAAGGTGCCTTTGTAGGATCAGAAAATTTCTTGATCCGAGAGAAGTGAGTAATCCGTCTGCAATTGTTTTGGGATTTTCTGAGGGAATAATTCGCCCTGCTGCGAGAGACAAAAAGGCATCATTTGCGTTGAGGGGTTCCGCACCAATGACCCTGATTTTCTTTTTGCTGCGCTCGGCTGCGATTGCTGTTCCGGCAAGAAGTCCACCTCCTCCTACAGGGGCAATCAAGAAATCAAGGTCAGGAACTTCATCCATAAACTCGAGTGCAGCGGTACCCTGTCCGGCAATGACTTTCTCGTTGTCATAAGGATGAATCTCAACAGCGCCGGTGCTGGCAATAATTCTTGCCTGTGTGCTCTCGCGTGCTGCCAGGTTTGGCTCGCAAAAAGTTATGTTTGCTCCGTATTCTTCGACGGCTGCCTTTTTGACTGTAGGAGCGTTTTTGGGCATCACAATATATGCGGGAATACCCCTCATCCTGGCAGCTAAGGCAAGGGCCTGTGCGTGGTTCCCAGATGAATGGGCAATCACACCACGACTCGATTCTAGCTCCCCGAGTGAGAACAATGCATTGCAGGCACCGCGGAATTTAAATGCCCCAACCTTTTGAAGATTCTCGCACTTGAAATGAACTCTTGCCCCGGCACGCCTGTTGACCGCATCGCACGATATGACAGGTGTCCGATGCACAAAAGGCCTAATTGTCTGCGCAGCTTCGAGAACTTCTTTCAGTCCAGGAATTGTGCTCATGATAAATTCTTTCCAAGCATTGTTTTGCTTACAGACACTCTTCTGCTCTTGTGCAGAAGGGATTCTTGAGCTTTCCGTTGTGATTTATAGCGTGCGCCTTCTCAAGGTACCAGCTGTAGAGATATTGCCACGAGTGTTCTCTTATGAACTGCCAAAATGGTGCCGAGTCGTAAACTAAATGAGCCCTCGCTTGATTTTCACCAACCTCTACCCAAATGGGTTTTGAGAATTTAAATGAATTATCAGCATCCTTAATTGCAGCAATTCCCTCAATAGGTCCTTGCTTGCGAGCAATGATTATATTGAATGTTGCAAAGTCGAGCACGCTATTGAGATTCTCATCGTGAAATATTGTTATATAGGCCGGGTAAGGGAGGTTTTTGAGCTGAATTCGGCCAACCCAATTTCCATCTACATTTGACTCACATACGAGTCTTGTCTCAAGAACCTCTTTCTTAAAGGCTTCATTTCCAGCCAGGCCAAATGCACAGATACGATGCTCGTTTCCCTTTGAGCGACTCTTATTCAGGTCGGTGACTTCAATCGTTAAATTCCGTCCGGTTGCCCCGGTCAGATTCAAGGAGTCTGTTTGGAGGGTGGAAGCATCATTTTTTTTACAGGAAGAAAGTAGCAGCAGAACAACTAACCACAGCATCGTAAAACCTCGTAGTGTCCCCATTTTACGCAGAGCATTTTGCTTTGCAAAAGAACGCTCCGTTAATGATCCTGATTTGACTTGTTCCAAGATATTGAGACAATAGAAGGTAGTTCTCACATTATGCATAACAAGAGGTTTTTAATGTCAAAATACCCCCGTTCGATTTTGTGTTTTGCGTTTTTCTCTCTGTTGATTGGATGTGGGACCTTGGAGAACTCAAGCCTTAACTCTGTTGAAAGCACAGGAGTCGATTATATTTCCATTGTGGTAAAGGATCTCCGATTTAATACTGATAGCTCCAAACCGCGCGAGACACAGGTCTGTTATGCCGTTTTTGCGGGCCCTGAAGGTTTTCCCTCAAACCCTGATAAAGTCGCATTGAAGGGCTGCAAGCGGGTAGATAGCACGGTTGTCTCGTTTCTCATCGAAGGTCTTCCACCATCCAATGATGGCTACGTTGTCAGCTTATTTCAAGACATGAATATGAACGGCAAGCTCGACACCCGCGGATTGTTCGGTATGCAGGTTCCCGAGGAGCCTTTCGGCTTTTCTCAGAATCCAGCGTTACTTGGCGCACCAACTTACGACAAATGTAAGATCACGCCGACTCGGAATGGAGAGCGATTCGACATTCTCATGCGTAAAATCGGCGGTTGACCGCAGAGAGTTCCGCTGACGTCTGATCGCCAGTCACTGGCGATTGATTTTAAATTCCGCAAGTAAATTGAGCTCGGAATCATAGTAGCGAATCGTGAGCTCTGCGCTTGATTCTTTTTTCAGGTAAGCAAAGCCAAGGGTCGATGCCGCAAATTGGGTGCGTGCCGTAGGTGTGACATCTCGCTTTTCGGCACCAGCACCGCTCACCACGAGGTGCATGCCACAATCGCTTTTCAGATGTTCAAGGTGATGATCATGCCCCGATGCATACACCTCTGCGGCTCCACACAACTTGGGAGCAATTTGGTCACGAAGAAAGTCAGTATCGCCGTGGAGTCCGCCCGAGTGAATCGGGTAATGTCCAAGGACGACACGGAAGCCTTTCTTCTCGGCTTGCAATTTATCTTGCATCCAACTCAACTGTTGTTGATCATTTTTGAGAGCAACAGTGTCCAGTGCAACAAATTCAACCCCACTCTTTTCGAACGAATAATAGCGCCCAGGCATTCGCCAAAATTTCGAATGTGCCGAATAATCGATCTGTGCTTGAACATTGCCTCGCGACCAGCCAAAACCATAGTCGTGGTTCCCAAGAATTGCCCAAAATTCGATTCCAAGCTTGCCGTATGGAATTTCGAAGTGTGTTTTAAACTTTTGATCAGAGACCTTCTTGACACCGCTCTCATAGAAATTGTCGCCGAGAAGTATTCCAAAATCACATCTGTTTTTTTCACAAAATGATTGCATTGCTTGGGCGACCTGCAATTGTTCGGGGTTGCCCTTTCCTTGATCACCAACGAGAAGAACTCCAAGACTTTCCGCAGAAATTGAATCTTGCGCGCCGGCTCTCGAGTTTGAAATGCAGATGGCGAGGGCGGCGGCCGCTCTGTAAAAAAGAGAGAATTTCATCGTGAGTCCTGCTTTACTGTAATTTTAAAAATTTCTATTTGGAAACCGATGCTGATGTCAATGCATAAATTCAATGCGATCAACAAGCCAGCCGTGGTCGGAGACGAATTTGTCTGTCGTAAAGACAAGTTGGGCTGTATCTCCGGCCAGCACGGGCGACCACCGTTCACCCAATTCACCACTGAGCAACGACACAACGGAGTTCTCTTGGTTCCGAATTTCTAGCGTATCTGTGGACTGTGTTGAGAAGCTTTTGAAGCGGAGTCGAAAAAAGCGAGTGTGAGCTGGCGCTTTGACGTCATAAGTGGTTCTGAGATTTGAGCGGTAAGGATGCTCTGATTCAATATTCATCTGCTGAGTTTGCCAGGATGAAAAATCAGATTTTGGTTCTCTTTTACCTTCTTTTCCTAAAATAAGGTTGTCGACATTGAGTCTGCGTGCCAAGCCCGAAAATCCCATCAAACCCCTTTGCTCGTCGGCACTGCGCAAAATAAGTTCCTTGATTTCTGGGGCCGTTGCGGTGGGATTGAGAACTCTAGCGGTAGCCGCAGCACCTGCAACCAAAGGACAAGCCTGACTTGTTCCGGATCGAACAGAATACGTGTTACCCGTTGACAACGAAATTATTTCGTCGCCCGGAGCAAAGATGTCGACGTTTTTTCCGAAATTCGAGAAGGCAGCAGCTAGGTCGCGGCGCTCTGATGCTCCTACCGAGATCTGATTTTGTAGATTGTAGCCTGCCGGATAACTCGTTTCAGTTTCGTGGTTTTTGCGAAAGTTGCCCACTGCAGAAACAAACACAACGTCATGAAGAGCGGCATATTCGACGGCCTGTTTTATTTCTTCAGAT
>CAIZJW010000269.1 GCA_903933385.1 uncultured Silvanigrella sp. | reverse complement strand
CCAGTGAAAATGCGGAGTCAATGAAGGGAACGCCGTATTGTGTTGTGAGAGCGCCCACGTCTTCGGCTAACTTTTGCAACTGAGGCGCAGAGTGTTCAGAGAGAAACACTACCATGGCAAGCTCGCCTTTGATCAGGTTCTTTTGCGCCCATGGAAACACAACCTCTGATGATTCATTCTTTTCAGCAAGATGATGATCGAGCGCATAGCATTGGAGTGAATTTTCCCTTGCACTGCCTTTTACGTTGAACACCGACATTCCAAATTCACTCGAAAGAAGTTTTAGAGCATCAGCAATCCGCGCTAATTCAGAATGCTCGCACAATACCAAGATTTTCCCAGAGCGCTGAAGTTTCCAACCGGCCCCGATGTAGGCCTTTGCAAGCGCAGCCGATGGAGTTGTGCCGAGCCCCATGACTTCGCCAATGGAGCGCATCTCAGGCCCGAGCCTTGGACTGACTCCTGGAAACTTATGAAACGGAAAGACCGGCGCCTTAACAGCGTATCGAGAAGGAGACTGCAAGGCTGAATTGGGAATGAGTGTAGCGAGTGGGACGCCGAGCGAAACCAGCGCACCCCACTGAGCAATTGCGAAACCCGTTGCCTTCGAGACAAAAGGAACGCTGCGCGAACTTCGCGGATTTACTTCAAGAACAAAAAGCGTTCCTTCATGCAGCGCGAGTTGAACGTTTAAGAGTCCGCGCACTCCGAGTTTGAGCGCCAACAGAGAACAAATTCTTTTGATCTCGGCTTGAATACTCTCGCTTGCCTTCAGACATGGAATAACACTCACAGAATCACCCGAGTGAATTCCCGCCTCTTCTATATGTTCCATGATAGCTGGAATGAACACATCAGTGCCATCGCATACGAGATCGACATCGAACTCAATTGCGCCGTTCAGATAGCGATCGAGAAGCACAGGATGCCCCTCGGACACCTTCAGAGCTTCATCCAATGCGTTTGTGAGATCATTTTCATCCCAAACAATGCGCATAGCGCGCCCACCGAGAACATAAGATGGCCTCACAAGCAGCGGATATCCCAACGCGCGCGCCTTTTCGACGCATTCGGTTATGGTAAGCCCAGTGGACCACGACGGAACATGCACTCCGCATGTTGCAATAAATTCTCCAAAAGCGTTGCGGTTCTCTGCAAGCTCAATCACTTCATTCTGGGTACCCAGAATCTTAAACCCTTCTCGCAAGAGAGCGGGTGCAAGCTTGAGAGGACTCTGACCACCAAACTGAACGAAAACTCCATCTGGCATTTCTGCTCGGAGAATATCAAGGACATCTTCCTCATGCAGGGGCTCAATAAAAAGCTTGTTACTGACAAGGTGATCAGTGCTTACTGTTTCCGGATTGCAATTGACGAGTATCACTTCGTATCCAGCGGACTGAGAAGCACGCACGGCATGCACGCATGAGTAATCGAATTCAACGCCCTGACCAATTCGATTCGGTCCGCTCCCGAGAATCACAACTTTCTTTTGATGGGAGACAATGTTGTCGTCGTGGTGATCGAAGGTCTTGTAGTAGTAAGGAGTGTGCGCGTGAAACTCGCCCGCGCAGGAATCAACCATCTTGAAGGTTGGTTTGATGCCAAATTCAACCAACTTGCTTTGAAGAGAATCCTTGGTTTCGCCAGAGAGGTCGGAAATTGTTTTATTGGTAAAACCGTCTTGCTTTGCTTTTCGCAACAAACCTTCACTCAGAGGTTCGCTGGAGAGACGTTTTTCAACTTGGACAAGCTCCGCGAGTTGCCCGAGGAACCACTTTGAAACACCCGTCTTGGCATGCAAAGTATCAATAGACTTCCCAGCTTTAAGAGCTGTTTTTATCGCAGGAAAGAGCAAAGGCGTGGGAACACTGAACTGATTATTCAACTCAACATCGCTTGGAGCCTCAGGCCAGCCGTCATAGCCGAGCTCCAAAGAACGCCAGGCCTTCTGAAAGGCATCACGAAATGTTCTCCCAAAAGCGAGAACTTCGCCCACCGATTTCATTTGGACACCGAGAGATTGCGATGCTCCTTTGTATTTTCCGAAGTCCCAGCGTGGAATTTTCACGACCACGTAATCGATGGATGGCTCAAAAGCTGCAGTTGTTTGCTGGGTGATTTCATTTTTAAGTTCTGAAAGCGTTAACCCAACGGCGAGCTTTGCGGCGAGCCTGGCAATTGGATATCCGGTCGCCTTAGAAACCAAGGCAGAGCTGCGGGAAACGCGAGGATTCATTTCCACCACAACAATGCGACCGTTGGTGGGATGCACTGCAAATTGAATGTTTGCCCCGCCGGTTTCCATCCCCACACGTTCAAAGATCTGTTTTGCTTGGTCGCGGAGTTCTTGATATTCCCGGTCGGTGAGAGTCAGGCATGGCGCGCATGTGATGCTGTCGCCCGTGTGGACTCCCATGGGGTTGATATTCTCGACACCGCACACAACGACAAACGTTCCTGCACTGTCGCGCATCACTTCGAGTTCGTATTCTTTCCATCCCATGATGGATTCTTCAATGACCAGTTCCACGGATGTGGTTTGTGCAAAGATGCGTGCAAGCAGCTCGTCGAAATCTTGAGCACTGCGAACAACTCCACCACCCGCACCGCCGAGAGTGAAGGAAGAGCGCACTACCAAGGGAAAATTCAACTGACTTGCAATTTCTTTTGCTTCAACGTGAGTTGATGCAACGCCACCCTTTATGACTTCGTAACCAAGCTCAAGAAGCATGTTGCGAAAGGCCCGACGATCTTCGGTTAGAATCACGGTACTAGAACGAACACCAAGAGCCTTCACGCCAAGGCGTTCAAGATGGCCTCGCTTTTCAAGCTCGAGAAAGAGATTCAGCGCAATTTGGCCACCCACCGTAGGAAGAAGGGCGTCTGGCCTCTCAACCTCCAAGATTGCAAGAACACTCTCGGGTGTGAGGGGCTCAATGTAAACTCGTTCGGCGGTGGAAGTGTCGGTCATGATGGTTGCAGGGTTTGAATTCACGAGCGAGACTTCGTAGCCAAGTTCCCTCAATGCAACACAGGCTTGGGTGCCAGAATAGTCGAATTCACACCCCTGACCAATTTGAATAGGCCCAGAGCCAAGCACGAGAATTTTCTTAATATCAGAGCGCGCTGGCATTCTTTTTCTCCTCAAGCATTTTCAAGAAAACTGAGAAAAGTGCTTTCGCATCTCTCGGACCAGGATTGCATTCCGGATGAAATTGCACCGAGAAAACAGGGTATGTTCTGTGCCGAATTCCGGCGACCGTGAAATCGTTCATGTGCCGATGTGTGATTTCAAACTGTTCAGAAACAGAATCTTCAATAACGTGATAGTTGTGATTTTGTGACGTGATCATCACGCTGCCCGCAGGAACACCAGCAAGCTCAACTAAACTCACAACCGGATGATTGACGGCGTGGTGCCCAAAATCCAATTTCTCGGTGTTACCACCAAATGCGAGAGATATGAGCTGATGACCCAAACATATACCGAAGGTGGGTAGTTGCGGTGAGAGAGTTTTGATGAGCTCCAAAACCGAGGTCGAATTTGCCAACTGCTTGGGGCAGCCAGGGCCGTTGCTAAAAAAAAGGCCATCCGGACGGATGGCTTCTACTTCTGAGAGAGTCACGCTCGGACCTACGACATGAATATCGAGACCAAGCTCTCCAAGCTCATCGAGAATTCCGCGTTTCATACCACAATCGACTGCCACAACACGAAACCCAGAGACTGCTTTTTTCTGTGCTCGTCCAGTGTGCCAAGAAAAAGACCTCGTTTGCGAAACGAGGTCGAGCAAAGAAATGTCAGCAGCCGCCTTCAGTTTGCGACCGAGCGAATCGGGGTTGAAATCTTCGGTAGACAGAATTGCTTTCATGCAGCCCTTTGCGCGCAAACGTTGGGCAAGAAAGCGAGTATCAACATCTGAGATTGCGCATGTGCCGGAACTTATCAAAAATTCTTCAAGAGTCTTTTGTGAGCGCCAGTTGTCGGCACTCGATGAGAAGTCGCGGCAGATAAACCCCTCAGCACAAAGCCGCTGCGACTCGGCATCAAAGTCTGTGATGCCGGTGTTGCCTATGTGGCTTGTGGTGAACAAAACAAATTGTCCGGCATAGGATGGATCGGTGAGAACTTCCTCATAGCCGCTCATCGCCGTGTTGAAGACAATCTCAGCGATTCTCTCACAACGGGCACCATGAGCGTTTCCAACAACAAAAGTTCCATCTTCAAGCAGAAGGCTTGCGCGCACAGCAATCTCCCTTCGCATTTTGGTAAATCGCCGGAAGCTAGATGCGTGACATTTGAAAAGTCAAGAAGAAGGAAGGAAATTTAGGCGACAACCACAATTCATGCGGATCACTCTCAAAGCGACCCAAGCCTTCTGAATGTTTCACCGACACGCCCGGGTGAAATGGCTCACAAAGCACAAATCGGCCTTCACTTTCACCAATACATCTGGATAGTTAACGCATTTCGTTCAAGAATGAGTTTAAAATTCCGAAAAGTCTGCAAAGGTTTTTGAATGCCTTGCCTTGGAGGAATCCATGAATAAAGTTTTTATAACTTTGCCGATTATTCTTGCCGGTTGTTCATCGGATCTTCCAACACCCGCAATCAGTTCTGCCGCAGCCACTGCCCAGGACACTGCGCTCTCGTTAGATACTCAAAAGAAGCAAACCTTCTCGAAACTGATGACACTCAAGGCTGAAAACGACACCATGTGTTTGCGTGTTCAGAAACAGAGAGCAGAATGTCCTCATGCAAGCCCACTTGTCCCCGACGACGGTGAGAAGGTGCTGGCTTGTGTTTCTGGTGTAGCTGCTGACTCGATAGCGCCTGTTGAGTACTTGATCAGCGTTCAACCTCCCCCCGGAACAAAAATTTATTTGAGCACAAAGGGCGGCGCTTGGCGCACGAACGAGGTTGGTGCCGGAACAGGGCAAAAGCTCACCTGGAGCCCAAAAGCACCTGATGCCTGCAATCCGAAATTGCGAGTGAATCCTGCTAACATCCAAGCACAAATTCGTTCGCCGCGTTTGCTCGAACTCAGTGAGCTTGATGTTATTATTATTCCTGATGATAAGAGCAGATGTTACTCAAATGAAAATCAAGTTTCAAAGTTTGGTGCTTTCGATGTCAGCGTCAATGGGAAACCTCTTTTCAGCAAAAGCGATCTTTCATTCAACTCAGGAAACCACCAAATTAACTTGAGTGCCCTTGATAACTATTTGGGCGACGCGAAGTGTGTTGTCCCGTTGAAGGAACTCGAGGCACTTTTTGCTGAAGCCAAAACAAACGTCGCATCACCGGCATCCCCGCCTCCCACTGCCTTGGCTTCCGTAGACTCAGACTACGCTCGTGAAACGGGCCGCAACCAAAGCTTGCGTTTAGCCCTCACTGGACAAGAAAAATTGGGCTGCTGGGCTTTCGCCAAAATCGACAAACTTGAAGTGAAGATCGAGGGTGCTGCAATAGAAAGAGCAAGCTTAGGAAACGGCGACCCACTGAGTCCCGAAGGAAATGCAAAGGGTTATACCTTCAACTTTGGCCGAGGCATTACCCACGCGATTGCTGAGGAAAATGGAATTTTCAAGCCAGGTGGTGGCTTCATCACCAACGCCTTTGCTGGTCGAGAAATTCAGGAATTGAACTTCTTACGTATTACCCGCGAGGGAACCTCATTTAGCAACGAGGAATTCACAACCAGGCGAAGCTGCGGATTCTTGGGATTGGGGTCGTGCACTGATCGTAGTTATAGACGCTACGAAACGAATCGTCGCAGCGTGTCGTCCATCAAGATTCTTGTGAACGAACAGGTTGTTTACGAAAATCCGAACGTCAGCTTCACCTTTGAGCGTGGCAAGCTCGAGTGGCCTGGTGGAAAGAAGGTTGAGAAAATTCAGGACAATCCGAAGTTCCGCGAGTTGATGCGGCAAACCACCTGCCCTGCAGGCTGAGGTGCGCTCGAGGTGT
>CAIZJW010000268.1 GCA_903933385.1 uncultured Silvanigrella sp. | reverse complement strand
GCGTTACCTTACCCTGGAGGCTAAGGTGCATGAAGCTCGGCAGGAATTTCGAGAGTTTTTGAAGGTCGCCCGCAGTGAGCTTGATGCTTTTTACGCGCAGCCTGAATTAAAGGATCTCTCAGAGGAGAAATTTATCGACTTGCGCAAGGCAAAATTTGCCGAGCTCTCGAATCAATTTCAACAACGAGCGGGTGAAAAAATCAAAGGGACACAGTACGCCACTTTTTTTCAGCCCGAAAGATTTAACAATGCAACCTTTCTCGCTGCATCTGTGTACGAGTCCCGCCAAGAACCTTTCGAAAAGTTGCTTGAAAGAATAGGCTCAGATTTGGCAAAATTCACACAGGTCATTCACGCATGTGTTGCTGATGCCAAAGAATCTGAGGCCGAAGTGTGGGACTCTGTGATGCAGTGTAAAGGGTAACAAAAGATGACCATGGAAGAAGAAAAAGCAATATCTCCTCAGAAGCCACCCGAGGCCGGCAACCGCAGGCCTTATCTTCCTTGGTGGCGGCGTAACTACATGGTCAACCGTGAGCTGCAATTAAAGTTTGCAGGCAGCGCCTTGGTCATGGGCCTCGCATGCAGCATCTCTTCGTCGGCCATTATATTGGTTTCGTTTTGGAGCTTTGGTATTTGGCAGGGACAGCGTCTTCCAGCCATGGTTATTGCCGCTATCATTTTTTCAATGGTGGTAAATATGGTTGGAATTATGCTTACAAGCATTCTCTCGACCCAGCGTATTGTTGGCCCGCTGTTTAATCTCCTCAAACAATTCCAACGTGTTTCACGCGGTGATTTCAAGGCTTACGCGAAGTTTCGTACAAGCGATGAAATTCACTATGTCGCTCGCCGTTTTAACGAAATGTTGATGCGTCTCGACGAACGTGAAGCTGAGATTTTCGAACATCTAGATAGATCCTCTGCGGCTCTGGAAAATAACGACAGTGCACAAGCTCTCGAAGCACTGAATCAGGCTCGACAATTACGAACTCGGATTTTGAGTTCTTCGGAGCAGAGCCCACAAGGATAAATTCATGCTTTTTAATTCTCTTCCTGAGAAAGTCCGCGAGCGGCTTTTGTCACTCGCTGCCGAAGCCACCGTCGCCTTGCCAGAAGGCGCGGATGTTCGCGTGCAGGAAGCAGCGCGTCTTTTGCAGCAATTTGCTGGCGTGCGATCGGTGTTGCTTGATTCTTCTGATTGCGACGCTCACCGTGCACTCGCAACTGAGGTTATTCGGAAGAATTTTTTGAAAAAGGGCAAACAGGCATCTGCAGAGCAACTTGCGCGTGCTACGGATCCTCTGTTCGTCGCCGGAGCTCTTCTCGAAGATGGTCGGGTGGATGCCGTAGTCGCCGGGGCCGTTGCAACAACGGCTGAAGTGATTCGTGCAGTGTTGTGCACTGTGGGAACGCAGCCTCATGTTCCGCTCATCACGTCTTGCTTTTTGTTTCGATTGCTTTCGCCCACTCCGGGAGGCGAAGAGCTTATTCTTTTTGCCGATGCCGGAGTGATTCCTCAACCAAGTGAAATTCAGATTCCTCAAATTGCAAGATTGGCTTCCTTGGCTTTTGAGTCTTGGACGGGTCGTGAGGCGCGGGTGGGTTTCTTGAGTTTCTCAACCCATGGAAGTGCCGAGCACCCCGATGTGCTTAAAATGCGAAATGCAGCAAATGCCTTTGCGTTAGCCCACCCTGAAACTTTGAGTGAGGGAGAATTGCAGTTCGATGCTGCCGTGGTTCCGGAAGTGGCATTCCGCAAGAATCCTGATTCGCGTTTGGCCGGACGCGGCAATGTTTTTATTTTTCCCGATCTCGATGCTGCCAACATTGCTTATAAAGTCGCACAGCGGCTTGCAGGCGCGGAGGCATGGGGACCGCTTCTTCTCGGCAGTGCCAAACCTTTTTCTGATCTTTCGCGAGGGGCAACTGCTTTGGATATCGCACACGTGGCTTTGCTGACGTTGGCCATGGGGCGAGCTCGCGGGGCCTGACCCCTTTCATCCTTGCGAGATTTCCCGTTTCGTGTACTTTGGCGAATCGTTCGAAGAACACTTATCCTCGCATGGAGAGCTGTCGAAATGAGCAATGTGTTCACACATGTTGAAACCCTGGGTCATGAACAAATCATCTATTGCAACGATCCCCAATCTGGTTTGCGCGCCATTATTGGCATCCATGACACCAATCTCGGGCCAGCTCTAGGCGGGACTCGCCTATGGCAATACTCATCCGAAGACGATGCTCTTCGCGACGTTCTCCGTTTAAGCCGCGGAATGACTTACAAAGCTGCGTGTGCAGGCTTGGCACTCGGTGGTGGCAAGGCCGTTATCATTGCCAGGCCCGAACAGAAGTCAGAAGCGATGTTCCGCGCTTTCGGCCGCTTCGTAAACTCACTGCAAGGCCGCTACATCACAGCCGAAGATGTGAACACGAACGTGACTGACATGAACTTTGTTCGCCTCGAAACTAAGTTTGTGACCGGCGTTGCGCCTGCTTTGGGTGGTTCGGGCGACCCAAGCCCCGTAACAGCTCTGGGCGTTTTTTCGGGCCTGAAGGCTGCTGTTGAAGTTCGCATGGGTCGTAAAGATCTCAAAGGCCTTCGGGTTGCAGTGCAGGGCGTAGGGAATGTTGGCAAGTATTTGTGCCAATACCTTCACGAAGAAGGCGCTAAATTGTTTGTCAACGACATCAATGCTGAACGCGTTCAGGAAATGGTCTCTAAATATCAGGCGACTGGCGTCACCGATTCTGAGCTTTATGCGCTCGACATCGATGTGTTTGCACCATGCGCTCTTGGCGCAATTCTGAACTCCAAAACTATCCCTGTGATGAAGGCTCAAATCATTGCTGGCGGAGCGAACAACCAGCTTGAAGATGAGAAAATTCACGGCAAAATGCTCCAAGATCGCAAGATCGTTTATTGCCCTGACTATGTGATCAATGCCGGTGGTCTTATCAATGTTTACAACGAATTGATTGGCTACAATCGCGACAAGGCATTGAGTGAAGCCCGCAATATTGGTGCAACTGTGCTGCAGATTCTCAAAATTGCTGAACGGGATGGCATCACAACTCATGAAGCTTCTCAGCGCTATGCTGAAAATCGCATTCAGTCGGTGCGCAATTTGAAAGCCATGCACAACGTTGCAAGCTCCGCTGTGGGCCGTATGATGCACCCGTAATAATTACGGAGCATTGTTGGCTATGAGCAAAGCATCATCGGTGGCTCAAAACTTCTGGTTAATGAAAACCGAACCTGACGTTTTCAGTATCCAAGATCTCGTGCGCCGTCCGGGTCAGCGTGAGTTGTGGGATGGTGTTCGCAATTACCAGGCACGTAACTTCATGATGAACGATATGAAGTTGGGCGACCTGGTTCTTTTTTATCATTCAAATGCTGAACCTTCAGGTGTCGCTGGAGTTGCCGAGATCATTGAGCCTGCAAAGCCCGATCCCTCTTCCTGGGACTCTTCTTCCGAATATTTTGATGCCAAATCGACGCCCGAAAATCCTCGCTGGTATTGTGTCACGGTAGGCAAACCCAAGCCATTCAGGAATTTTGTGACTCTCGATGCCCTTCGCCAGTGTGAAGCTTTGAAGGACATGGTTGTTTTGCGCAAGGGGCAGCGTTTGTCGATTCAGCCCGTGACGAAAGATGAATTTGAATTTGTCGTGAGCCTTGGAATGAAGAGTTGATTTTTTTGTAGTTTTAGAAATTCAGAATTTTCGTTTCCCGAATTTTTTTTTTCAAAAACCCTGACAGGTTTTAGTGCTTCAAGGAGCCCCGCATGACTAACGTTTATATCGTTGCAGCCAAAAGAACTCCTGTGGGTCGTTTTCAGGGCTCTCTCAAAAGCTTGAGTGCACCCCGCTTGGGTGCTGCCGCAGTCAAAGCTGCAGTTGCTGAATCAAAAGTTCCGCCGGAGGCCATCAATGAAATTTTGATGGGTGAAGTTCTCACTGCGGGTGTTGGACAGGCTCCAGCGCGTCAAGCCGCTATTTTTGCAGGTTTGCCACAGAGCGTTCAGGCTCTCACCGTTGGTAAAGTCTGTGGGAGTGGTTTGAAAAGCGTGATGCTTGCAACTCAAGCTCTGCGCCTCAACGACATTGAAATTGCTGTTGCTGGTGGGCAAGAAAGCATGAGCAATGCACCCTATGTTCTTCCTGCTGCTCGCGATGGATTTCGCATGGGCCACAAAGAAATTCAGGATTCAATGATCCTCGATGGACTTTGGGACCCCTACAACAACATTCACATGGGAAACTGCGCTGAGGCTTGCGCACGTGAATTCACGATCACACGTGAGGAGCAAGATGCATTTGCTGCTGAAAGCTACGCGCGTGCTCGCAAGGCGATGGAGAGCGGAGCCTTCAAGAATGAGATTGTCTCGGTTGAGGTTCCTGCTGGCAAAGGGACACAGTTGATAGAAGCAGATGAAGAGCCCAATGCAGCCGACCTCAGCAAGATGAGCGGCCTGCGCGCGGCTTTCGATAAGGAAGGGACAATTACGGCAGCCAATGCCTCGAAAATCAACGACGGCGGTGCAGCGCTCGTTCTAGCCTCTGAAGAAGCCGTAAAGAAATACAACCTGAAGCCTATTGCGCGCATTGTAAGTTATGCGACACACGCCCAAGATCCAAAATGGTTCACAACAGCGCCCGTTGCGGCCATGGAAAAGGCTGTAGCCAAGGCCAACATCACCATGAACGATGTTGATCTCTTCGAAATTAATGAGGCGTTCTCGCTTGTCACGTTGGCCGCTATGAAGAAGCTCAGCATTCCTCATGAAAAGGTGAACGTGAATGGTGGTGCGGTGGCTATCGGTCATCCGATTGGTGCAAGCGGTGCTCGAATTCTAACAACTTTGGTTCACGCTTTGCGTGCTCGGAATCTTCAGCGTGGCTTGGCAACACTGTGTATTGGTGGCGGAGAGGCTGTCGCACTTGTCATTGATCGCCAAGGGTGTTGAAATGAGCCCCTGAGAACTTCATCAGGGGGAGAAACCCAGTGGCACATAAGCACCCTAAGAGCCGTCGCGACTCATCACGCTCAAAGGCCAAAAGCAAAAGTATGAGGTCCGATGACTCTCGCACTCGCGCTGCAGGGCGGGGCGAAAGTCGTGCCTCCCCCGATTCTCGTTCGAACCACAGCGGAAAGCCTGGCCCCGACGGGCGGCAAGGCCGGCGCAATAGTGGGGGAGGTCAGCGCGAAGGTCGCTTCAATCACCGTGGAGGCGGACGTGGGCGATACGGCGATCAGGGGTATCAGCAGGTTCTTAGCCCCGAGGCCATCCGCGATTCCTTTGAGAAAATCTTGAGTGAGCGTCTCGACGCCAAGGCTTGGGCTGCTCTTGCTGAGCGCTTCCGCGAGCGATTGAAGAATTCCGATTGGGCTGAGCCTGAGTCTTCACACACAACAGCGCTGGCAGCGCCAGTTCCTCGCGCTGCCGTTGAACACAAGCGACATTCCGCCGAACATACTTCTTCCTCTTCAAAACCCCGTGTGTCTGTTGTACCTCCGACGCCGAGTCCAGCGCCCGCGGCGATGGCAACGCTCGCGCCGAGCCGCTCTTATCGAGTGGAAAACAAAAGTTCAGCAACTCGCGCAGCGCAAGGCAACGGTGTTGAGTCGAATGTCCCCGGACGAACCATTTCGAGCACTCCCGGAAATTCCGATTCCACCTCAGCGGTGCGACCCGATCGCGGTTTTGCACTCGCTCGCACCAAAATTGCTCAATCAGCAGAAGCGCAGCAGGTGTCAGCGGCCACATCTAAAAAGCCATCTCCACCGCCAACGGCCAAACTCTCTGAACTGTTTTCTGGAGCAACGACACGCACCACTGATTCTGGTTTGCATCTTGATCCTTGGCAGGCCGAGGCTCTTGATGCGTTGCTCAATGGCCAAAATGTTGTTGTGGATGCGCCTACATCAGCCGGCAAAACACGCGTCATAGAAGCTCTTCTCGATGCGAAATTGCCAGAGGGATTTCGCCTCATCTACACGAGCCCGGTTAAAAGTTTGAGCAACGATAAGTACCGAGAGTTTTGCGAAAGATACGGCAAAGAACGGGTGGGTATCAATACTGGTGACTTCAAAGAGAACCTCCGCGCACCCATTATTTTGGCCACTCTTGAAACCTACCGAAACAGTTTGTTGGGTGTTGAGCCCGACATGCGTCGCCGGGTCGTAGTCTATGATGAGTACCACTATCTTCAAGATGAAAGCCGAGGGAGTGCTTGGGAGGAGTCACTTATTCTGACTCCAAAGGAAAGTCAGGTCATACTTCTTTCTGCATCGGTTCCCAATGCTGATGAATTCGCACAATGGCTTGAAACACTCTTCGGCCGTCCATCAAAACTGGTGCGCGTGAGCCGACGTCCGGTTCCACTCGCCGATATCGTCTACACGAGCTACGGCTGGATTTATGGGCCCGATCTCGCGCTGCGTCAGGAAGAAATTGCGCTTGTGAAGCGAATGGTGCGCGGTGATAGAGCGAATCGTCGCCGACGCGATAAGGCTCGTTTTGATGAACTCATTGATCCTGTTCGCGTTGCACTTGAGCAAGAATTGGGGCCAGTTGTTGTTTACGCAGGACGCCGCGCTGATGTTGAAGCGATCGCGAATGTTCTCGCACGTGGTTTACCAGCGTTGAGCGATGAGAGTGTGCTCAAGCCACTCCATGATCGTCTCCAGAATCTTCCTGGTTGGGATTATGTTCCTCACGAATTGCAACGCATGATTCGTCGTCATGGAATAGCCTTCCACCACAGTGGTCTCATTCCTCCAGGGCGGGTGGCCATTGAGTCGCTGCTTAAGGAAGGCTTGCTGCGAGTGTGTTCTGGTACCATGGGAATTTCTTTGGGTGTCAACTTCGCCGTGCGCAGTGCTCTCATTTCTGATCTTTCGCGTCCAAGTGAGGGAGGAGAAACCAAATACGGTGCAAGTGAAGTGATGCAGATGCTTGGGCGTGCAGGCAGACGCGGAAAAGATACTCACGGATTTTCAATGTGGATGAATCTGGGTCGATTTGTGGAACAGAAGCCCTCTGGACGCGAACCCTGTCGATCATCGTTGAAGTTCGATCCGACAACCGTTCTTGGGATACTTGGTCAAAAAGAGAGCCTCGCTTATCTCTCTTATTTCTACCGCAAATCTTTTTTCATGCGCGGAAAAGATCCTCAACAAGTTATGATTGTTGATCATGAATTAATTTCGGCGACTCTTTACAAAGATTTCAAAATGGAGATCTTGGCGTGCGATGACATTCCATCGACGTTCAAAAAGTATCACAAAGGCCACCAACGCAGCCAGGTGCCTTGTAATCGTTGTCCCGCGCGTATTCCATGCCATAATGTCATGACGAATTCAGGACAAAGTACACTACAAAAAATCATCTCTCACCTCACGACGGTGGGGGCAATTGATGGTCAGGTTCCAACATTGATGGGACAAATTGCGCGGCATTTCCCGCAAGCAGGCGGCATGATTATTGCTCGAAAATTAGCTCAAGGCGAAATTAATGCGGGCAATCTGAGCCAGTACCTTCAACTGATGGCGAGTTTCTGTTCGGCACATTTCAAAGAGATTCCTGATACCTATTCCAATCTGAGTTTTCTCGGTGAATTGAATATTCCAAAAGAAATTGAATTTCATTACCCCGAAGAACTCTTTCCGGAACTCTACGATGAAGTTGGTTTCCGTCGAGAAGAGAGCAACGGCCCCAAAGTGTTTCGTGAATTCAATATGGGTGCTGCGTCCATAGTTTCGGCATGGATAGATAATCTCATGTCATGGGAAGATCTTGTCGCGGAGCATTCCACCAAACATTTTTCCGCAGGCGATTGCATGATGGTTCTTTTCCGTTTTGCAACATTCCTGCAGAGCTTGGCGCGACTCGAGGATTATGATCCTGATCTTGCAAAGCAGGCCCGGGCGCTTATTCCCGTTGTGCTGCGCGATCCTCTCGATGCGCGTAATCGTATGCTCACGGAAGAAACTGATGAGTTTGAAAGCGAGGATGCTCTTCCTGATGCGAATGCCGAAGGTCAATCAGATGATACAATTCCAATTGAAGAGTAGCTAAATTGTAGCGTCCTTGAACTCCAGTTTTTAAACAATAAGTTTAAAACTTCTTACTGAGTCGGTGTTGTGCTGCTCATGTCTGGAGGGGGAAGAGTGCCGCTACGCATCGCCTTGGCTAGTTCAGGAGGAATTCGGGCAAGCGAATCCATTGCAACAGCCATTGCAGTTTGGCGCATCGCTTCTGTGCAGTTTTCACAGTTTTCAACTAGCTCGTTTGCAAACAGCCAGCCAAGCGCATAAGCGCCCCAAAGTTTGCCGTCGCAGGCTGGAAGACCTTCGTAATCTCCGGAGGCGCAAATGGTGTGAAGGTGGCCGCACGATCTGTTTTCTGGAAGCTGACCAGAGGCAAGATTTAAGAAGTCACGATCTGCAAGGCCACCTGTGCAGTCACTGTGCCGGGCTTCGTGCACAAGAATGCTTGTGCGCGCCACGGTGTTCAATGGACGTCCCGATGCTTCATCAAAGACTGTATATGCCTTGCCGAGTTTAATAATTCCAATGCGCGGATCATTTACAACGAGCGAACTGTTGTTGGTGAAGAATGATATACTGCGGCGCTGTGCAATGGTTTCTAGCCAAACTGCGGTTCCAATGTTGGTTGCAATCGTGACGGCTTTGTTGTTGTCAGAGCCCGTGTTACCTGTATAGCTGAATCTTGAGTCGACCGTTGCATCGGGGCCAATGATGTGGCCAATGCGGTCGTCAAGATACTGCAGAAGTCCATTTCCACTGCTCGATTTAAATGCCTTAACAAAATATCCCGTATCTTCCGTTTTAAATTTCAAACTTTGCGCATAGCGAAAGTCTTCTTTTAAAAATTCGCGTTCCTTTTCAGATAACGACGCATCTAAGCTGATGTTCAATTGCGGGTTGAGTTGCTCCGCAGCGCCGGTTTGAGGTGGAGGTAGTTTCGGAGGCGTGACTTGTTCTACAAGCCTTTTGCAGCCTATCGAACCAACACAAATTCCGCTTGCTGCGAGTGGAAGAGCTATTCTTTTCAGCCAATTTTTGCTCATCTCACTTCTCCTCGGATGTCTTGCTGACGCCTGCAACAAACAGTAGATCATCTGGCAATTCCGCCATCAATGACTGATAGGAGGGCGAAAGCTCTTCGGGAAATTTGTTTTTCAGGCGCTCCAAATTCGCAAGACACAGTGCTCTGGCAGCCTGAGCTGATCCCCGTGCTTGAGCATCTCGCGCGCAGGCAATGAGCTGTCGTGAAACTGTGTAGCGGGTTTCTTGATCTGCAAATGCCCCTTGCATGCTCAACGCGAGATTTTCTGCAAATTCAAGAAGTGCTTGCGGAGTAGAATGGCTATCTACCGCCGCGTCTTCTCGAACTTGTTTCGCTTGCGGAGGGCTCTCAAGGGTTGGCTTTGGAAACGATGATCGTTTTAAATTGTTGGTTGCAATTTCTCTTCCGGCAGCATCTTTCGGCTGTAAAGCAATTGCGGGCTCGTTTTCCCAAACTGGTTTTGGCGGTTTTCCAGGCTCTGTTTTTCTGTTCAGCTGAGTCAAGCTGGCAGGCTGCCGTGAAGAGTCTTGGAAGATGAGCGTCGCAACGACTCCCACGATCACCGAAGCAATTGCGACCAATACGATAGTTGCTCTGTTCCTGCTCATGTTCCGGACTCTCCCGTATGGTGGCAGGTGTAAATGCACTGAGACAACGGGTTATCGGAGACATGCGGGGTTTATTAAGAGGAAATCTATGTTTTTTGAAAAATGCGCGAATTATTGAAGAACGTTAGGGTTTTTACAAGGCGACCAGTTCACTTCTGTAAAACCGTCAGGGCCAAGAATCTTTCTGAAGGTGTTTCTATTTTTTTTCGTCGAGTTGACCACAACGCGCTTACGGCTTGCCAGGAGAAGCGGAAGATCTGCTCTGTGGTCGGAGTACGCAACAGCCCAAACGGTATTTGATGGAAGAATTTTGCGCAGACGGACTATTTTTTCTGAACCGAGACAGTTGGGCCCCCGCAGTGTCAAACCGCCACAAAAAAACATGAGCTTCGAACCAACAATTAACTTTTGTCCTAGATCATGCTTTCGCAGAAGGAATCGAAGCCAGGGCTCCCCTGACGCGCTGACGTAGCATATTTGATGTCCCGAATTTCTGAGACTCTCGAGTTCGCTCTCCATTTCTTGAAACCAGAGGGGCGAAATCTTTTCGTCTACGATTCTCTTCAGCAGCTGAAGGGATTCTTTTCGAGTGCGGCCTACAGTAGCGCACCATAAAAGAGCACTTTTGAATTGAGTTTTGTCGACTAATCCAAAGATGCGCAGAAATCCAAGTACCAGAGAAAAAAAGCCTGCGAGTGTTGTTCTCCAGAGAGACGTTCTTAGAAGCATTTCGCGCATCAATATTCGAAATGAGTCGCGTTCAATGACAGTGCCATCGACATCAAAAAATGCGTATATTTTTGTTTCGTTGGACACCGACAAAAAGCAACTCCTTGAGCGTTAAGAAATCAGAAGACCCTTGTCCCAATCCGGGTGGCTTTGTTAGCGTATGCGGATGCCAAGATCGAGCCCTAGTACCAAAAAGGATAGCCATGAGCAGCGGACCGGGACAATATGGACTTTTTGCCGTCGCTAACGCAACGGCACATGAGCTAACATATGAAATTCCTGAGCATCTCACTGCCAAGCTTTTGCCCGGAACTTTGTGTGAGCTTCCCTTGCAGGGGCGCAAAGCTGTGGGTGTTTTCCTCAATTTTTGTGAGAAACCCGCCTTCGCGTGCCGTCCTGCAACAGCTTTGGTGCCTGATTGTCCACCTCTAAAAACAAATGTCATTGAGCTGATTCGTTGGTTGGCTCACTACTACGTTGCTCCCTTGGGGCGAAGTATCCACCTTGCTGCGCCCGGTTTCGTTTGGAACCTAGCTGCACACGCCAAGCGTCTCAAACGCACAGGCCGAAAATCCAAAACTCAGCCGATAACTGTTGAAGAGCTTCCTCTGAAAAGTTTGAACGACGATCAACTTCAAGCGTTGTCAGCCATTCGAGATGTTGAACGTGGCCATGTGGCTCTTTTGCAGGGCGTCACGGGAAGCGGAAAAACCGAGATTTATCTTCATCTCGTGCGCGAAGCCCTCACTGCTGGCGGACGAGCCTTGGTGATGCTTCCAGAAATTGCCCTTACTCCGCAGATGTGTGATCGATTTAGGGTTCATTTTCCCCTCGATCTCGCTGTGCTCCATTCGGGACTTACGAGCGTTGAACACGAGCGTGAATGGTTTCGGGTCGCAAGTGGCGAGGCTCGTGTGGTTCTGGGTGTTCGTTCGGCTGTCTTTGCACCTGTCGATAATCTGCGCCTAGTTGTTGTCGATGAAGAACACGAACAAAGCTACAAATGTGATGAGTTTCCTTGTTACCACGCGCGAGATGTTGCCGTGAAAAGAGCGCATCTTGAAAATGCGCTCTGTGTTTTGGGCAGTGCAACTCCATCGCTGGAATCCTATGTCAATGCACAGCGTGGCAAATACAAAAGAGTTCAATTAACGGTGAAGCATTCCAGGCAGAGCAATCGCGTTGAGCTTTTTCAATTTCGCCCGAAGTTGCATTCCACCGGCGGAGTCTCGCGCGGAGTCGTTCGTTCATCACAGTTCGCATTTCAGGGACACGTGATGGCTCCGGGAATTGTCGATCTCCTGCGTGAAACGCAATCACGCGGCGAGCAGAGCATGGTCATTCTAAATCGACGCGGATTCGCCCAGTTTGCATTGTGTGGTGATTGCGGAACGGCTCTTCAATGTCCACACTGTTCGGTGAGCACAACACTCCATTCTCGCGGGACGAAAGAGCTTTGCCATTACTGTGGATTCTCGCGGCCATTGTTAAAACACTGCCCTTCCTGTGGCTCGGAAAAGCTCGTTCAAATGGGACTCGGCACACAAAATATGGAACAAGAGCTGACAGAGCGCGTGCCCGGTATGGTGATCGATCGTCTCGATCGCGATGTTCTGACGAGTCAGTCTCGGCTCTCTGAAATTATCTCTCGATTTCGCAAGGGTGAAACTCAATGTCTCGTTGGGACACAGATGCTCTCCAAAGGACATGATTTTCCAAAGGTTACATTGGTTGTTATTCTCAACGTCGAAGACGGACTTTTTATCCCAGATTTTCGCGCCTCAGAAAGAACATTTCAATTATTGTGCCAGGCTTCCGGAAGAACTGGCCGCGGCAGTTTGCCGGGTGTTATTGCAGTGCAGTCGTTGGGGGCCAGTCATCCCGTTATTTCTCTTGCACTTCAGGGAAGTGTCGATCGCTTCCTGACGGATGAATTGAAAATGCGTCAACTCGGTTGGCATCCCCCTGTCTGTCGCCAAATTCTCATTGAAATGCACCACTCAAGTGAAGCTCACCTCATGCACATGGGGTCGGTTTTGCAGAAGGAGCTGACCGCTGCCTGGACCTCACAGGGTCTGACGCCGCAGAATGTTCGCCTCACGGGCCCCATGCCTGCTGTGCTTTCGAAGTTGAAAGGACAGTTCAGAATGCACCTTGTGATTGCTGCACAACGTGAAATTCATCCAGCCAAGTTGGTGCCTCAGGAAATACTTCTTCGCAAGGAATTTCAGCATCTTGTGAAAATTGATGTGGATCCTTTTTCTTTCCTTTGAATTCATTTCTTCATGTTTTCTGCCGATCCCATGAGAAGGGCCGGAAGTCTGGCTAGTCTGTGGCTGGGGGGAAGTATGGGGTTGGCTGCATCTGAAAAAGCGGCTTTTGTGCTATCAATGGTTGGTCACGAGCTAGCCGCCAAGCTTTTCGTTGGTCTCTCCAAGCGCGAACAGTCAGCTATTCTTCGTTCTTTGCTGACCGGGCAGCACAACCTCACCGACACAGATATTGCGGAGATTTGCAGCGAGTTCGCCGCTCTTTGCGGTAAAAATTCTGCTGCCGCAAATCAATCCTTGCGAGCTCCAAGTGACGTCTATGCTGGAATTGAATTACCGCGAGCCTCACGTGTGAATGAAATTTGCGAAGAAATTCCGGATTGGATTCTCGTCGATTACCTAAAAAATCAGTTAGATTCTGTTGTTTCTTCCGTTCTTGGCTCAATTGATCTCAAAAGGGCAGGTGTAGTTTTCAGGGCGATGCCTCAGGAAAGGCAAACGTCCTTGCTTTTGAGCCTCAGCCGGGAAAGAGTCTTGGAGGCAAGTGTACTCGACGAGCTCGAGCAAGACCTAGATGAACTGCGGGCTAGAACAGCCTCTGGGCGATACGGACAACGCGTTGGTGGAACCCAGCGGGTTTTGGCACTTGTGCAAGCACTCGAGCCCGACATTCGGCAGCGGGTTTTGGAGGAAGTCGAAGCGAGAGAGCCTGGACTTGCCCGTCATCTTGAAGGCGGATTGCTCTCGGTAGAGCGCCTTGCAGGACTCCTTCCGGCGCACTTAGCGCTTCTTCTTGCACAGCTCAAAGACTCTGATATTGGCGCTTTTCTCCGCGGAGAATCAACGAAAATACAGAGTATTTACCTTTCAGGTCTCTCGAAACGAAGAAGAGAAGATGTCGAATGTCTGCTTGCTCCGGAGAAAAAGATCACACAAAAACAAAAAGCGGAGGCTTGTGATCGCCTCCGCATGTGTGCCCAACAGATGAAGGGAGAAGGGAGAATTCTCTTCCCATGGGAAGAGAGTCTGGTGGGTTAGAAACTCACTTTTCGGCTACTGAAGTACTTCTAGTTGTCGGCAGAGTATTCAGTTATCCGGACTGCGCTCAACTTTACGCGATTCCAGGCGTGCTTCCTCGCTCGAGCGGCTCGCTGGAGTCATCGAGCATGACGCGCTCTGCTGACTGTCTTGAACAACTTCTTTCTCTTTGCCTGCAGTTTTTATACGGGCAGAGCCTTCGGTGCAGAACTGGCGAGTTTCCGAAGCTTGGGGTGGCTGTTCTTCCGACTTGCGGTTGCCGATCCCAACGCGGTCTTTGTTGCTTGCAGCGAACGAGACCCCTTCTGGGACTGCGACTGCCAAAGCAATAAGTGCTAAAATAGATAATTTCTTCATACGAACCTCCCTGTCTCCGTCTCAAAACTCCCTATGCTTGGCTTCGGATTTTGATTTCAGGACTTTAGCAAACAACAATTGTCTTAGAGGCAACACTCGGATATGTGGGGGGAACGCCTTGCTCCGGAGGAGTCATGTTTCATAGACAAAATGTTTCGCAAGCAAAAGATACTCAGGTTGGTGGGAATGAAATTCCCGTGACTATTGTTACTGGTTTCCTTGGGTCAGGGAAAACAACTCTGCTCAACAGAATGCTGACCGAGAGTCACGGTAAAAAAATTGCCGTCGTACTCAACGAAATTGGCGATGTGAATCTCGACTCCGAACTAGTGGTTCAAACCCTGGGTGAGGAACTCAAGGTGATGAACAACGGCTGTTTGTGCTGCACGGTGCGTGGCGATCTCACTCGAGCGGCCAAAGATCTGCTTAAGAGCAAGGTTCAGTTCGATCATCTCGTGATTGAAACAACTGGGATGGCTGATCCGAGTCCGGTAGCACAAACATTTTTCATGGACGAAGATCTTCAGCAAAGCTATTTTCTCGACGCAATTGTGACGGTTGTTGATTCGTATCATATTGAGAAGAATCTAAAAACGGTCAGAGAAACACAAGATCAAATTGGCTTTGCGGACGTTATTATTCTTAACAAAACCGACCTGGTAAAACAGGAAAAACTCGATGATGTTGAGAAAATGATTCGCGGTATCAACGGTATTTCCAAGCTCTTCAAAACTCAGAAATGCTCTTTGCCAATTTCCGATGTACTAGGAATTGGAGCGTTCGACCTCCAGGATAGAGTTAAAATCGATCCTACTATTCTCAATGAATATCATGAACACTCTCACGATGATGAAATTCAGAGTATTTATATTGAGGAAAAGAGACCTCTCGACCTCGAAAAACTCAATGCATTTATGGCACTTCTCGTGAATGAATTGGGCGAGCAGGTGCTGCGCAGCAAGGGAGTCCTCAATATCAAAGACAACCCTTTGCGTGTTGTTTTTCAGGGCGTACACATGACCATTGGAAGCTCACCCGATCGCGAATGGAACGCAGGTGAAGAACGCAAAACTCAGATGGTATTCATTGGTCGCCATCTGCCGCGTGATGTTCTTGCCGAAGGTTTATCTATGTGCGTTGCTGATTAAACCCACAACAGCCTTGGATGCGTTTCGAGTGGGCGAATGATTTGAACTATGTCGCCGCCCTGTGCTTCAATCAGCCGCCCCTCGGAATCACGCTTCGGATACTTTGGAAACATTAGAAATCCACCCATGGGAGCAGTCAAAGTTTCTCCCGGCTTTATGATTCCCAGTTCCTCGCTCCTTTTCACGCTTTGAAAATTCTCAAGGCCTGGACGCAGAGCAGCATCGTCACCCGGCCAGGGTAACTTTGCAGCAACTTCAAAAAAATGCAGATCGAGCTCTGGCTCAGGTGTTTTAGGAATAGGTCGGCGGCCGTGGTCAAGTTCGGTTTCCACAAAACCAATCACTCGTTGTAAACTCGCCAGGGTTGTTCTGTAAGCATCATGCGATAAGCCAGCCTTACCAAGCTCAAGCGTGACCGCGGATTTGCCTTTGTTTCGAACCCACTCATCACCGCACAGACCTTCGCTGGAAAAGGCGACCTTCATATCACGCGTAACAAAGTGCTCTGCAGCTCTCATGTGAGCTGCCCAGCAGTACGATTCCTCATGATAGGCAAACGTGAAAAACGGAAACACTGCAGGTTGATTGGTTTGATGGTAGTCGATGAACAGGTCTGCTTTTTCCAGAATACTTGCCAATTCCTGTGAACGCTTTCCTTCTAAACTTTTAGAATCGGATAGATGAAAACATCGGTTCAAATCACGCTCAATAAATCTTACTCCAGCTCGAATAGCATCGGTATTACCCAAGAAGAAGAAGTAACAAGCATTGAGACTCTCAAGGTCTTCGGAGAGATCATCAATCATCGATATAACAGCAGGAATACTGCCTGTTTCGTTACCGTGAATGGCTGAGCCAATAACTACAGTAAAAGATGCATTCTTTGGTCCGAGTTGGACGCACGACGGAATTGTGGATGGATAAAGCTTGACTCTCTGCTCGAAAGCTTCAAGCAGTGAATTTGCGTTGATTTCGGGTGAAAACATGAATCATCTCTTTTCAAATATCATCACTGAACGAGGGCGCCGTTGCATTTCTCGCAAGGGCTGATCACCACGCAAGAGTGCCACAGAGCGGGTGAGCTGACCAGCTTCAACCTCTATTGAAAGAGCTGCAACTTTCTGCAGAGTCATGAGAAGTCCCAATCCGGCTCCGCCGGGACCTTCGTTCAGTTGTGGCTCGTTTTTGAATCCGAGCGCATAGCGAATGGGCTTAGCGAATGCGCTTTGAGGAAATGTTCCGTGATGATCGGAAACAGAAAGGCTTAAGTTAGACCCATCACACAAGCATTCAATTTCAACTTGTTCGCCAGGGTCAAGGGGGGGCGGACTTGAACGGTCCATGGTCCGACGTGTTGGATGAGCATCCCAAATTGCATTCATAAGAAATTCGTCAACAACGTCTCCAAGATACTTCGGGTAACTAGAAATACCCGTCACAAGAGTTGATTTGTGAATTTGTAATTGATCTGCAAAAAACTCGACAACGCCTTCTTGGACTTTCGAACGAGAAGTTGATTCCGTTAAGACGAACTGCTTCGATTGCAAACCATCAGGTTTCAGGAGGCGTGGCACGATGCCTCTAATCTGTCCGCTCAAATGATATTCGAGAATCGACGCTATGAAGCCTCTGAGTAGAGAAGGATTTGGAGCGCCGAGAACAAAGCGGAGTGCACCCAGAAGATTGCTGATGGGCGCAAGTATCTGGTTGTCCTTTTCAGAAAGAAGCAGAATTGTGCGTGCATCAGGAATGTGCCCGTGCTTGTTACAGGCATCGAGAAGTCCCATAGGATCAGTGATGTAAAAACAGCCGGGGTCTTCCTGAAGCTCTTGAACAATAGCGTCGAGCGGTTGGTCTTCGACAAGGTCAAAAGAACAATCGGCACAGCCCAACTCTATGGCATCGATGTGCGCATAGTGAAGCTTTGCTCGCAGATTGCTGTCGCAAAACAAAATCCGGCTCAAATTATGCCCCTGGAACTGTTTGAACTTCACCCATCTTCGATGCTTTTTCCTGCTGGGTCAAAAGGTTCTGTGGGCTTTTTGGCAGATAGGCATTCATTTTTCTCCTCTCCGTAGCCGATACCCCGTGTGTCAAAGGAGGATCGAGCTCATGATTGGCAGAAAGACATCGAGTCAATGTTTGGGAATAGCTTTGTTGGCGATGGCCGGAAGCGCCTCACATGATGCGTGGGCGGCGAGTCCGCTGCAAATCGTGCCCTATGCCTCAGTCAGCTCCACAAAGGCAATTAAGCCAAATAAAGTTGGCAAGAAGGATTCAACGAGCACCGCGACCGAAGAAACTGTTGCTCAGAGAACAACCTATGGGTTGCGGATTAATGTTCGGATGTCGCGTTTGTTCAATCTGCAGATTCAGGGCGGCACAAATAAACTCGACCAAACTCGTAAAGCATCTGCGATGCGCGATGAGTATGGTGACATTGATTTTACCAAAGACGCAAACGTTGACACCACGGCGCAAAACGCAACCTATACGTACAACGAAGAGCAACGTGTCGGGCAAGTCATGCTCTCGATGCAACCTTCACTCGGAAAAATTTTAAAAGTGAAAATCGGCGCAGGGGTGCGGGCGCGTGAAAGATTTCTCAATGTCACCGACAAAGCAACTGAAACAAAGACTTCAATTCATGATCCTATTCGCTACAACGCTGTGGCGAGTGCAGGATTTAATGCTCGTTTGTTAAAAGCGTTTAGTGCAACAGCAGAGTATAATTTTTACTTTCTAAAGTTCCCCAAAACTGAACCTCATGAGCAAGAAGTTCTGATTGGATTTGGGTTCCAGCTCTAACATGGTCTGATGTTTCGGTTCGCATGGGTCATTAGGTTCATGGGCCGGGAGGTTTCCAACGGACTCAAGCAGGCAGGGGTCGTGGGGACATCCGACATGGGCTTGAACGTGCTTTTGTTCTTCATTCTTGCTTCCACTATGCCACTGAAATGAATAAAAAAATACCTTCCTCGGGCGCTAGTCGGGAGCCCAGCAAACGATTTTCCGGAATGCCCATTGACGACCCTTATCCCCGATGGTACCACCCCGAGCGCTCCGGCAACGGAGCAACGTTCTTTGAAAAGTTCATAGGTGAGAAAGTACTTACTGATTAAAAGACTTCTCGGTTTACTGACGAACAGGAAACTGTTTCGAACCCCTTGCTTGTGGGTTCAACCGCAGAAGAGCCGGCTTCAGAT
>CAIZJW010000267.1 GCA_903933385.1 uncultured Silvanigrella sp. | reverse complement strand
TCGAGAGTTGCAATTGGCAGACTTTGTGAGCGAAACCTTCGCAGCCCGAAAAGTCTTAAAAAATGTGCAAACTCCTGTACTTTGGTTTCACGGAGCCAAAGACAAGCGAGTACCCTTTGAGCGTGCCTTGCCGCTCATGACTGAAATCCCATCTGCACTGTTTACACATGTCGATGAACAGCGTGGACATACTCGTATGATGTACTCATCCGAGGTGCCAGATTACGCCGCGAAGTTCATAGATATCTGTGCGTCATTGAAGCAAAACTGATCGTTTAATTAGGGGGAGATTACGGGATTTCTTTTTCTCACTTGGCAAGAGCGGCTCAACTTTCAATTGCGCCCATTTTGGTTCTGATGAGTTCCAGTGCCTTCGCTCAGGAATCTAGTTCAGGTGAATACAAGCCACCCACGGGCGAACAGCCGACCTATGGAAAACGGTATACGCCCGGTGCGAGCGAAGCCTCTTATGTCTTCGAAATTAATGCTGCTCAACTCATTAATAAAGGAGTGGGCCTTGAGTTTGAAAGCAAAGGCTCAGAAAGCATGAATTTTGGAGCTGACTTGTTGTTTACAGATAAGTCTGTTTCCCTAGACGGCGGGGCTACTGGAAGCTCGCAAAGTCTTTTGATTGCGCCTAAAATTCGCTTGTATCCAATGCAAGCGTTGAACGGAGTGTTTCTCGGGGGAAAAGTATATCTCGGACAGGTAAATTCGAGCATTACTGTTGCTGGGAAGAGCTCCGATAAGTCATTCAACATTATCGCGCCAACCGTGCATGTTGGATATCGTTTCTTGAGCACATTCGGATTCACCTGGTCGCTTTACGGCGGGGCTGGTGTAAACTTTCCACGTCCTAAATTCGAAAACAAACATTTATCGGATCAGTCGCAAACGACAGCAGCTGCTGAAATTATTTCCAAGGTCAACGAAATTAACCGTGACGTGAGAGTTGATCTCGGTTTCACGCTGGGCGTCGCTCTTTGAGGGCAGCTCATTAAGTGAGGCAAAAAAAAACGGACCTTCGTCCGTTTTTTTTTGACCTAATTACTCATCGACGCTGTACCGCAAATACTCCTCTGCGACTGTTTTTTTGATAAAATCGACAATTTCTTCAGCAGGGAGAAGCTGAGCTGGAACTCTGTTGTCTCTGAATTTGAATTCAACTTTATTTTCGTTGAGGTTTCGAGGGGAGAAGATGACTCTCAACGGAATTCCAACCAGATCTGCGTCTGCAAATTGAGAACCTGGTTTTTCATCACGGTCATCAAGGAGTACTTCAATTCCAGCTTTGCGCAGAGCGTTATAGGCTTCCATCGCCTTTTGCTCTGTTGCGCCTTCTTTTTTGTTCAAGATGCAAATATGAACATCAAAAGGTGCGATGGTAATTGGCAGAATTGGTCCGCGTTCATCGTGGCTCTCTTCAATGATTGAGGGGAGCAAGCGAGTGATGCCAATTCCGTAACAACCCATGACGTGATTTTGAGCGATACCGGCGTGATCCAGGTACGTGGAGTTCATAGATTGGGAATAGCGAGTGCCGAGGTGGAAAATGTTGCCAATTTCAATACCTCTGGTTTCTTGCAGAGCGTGTCCACAGCTTGGACAAGGGTCTCCCGCGCGCGCTGCTGCGACGTCACCTGTTTTTACTCTTTGCTTTTGCCAATCGGTCAGACCAGAGAGGAAGTCTCGTTCAAGATTAAAATTATTGAGATGATATCCGTCTTTGTTTGCTCCAATTGCGAAGTTGCTGCCTGTTACTATTGTCTTGTCGAAGACCACTAGGCATTTGGAGAGATTCAATCCGATGGGGCCAGTTGATCCGGCTACTGCACCTGCGGCGGCGATCACTGCGTCTTTGGCGGGAATAAGTTCCTTTTGAAGAATGCCCTTAAGCTTTTGCTCAACAACATCGAGGTCACCGCGCACAAATGCGATCACCAATTCCTGTTCCTTAGTCTGAAACATAACTGCCTTGCATGTGCTCGACGGTTCGATTTTCAGAAACTTAGAAAGGTCGGCAATGGTTTTGATGTTTGGAGTTTCAATTTCTTGAAGTGGCTGTGCGTTTGAGTATTTAACATCAAAGGGGCTAGTTGCGATTTCCTGATTTGCTTTATAGTCGCAATTTGTGCAGGTAATGAGCGTATCTTCACCTGATGGCACGAGCATCATAAACTCGTGTGAGAACTTTCCACCGAACATTCCATTGTCAGACATGACGCTCACGAAGTTCTTGCACCCGGTTCTCTTGAAAAAACGCATGTAAGCTTCGTGGGCTCGCCAATAGTAATTCTGAAGATCTTCTTCGCTGGTATGAAAGCTATACGCATCTTTCATAGCGAATTCGCGAAGTCGAACGAGGCCGCCTCTCGGGCGTGGCTCATCGCGGAATTTGGTTTGAACTTGGTACATCATTGCAGGAAGTTGTCGGTAGCTTGAAAGTTCAGTTCGGGCGAAAAAAACGACAGGCTCTTCATGTGTCATGCAAAGAACCATAGGCTTGTCGTTTCTGTCATTCAGACGAAACATATCTTTTCCGATTGCGCCGTAGCGCCCACTTTCGTCCCAGAGTTCCTTTGTGCCCAGGCATGGCATTTTAACTTCTTGGCCTTCAATGCGATTCATTTCTTCTCTACAGATCGTTTCTATTTTGGCGATTGACCGCTGCGCGAGCGGTAGCAAGCCATAGACGCCTGCGGAGTACTGGCGAACAAAACCACCTCTCAGGAGGAAGCGATGGCTGACGAGTTCAGCGTCGCGAGGAGTTTCCTTAACGGTGCGACCAACGAGTTTTGACAAAAGCATGATTGAGGACTCCGAAAATAGACCATTCCATCAGCGAATAGAATTATTGATAGGGTTCGGTCAATTCACCAACGAGTTCGTATGATGATTTTCCATATGGACCTGCAACATCCGTGATGCGTAAGCGACCTCGTGCCCAAACTGGTCCGAATGACATGGAGGCTTTTCGTCCTCCGGCCATTCTAACGTGAACCATCTGGTTCGCAGGTGGTGGAGGTGTGTGAATGCATGCCGTAGGGCTTGGAACAAGCAAGAACTCCGAGACTGAGTTTTGATTGTCCTCGAGTGGGACTATAAATCCAGGAATTCGGACCCTCTGGCCGTCGAGCTTTTTAAGGCTACCAGGCGCTGCTCCTGTAGAGAGATCTAAATCTCTGAGTGTTGCCCAGTCGACGTCAATTGGTTTCGCATCGGCATTGGCCGCGGTGAGTTCGGACTCACCCTTATTTATGAACGAGTAGATTCCGGCAAAACCGAGCGAAAATCCAACGGTACTCAGCATTGCGATTCTAAGCCACATTGGCATATCTAGACCCCCAATCTTTCAGCCTTCGCACTATACACGCCGCTCTATTTGAGGCCAACGCGGCACGGTGGGTTGCGCTCGCATGGAGTCCTGTTAAGGTTGAGGCCGATATCATATTGTGCGTAATAAAGGGGCGAATTTGAGCCACTCAGAGTCTGAGGCTCTTCTAGTGCATCTGGAGGGTCTTGCTCAGAAACATTTCTCAATTCAAACGCTGAGGCCTCAGCAGCGAGAGGTTTTTACGTCGCTTGGGCAGCACAATCAGGTGTTGGCCATGCTCCCCACAGGTGCCGGTAAAACGCTCATTTATGCGCTAGGCAGCTTGTTATTCAATGATAGCGTGACAATTGTTGTTTGTCCTTTGATAGCCCTCATGCGCGATCAGTATCAGCGCATGGTTGCCGCGGGAATCAGCACAGCGCTTATTTACTCCGAGCAGCCCGATGAAGAGCGCAGAGCTTCATTCAAAAGCTTACTATCAGGCCAAACTAAATTGCTTTTTGTGAGTCCAGAACGTTTTGCTTTGGTGGGTTTCCAAAGGTTTTTAAGGCGGCTTCGCTTAGGAATGGTTGTTATCGATGAAGCGCATTGTGTCGTTTCCTGGGGGCATTCGTTCCGACCTGAGTACAGTCAACTCGGTGCGATTTTGAAGGGGTTAGGCGCACGAAAGATTCTGGCCCTCACCGCGACAGCATCCCGCTCGAGTCGGGTCCTGATTCGCGAAATGGTTTTTCCGGAGCCGGAGCAAGTGCACGAGGTTGTTGACAGGCCACTGCGGGAAAATATCAGCGTTGAAGCCTTGCGAGTTTATTCGGAAGAGGAACGCTGGCTTGCAGTTCAGGGCCTTCTAGCTGAAACAAAATCCCACAAAACAATTTTGTATTTTCCGCGTCGTGAGCAATGCCAGAACGCTGCAATTGAACTCAAAAAGAAAGGTTTCAATGCAGTTGTCTACCACGCGGGCTTACAGCGAGATTTCAGAAGATCAGTTGAAGAATATTTGCGGCAATCCGAAAGACCAGTTGTCATCTGCGCCACTCTTGCTTTCGGGATGGGAATAGACCTTCCAGATGTTCAACTGATCGTAGTGGCTGGATTTCCAGGAAACATAGAAGAAATGTTTCAGATGATGGGGCGCGCCGGAAGGCAGGGAGAGAAATCTCGAGCTGTCATCGTTTGGTCGGGCTCTGATCCTAAGCGCCGGACATTTCAGTTCGACAAGATGCTTCCAGAGCCACCTGTAGTGTCAGAGCGGCTGCAGGCAATCTCACACTTTTTTCCCGGCAACAATCAAGCGCGATTAGTGCCGAGAAAAGAAATTGAAAAGGCAATGCGCGCATTCGTAAAGGAAGGCCGAGATCTGGATCAGAGTGTTGAAACTCTGTCTGGACTTCTTTCAATGCTCGGCTGCGGCGGCGGTTTAGAATCCGCACGTTCGGCTTGGTTGAATCTCGAAATCAAGAATACCGCCGCAATTTCAGTGCTGACTTCTGCCTTGCCAATAGGGCCCTCGCGCCGACGTCTTGTTCTTGAATGGTTGAGCCAACGACTGAATCTCGAGGAAACAGCAAAAGGGAAGTTTTATGCAGCTGTCCCGGTCTCTGAAATTGTCGAAGAGCTTCAGATGAACTGGGATAAAATTGCGGAAGTTTTTCGGTATTACTCGGAGCAATCTGAGCTTGTCTACTCAGTCTCTCCTCAGGAAGAGGTCAAGGGCAGTCTACTCTTTTTGGGTCATCTCAAAGAGGCCTTCGTGCGATTACCGCGTTACAACCGCTGGCGAGCAACTTTGAATCAAAGTCTGCAGGCTCTTTCAACGTTTGTCATGGCAGACCAGTGTCGTATGACTGGAGCCGAAAACCTCTTCATTGGTCGAGGTGTTGGAGCGACATCCGCAGCGCGCGTAAGATGTGGACGTTGTGACTTGTGTGAGCGTCGACTCGGACGGGGCCTTCAGTCGCTGAGGGAGCAACATGCTGGCGCTCTGACGGCAACATTGCCGGACCACTTGCGGTAGTGGCAATATTTTGATGCAATCACAAACGGTTAAAAAAAAATTCGTTGATGCAGGAACAGGCGTGAAAAAAAAACAGATTCAAGTGAAGAAGACTAGTGCCAAGGGAAAATCCTCAAATGAGCGCGCGTCATCCAAAAATGGTGGTTCTGTAACACTCCAGTTGTTGGCGCAGCGAGACAAAGACTTCCCGGTCAGGGGTGAGCTTGAAAAAACGCGTCGGACATTTCGACATTTGTCAGGTGACGAAGTTTTCAGGAACTGCGCCATTGATAATCAGATGGTTAGCAAAAATGCGACCAAGGTTCCTAACTACGAAATAATATCGCAGGCACGTGCGGTGAGGGCGATTACAGTTGGTTTGGGTGTTCAGAAGCCTGGTTACAACATTTATGTGGCAGGGGTTCAGGGTACTGGAAAAACAAGCGTCATTCGCGGTTTTCTTAAAAAGACTGCTGAAATTCAAAAGACGCCTTCCGACTGGATCTATGTCTACAACTTCAAGAATACTGAATCACCAAGAGCCATCGAAGTTGCAACAGGGATGGCCAAAAAATTCAAAAAAGACATGGATGAGCTCGTTGAGCAATTGACTACAGAAATTCCAGATGCTCTACAGTCCGAAGAATATGAAAATAACGTCAATTCCACCGTCAATTTGAGCAATGAGAAAAAAGCGAAGTTATTTAGTGAACTCGAGCGAACCTCGAAAGCAATGAACTTCGGCGTTAAGTCAACACGAATGGGTATCGTTACAGTCCCAATTGTTGACGGAAAACCGCTCTCAGAAAAAGACTACGCAGACTTGAGCGATGATCAGAAGGAAAAAATAGAACTCGAGCGAAACCAACTCGAGCCTGAGGTTCTCGACTTTGCCAGAAAAGTGAGAAGCATCGAGAATGAAACTAAACAAAAACTTGCTTCATTGCGTTCGGAAATCGGCGATTATGTGGTGAGTGCAGCAATGCAGCCATTACTCAAAGAGTATGCAAATAACACAATGGTTGTTGCTTACCTCAATGAAGCTAAAGAGCATTTGTTGGAAAATATCCAAGATTTCGCGAAAGATGACGATGATGAAGATGGTGAGGAAGATGAAAGCCCGGTGCCACAGCACTTGAGAAAAGGTGATTCTTATCTTCCCTACCGCGTGAATGTTTTTGTCGATAATACTGAGACAAAAGGCGCTCCAATTGTTATCGAAACAAACCCTACTTTTTACAATTTGTTCGGTAAAATTGAAAAGAATATCGAGTACGGAATTTACACAACCGACTTTAAGATGATCAAAGCCGGAGCTCTTGCACGCGCAAATGGCGGCTATCTTGTTTTGAATGCAATTGATGTTTTGAGAAACCCACAGGTTTGGGACACTCTCAAAAGAGTGCTGAAGAACCAGAAGCTTTTTATCGAAGATCTTGGCGAACAGTACAGCATTCTACCCACAAGTGGCTTGCGCCCTGAACCAATTGCTTTGAATGTAAAAATTGTCTTGATTGGATCCGATTGGATCTATCGAATGCTTTATCAGCATGATGAAGACTTCAATAAGATATTTAAAATTAAAGCTGACTTCGACCTGCAAATGCCCCGCACCGAAGATACGATTAAAGACTACATCAACTTCGTTTCGACGCGCACGCAGGTTGAAAGCTTACTCCCATTCGATGCTTCGGCGATTGCCAGCATAGTAGAGTACAGCAGCAGAATAGTTGATGACCAAGATAAGCTCACGACACGATTTAGTTTGATCAAAGATCTGACAATCGAAGCTGATTTCATGGCCAAGGAGCGCAAGGGTAAGAGAATTACTCGCGATGACGTCGAGAAGGCTGTGGATGAGCGCTATTTAAGATCGGCGCTTGTTCAAGACCACCTGAATGAAATGGTGACCCGAGGAGACATCCTGATTTCAGCAAACTCGCGTCGTGTGGGCGAAATCAATGGACTAGCTGTTTATAATCTGGGTGATGTTTCGTTTGGCATGCCGACAAGAATCACTTGTCGTACCTACAAAGGTAAGCCCGGAATCGTGAATATTGAGCGTGACGCGGCCCTGTCAGGCAAAATACACAATAAAGGTATTTCAATTCTGACAAGCTGGATCAATGCGGTTTTTGGACGCAAAGATCCGGTAGTTCTTGCGGCGACAATCTGTTTTGAACAGAACTACAGCGGCGTAGATGGAGACTCTGCAACGTTGGCGGAAATGGTTCTGATCCTCAGCACACTTGCTAATTTGCCCATCGACCAAAGTATTGCAGTCACAGGCTCTGTGAACCAATTTGGGGAAGTTCAGCCTGTAGGCGGTATCAATGAAAAAGTTGAAGGCTTTTTCAGGGTCTGCAAGATCAAGGGCTTCAACAAGCGGCAGGGAGTTATAATACCTGTTCAGAATATGAAGCATTTGATGCTTCAGCGAGAGGTTCGCGAGGCTGTTGAACGAGGTGAATTCCACATTTGGTCTGTGACACGCGTCGAAGAAGCTTTTGAGCTGCTGACTGGTTTTGTTGCGGGCGAATGGGACGAAAAGAAACAGCGATTTGCGCCAGGTACTGCCTTTGCTGAGGTCGCTAAAGCCCTTCATCCAAAGTCGTCGCAAGAAAGTAGTAAGGCCGAGGCTCGCAAAGCTCTCAAGGGCAAAGCACTCTCTTCGAAGTCGCCAGCTAAGCCAGCTAAGCCAGCTAAGCCAGCTAAGCCAGCTAAGCCAGCTAAGCCAGCTAAGCCAGCTAAGCCAGCTAAGCCAGCTAAGAAGCGTCCGGCAAGAAAATGAGTTCCTACTCTCTGAGAGAGCTGTTTGAACTCAGAAACGTCGGATCGTTAAAGGCCCGAGTTGGATATGGGCGTTTTTTTATTCGCAATGCGCAGCCGGGTTTCATGGATATTTCCGGAGCGGTCTGGCCCGTAAAAATCGGCAACCATTTGCCTCAGTCCAAAATGCTTCCGGGCTGTATCTATCGAGTGTGCACAAGGGCTGAGTTAACACTTCCTGAGAACTCTGCAGAAATTAATTCCAACAAGGACTTTCTTTGCTTTAGTGAGATTGAGTTGGTGGCTGGAATGCCGGGGAGCCAATGGTCGCTTCCCTTCATTCCGAATCCAACTGAAAGCGATTTATTCGTTGATTCTCAATCCAGCGCCCTCTGCTCTGTTTTTTTTCCAACCAGCACTTCCAAGAGGATGTTTCAAATCAAGCAAAGATCGAGAACAATCCACAAGACCCGAGATTTTTTTCTCAATGAGGGTTACCTGGAACTCGATCCACCCACGTTAGTGGTCTCGGGAGGGGTAGAGCGATATCTCAATTCCTTTGCAACTGAATATATTGATCACCGCGGAGGGCGTTGGGATCTGCAACTTCCAACGAGTCCTGAATTTGCTCTCAAGAAGATAATGGCTGAAGGCAGCCCGCGAATTTTCTCGGTGGTTCATGCCTTTAGAAATTCGGGTGAGTTGTCGCGACATCATGACCCTGAATTTATGATGCTTGAATGGTATAGGCTCGGAGAAGATTTTGAGAGTCTTCTTCACGAGACTCAGAAAGTTGTTGAGCGTGTTGCTCAATCATTGGGAAATTCACAGGTTTTGCCCGAAGGAAAGTGGACGCGTTTTCGTGTCGATGAACTCTTCAGAGACATTCTCGGCTTCAACCTAGCGTCTCTCGATGATGTTGAAGAATTTCGCTGCAAGGCTGCATTGAAGAGTATTTCGATAGTGCAGAGCGACTCCTGGGATGATATTTTCTGCAAACTTTTTATGGAATTTATTGAGCCATTTCTCGCGTCGCAGAAGGCTTGTTTTGTCACCCACTATCCAAAAAGAATGGGTGCTCTGGCTGCCTCGAGTCACCAAAATTCTCAATCTGTTGATCGTTTTGAACTCTACATCTTTGGAGTAGAAATTTGTAACGGTTATCGAGAACTGGTTGATTGTCGTGATTACCTTGAGCGAGTTCAGAGTCTTGAAAACGACCGTGCGGATCTCGTCCGCGATCCCCAATTTGATGCTTGTTTTTCAGTTGGCATTTATCCATGTGTTGGAAACGCGCTTGGCCTAGATAGATTGGTTGCATTGCTTCTAGATACCAATGCTATTCAAGACATTCTTCCGTGGCCTTTTGCGAGTCGTTTTTTGCCGGGCACTGTAGCCCTGGAGTGATGGATGTGTTGCTCCCACCTGAGTGCTCATCAGGGTGAGAGCAAACAGCATTAACGGCGAGAGAGTTTCTCAGGGAGCTCGCGAATGGTGGTAGTGACATCACCACTCTCGTTGGTGGCTTCCAAAGTTGCTTCGTAACCTGTCGATATCTTTTTACCTACCCATTGAATCGGGGCTGTCTGGATAATGAAGTGCTGTCCGAGCTTGTAAAGCGTTTTTCCGTGGCCGATCGGAAACGAAAACAAGAACAACCAAGCGAGGCCTGCTCCGAGAAACCAACCGATGGATTTCAACACAGTCTGCTCCTTTTTAGAGAAAAATCATTTCTTTTTCAATATTGCCAAAGTTGTGTAGCATCTGAAAGTATTGAATATGCAAAAAGAGCCAGGAAGGATGAACTGATGACAGCTGGGAAAAAACAGCAGCTTGTGGAAAAGTTGCAAGAAAATGTCTCGGAGTTTTTTTCAACTTTTCATAAGAAGCATGAATTAAACATGCAGTGTGCGAAAGGTTGTGCTCAATGCTGTCATGTTCAACTCAGCATTTTTCCCGTTGAAGCGCAAAGAATTTTTGATTGGTGGCAGCAGCTGAAACAAGACGATAGGCAGGGTTTGTCGCAAATTTGGAAAAGCCAATCGAATGATGTTCCTTCTTCTGAAGGAAAAGGCAAAAAATGTAGTTTCCTCTTTAATGAGGTTTGTTCAGTATATCCGGTGCGTCCCATAATATGCAGAAGTCAGGGATTGCCTCTAAAGATGAAGCGCGCTCAAACAGATGACGAAGATAATACCACCACAATTGAATTGAGCGTGTGTGAATTAAATTTTGTAAATGACTCATCGCTACCCGGGCAAAGTGAGTGGCTCGATTTGGATCGTCTTAATACACTCCTTTCAATTGCTGAGCAGCACACGCCATCCGCAGATATATCTCCCGATATTATGCGTTTGGGGCAGCAAAATGAGGGAAGAGTTCCGCTGGGCCAGTTACGCGACCTGCTCTTGCAGAATATGAATTAAATCGATAAGAAGCTGGAACATTTTCGAATGGAGTCGAATATGAATTCAGCTGAGGCAGTGAAGCCTAACCTTCTCCATCGTGCTGTTGTTGTTTCGGCACTGGGCTATTTTGTTGATATCTATGACCTGATTTTGTTCAGCGTTGTAAGAAAAAAAAGCCTCCTAGATTTGGGTGTGTCTGAGGAAAATGTCCTTCAGTCAGGTATAAACTTAATCAATCTGCAAATGATCGGGATGTTGGTCGGCGGAATCATTTGGGGGGTTCTCGGCGATAAACGTGGCCGCATTTCCGTTCTTTATGGTTCAATTTTACTCTATTCATTAGCTAATTTAGCAAACGCCTTCATTTATGATGAATTTTCATATGGTGTGTTGCGTTTTATAGCTGGAGTCGGGCTTGCGGGAGAGTTAGGAGCCGCAATCACTCTTGTCAGCGAGGTTTTGGGCCGGGAACTTCGAAGCGCAGCTGCAGGAATAGTGGCTGGATTTGGTATTCTAGGTTCAATTGTCGCTGCGCTGATAGGCGAGACGATGAGTTGGCGCTTTGCCTATGCGTTGGGAGGAGTGCTTGGATTGCTTCTGCTCTTCCTCCGAATGCGTACAGGAGAGTCTGAGATCTTCGCCAAGGCAGCAGCGAAGGGCGCCATTGCACGAGGCAGTTTCTTTTCTTTTTTCACCAGCCGAGAACGTTTTCTACGGTACATGTCATGCATTGGGCTAGGTGTCCCCGTTTGGTTGGTTGTTGGGATTTTCGCGACGCTGGCACCTGACCTTGCACAAGCGCGGGGTGTCGAGTTTCCGGTTAAAGCCTCAACAGCTGTCATGCTCGTTTATAGTGGGTTGGCAATTGGCGACTTGGCTTCAGGACTGTTGAGTCATTATGTAGGAAGCCGACGCAAAGTTATTTTTGCGTTCATGGCGGCTGCTCTGCTGTTGTCTTTATTTCATCTCATTTATGGCCCAACAAACTACTACTTGTTCCACGGTAGCCTAACCCTCTTGGGCGTTGCCATCGGATATTGGGCATTATTTGTGCTGACCACTGCGGAAAGTTTTGGAACAAACCTCCGCGCAACCGCAACGACAACGGTTCCAAATTTCGTACGCGGCTCCGTTGTGCCTATGAACTTCATCGTTTCTTATTTTGCAGCAGATGGAGATATCCTTAAAGGCGTATGGTGCGCCTCTGCAGTTGCTTTTTCGTGTTCCTTTATTGCTGTTTGGGCCCTGGAGGAAACTCATGGAAGAGATCTGGACTTCAGTGAATCAGTGGAGCGTAACATATGAAGCGCAAGAATTTTTTTGTGTTTAAATCTTTTTATTTCATGTTCCCATTGATGATGTTTTTTTTAGCGGCTTGTGGCGACAAAGCTGCGGATAAACCGATTGCAGCGCAGCAAAATTACGGTATGCCAGGTTTGGCGGGACCAAACGAATTGTACTGCCCGGAAGGCTATAGCTACGACGCTAAGTATCACCAGTGCTTTGGGCAATCAGGCGTACTTGGGCCATTTAGCAACTCGATGGTCAATAAATGCAAATCGTTTGGAGGGGGAGCCCCCTGCGAGGGATTGCATTGGGAGCGTGAATTCGCTCAAGAGCTCAGAGGGCAAGAACTCTGTCCTGCTGGCACACAGTGGGAAACTCGGTTGTCGGTTTGTGCTGATGGTGAAAATGTTTTTGGACCCTTTCTCAAGACTCAACACGACTCATGCATGAAGGCTAACGGTGGTTCAGCCTGCGAAACAATGCGATGGTCGCGTCAGTTTTTCGATTCTATGAATGGCGTTCCTGATAATAAACCCTCTGCTGAACCCGGCCCTGTGCAGTCGTTTAACTTTCGTGAACCCTATGATTCCGAAATAGTCAGAGTGAAATCAGCATGGGCAACCTACTACAAGATCCCTACGGTTCGCGATGTTGGAAAGAATGGCTATCCTCTTCTGGATATGTCTGGACGAAGTCTTGGTGCTGCGCTTCACGCAGAAGATTGGTGTCACGCGTCGCTTGAAGGATCGGTGCGCGTTCTAGCATCCAATGGCACTGCAACTGTTTTCAATTATGTGGGGAGCTATGAGGAGCTCAAGCAAGTAGACTGTTCTCCTTGGATCTCACTCCCTGGCCTTGGTTATTCAAGATTCTACAAGGCGAAGGGAAGCTTTGGAGATGGTGTGAGCGGCTATCTATTGTATCCCTACCGAACGATCGCCGTCGATCCAGGTTGGGTTCCATACGGTACTGTTTTGTATATTCCCGCCGCTCGTGGAACCCTTGTCAAAATGCCTGACGGGAGTGAGCAATATCACGATGGCTATTTTTTTGCTGCCGATACGGGCGGTGCACTTTATGGGAATCATATCGATGTTTTCATCGGGAGCGCTGTAACTAATCCGTTTAAGTTTGTTCGTTCGACGAAGTCATCGACCTTTGAAATATTCGTCATTGGTAATCCGAAAATTAAAGAGCTTCTGACAAAGAGACATTCAGAAAATTAAAAGAGCCATGGAAACTGAACGTGCCCATGGCTCTTCTATTGTCAGTCATCGAGACTAAATCATCCCTCTTTTTGAGCTGCTTCGCCGGAATGTCCACCGAGAATGGCTTTGCGTTTCTCGAGGAGTTGGCTCGACTTTTCCTTCAACTGTGCTGGTGTTTGCGATCGGAAAAAGCTCACAGCATCTGATTTTGGGTTTGTCTCTAGTTGTTCAGCAAGTCGAAGGTAGCTTTCTGAGGCTCGAGCAAGTGCCATGACTTGTAAATCCTTTTGCTCGCCGAAAGAATCAACAACATACAAATATCTTGACAATGCAGCGTGGTAGAGTTCCTTTTTCCAGTAAAAGTTACCTACGAAAATGTGATGCTCTGCAAGTCTTTTCTTAAGTGTCGTGCTTCTCTCCAAACCTTCTTGATTGTGGAGCGAGCGAGGAAATCTTTGTTTGAGTTCCGAATACTTTTCGATTGCTCTTTGCGTGGTTGCTTGTTCTCTTTCCGAATCTTCTGGACACTGAAGATCGTATGCTTTGGCGATACGGAAGAGAGCAAAGTCGGCTTGCGGATGGCTTGGATTGCGTCTGAGAAAATCATCGTAGTTGGCAATCGCCTCAGGGAGACGATTGGTGCGGAAGTAGGCATCACCCTGGAGAAGCTCCGCCTCAGACGCGTATTGGGAATACGGAAACCTGCTCCGATATTCGTTGACCTCTTGTATCAAACGTTCCCATGATTCGTCCTTGTGCAACCCACGAAGGCGAACAATGCCATCCTCAGGACTCAATTCTGAAATTGGCTTGATTTCGCATCCGACGTTCATCGTCGTTATGGAAATTCCGCTCATGCAGGCAAACAAACCAAAAAAGATAGATTTGATCTTAGCATTCTTCATTCTAAATCCCCTTCATTTCTTGAACGAGCTCGACGAGAATACCACCCGTTGAACGCGGATGCACGAAAGCGATGAGAGTGTTATGCGCGCCTTTACGTGGCTGTGAATCTATCATTTGCACACCGTTTTCTTTGAGCGCAGTGAGCCAAGATTCTAAGTCATCCACTTCAAGAGCAACGTGCTGTATTCCCCCACCCCTGTCTTCAATAAATTTTGCCACTGGACTTGATGGCTCGGTTGCTTCAAGAATTTCCAATCGGCTCTTTTCTAGCTCGAAAAACGTAACTTGAACCTTTTGGTCAGCAACGATTTCTTTCCCAGCATTCTGCAGGCCAAGAAGTGTTCCCAAAAATGATTTCGCTTGATCAGGTGCTTTGGGTGCTATTCCTAAGTGATTAATTCTCAGAATTTTCAATTTATTTTCCTCGTAAACTTTTGAGCTAACTCATAAGCGATTGCCAAGGCCGGTCTTTTACCTGCGACCACTTCATTCAACTGCTCTGCAGGTACTTTCTCTATGGCCTGAAGAAAATCAGGTTCTATCACGTTGTGAAGCGCCCTTAAAATTTCCTTGATTGCTCTTTGTTTCCGAACTTCTAGACCTTTTGGGTGCGTTTGCTCATATGCGGCATGACTTTGAATTGCGGCAACGAGTTTATCAATTCCTTCCTCGTTGGTGGCGCTCGTTGGCAGGATGGCCGGGCACCATGCCTCAGGGTCGCTTGGCGCCGTGTTCTCGTGAAGCTCATTCATCATTCTGGCAGGGCTCGCGAGATCTGACTTGTTGATAACGTAGATGTCAGCAAGTTGCAGAACCCCGGCTTTCATAAGCTGAACTTCGTCACCGCTGTTGGGCATAAGTACGAGAACAGTTGTGTCAGCTAATTCCACGATTTCACTTTCACTTTGACCAATCCCAACGGTTTCAACGATAATTGCATCAAAACCGAGAATGCCAGCAAGTCTGACAGCACCACGGGTTGAACGCGCAACACCGCCGAGCGCGCCTCGGCTGCCCATGGAACGAATAAAAACACCGGGATCTCGAAAATGTTCCTGCATTCTAACTCGGTCGCCTAAAACAGCTCCACCGGAGAGAGGAGAAGATGGGTCGACAGCGAGAACCGCAACTGTTTTTCCTGCTTTTCGCAGCGAACGGACCATCAGGTTAGTGAGAGAGGATTTTCCAGAGCCGGGGAGCCCTGTGAGTCCAATCACTCTTGATGGAGGTGCAATTGTCTCGAATTGAGCATTTCCAAGGACACTCATTGCAAGCAGAGGATCGTTTTCAAGAAAGGTGATCGCGCGGCTCAATGCTCTGACTCTAGAGCGCCAAGCGTCGGACATTCCTTCTACGAGGGAGTCGCCTGTGAGTTGTTTTGTTAATTGTGAGACATCCAATGTTCTTTGGATGATCATTTGCTGTTCTCATCAATTGCGGGTTGTAGAAAGCACAGAGAGTCACCCACCGAAACGCTGTTTCCAGCGCTCACCTTGATATTTTGAATTCGTCCCCTGCATTCCGCAAGGATGCGATTCTCCATCTTCATGGCTTCTATTGTGACCAGAACGTCTCCTTCGCTGACCTCTTGTCCTTCCTTTACCAAGACCGACAGTACCTTCCCCGTCAAAGGAGATTTTTGGTCTCCTCCACCTAAATTGGAAGAAGCCTTCTTTGGCGCAATTGGCTTAACAGGCTCAACACTCAGGCGACGAAAGGTCGATGGTGCGCCCATTTTAATGCGAGCGTCATGGCCTTTAAGAATCTGCCCGGATCCTGAAAAAGGAATAATAGTCTGGTCAATTGCAATTGATCGGCCGTCAGGATGAAGTCGAACGTCGAGTTCGCCCGCATCTTTTAAATCTGGTGTCAGACGTTTTGCCTTGAAAGTTTGTCCTGACACGAGGCCATTGGCGAGGATGTGGTCTCCGATCTCGAAAAACCAAGCATCCACATCGCCTTTCTGTTGCACTTTGAATCGCATTTGAATGGATCCTTTCCGTCAGCGCCGCGTTGCTTCGAGGCGATGCGCATGCTTCCAAATCTCGGAATTTGTAGTCTCTTGATTTGAGGATGTCGCGGTTATTCCACCAAGATTGTTATTTTCAATCGAGGTGCTGGCCCCTGATCGTTTGAGATGAATCTTTAGTGCGGCGGCCAGCGCAGCTTCCGCGGAAAGCGCATTTTGTTTTGATTCAAATTCTTTAAGAAGTGATTCGTTTTCTTCGACAAACCGAGTTGTATATTCACCTGATTGGAATGCCTTCGTTTTGAGCAGGGCTTGATGGTACGGGATAGTTGTTTCAACTCCATCGATCACAGTTTCTCCGAGTGCACGGAACAGCTTTGCAATCGCATCGCTGCGGTTTTGTCCATGAACGATGATCTTTGCGATCATTGAATCGTAGTGCGTTGGAATTCGGTAGCCGCTGTAAAGATGAGTATCAACGCGAACCCCTGGACCTGCTGGAAGCTCTAGATTTATGACTTCTCCAGCGGAAGGTCGAAAAGAATTGAAGGGATCTTCGGCATTGATTCGGGCTTCAAATGCCCATCCACGGATGGAGAGATCTTTTTGTTCAAAATTCAGAGGCTCTCCCGCCGCAATTCTGAGCTGCCACTGAACCAAATCAATCCCTGTAATCGCTTCCGTTACGGGATGTTCCACCTGAATTCGAGTGTTCATCTCCATAAAGTAAAATTTCTCAGGAGACTCCAAAATAAACTCACATGTTCCCGCATTCACGTAACCGACAGCTTGCGCAGCTCGCACAGCTACTTTTCCCATTTCTGCCCGTGTCGCATCAGAAATATAGCTACTGGGAGCTTCTTCAATAAGCTTTTGATTGCGGCGTTGAATAGTGCAGTCGCGTTCGAACAAGTGCACCGTGTGCCCATTGCTGTCCGCAAGAATTTGAATTTCAACGTGACGAGGGCGCTCGATAAATCGTTCACAGAATACGTCACTGTTCCCAAAATAACTGAGTGCTTCTCGTTGGCAGTTATTGAAGGAGTCTTCAATTTCCTCGGGATTTCGAATGACACGCATACCACGACCACCGCCACCAGCAGCTGCCTTTAATATGACGGGATAGCCAATGTCTTTGAGAACATTTTTGAGATCATCTACGTCTTTGAGTGGTTCATTTTTTCCTGGAGAGCATGGAACACCTGCCGCGGTGACAGCCCTCTTTGCAAAGGTTTTGTCTCCCATTGAGATGATGGCCTTGGGCGAAGGACCGATCCAAACCAAGCCAGCTTCCAAAACTGCGTTGGCAAAATCAGCGTTCTCAGACAGAAACCCGAATCCCGGGTGGACTGCTTCAGCACCGGACTTTTTCGCAGCGTCTATTATGTTTTCTATCTTTAAATAACTTTCCGCACTGGGCCCCGGACCGATACAATAGGCTTTGTCGGCCATTGAAACGTGGCGGCTGTCGCAATCTGCTTCGGAATAGACAGCGATAGGTGAGAGGCCAAGATCACGGCATGCACGAATCACGCGCACGGCAATCTCTCCTCTGTTTGCGATCAAAACGTTCTTGAAGGGCCTAAAGGCCAACTCTCGATATTTTGTAGTTGATTTGGTCATGTTCTTTTGGGTCCTTGGTGAAACTCAGAGCGGAATGTTTCCATGCTTTCTGCGAGGAAGATTTTTTCGTTTGTTCGAATTCATCTTCAACGCTCTCACAAGAACACGGCGTGTTTCACAGGGTTCAATAATGTCATCAATGAACCCCTTTGAAGCAGCCACATAGGGATTTGCAAACGTATCTCGATAAGTTTCGATCAGTTCTTTTCTTTTGGCCTCAGGATTTTCTGATTGAGCGATATCATTTTTGAATATGATATTGCAGGCCCCTTCCGGACCCATGACTGCGATTTCTGCAGAAGGCCAGGCAACATTCAGATCGGCACCAATATGTTTGCTGTTCATTACGTCGTAGGCGCCGCCATATGCTTTTCTTGTTATCACTGTGAATCGTGGGACTGACGCTTCAGAGAATGCATAGAGAAGTTTTGCACCGTGTTTGATGATTCCACCGAACTCTTGTGCAGTTCCAGGAAGAAATCCTGGAACGTCTGTAAAGACAACAAGCGGGATATTAAATGAGTCACAGAAGCGAACAAAGCGCGCCCCCTTAATGCTTGCGTTTATATCAAGCACACCAGCGAGAGCCATCGGATTATTCGCGACAATTCCAACGGATTGGCCGCCAAGGCGCGCGAATCCAATCACGAGATTTTTTGCATACATGGGCTGAATCTCAAGAAACGAGCCAGAGTCAAAAACTCTCTTGATGACCTCATGCATACTGTACGGTTGGTTTGGATTGTCTGGAATAAGCGTGTTCAAGTCAGAATCGGCCCGATCCAGAGGATCTGAATTAGGATGCACCGGCGGAGATTCAAGATTATTTTGTGGCAGATAGCTGAGAAGATTTTTAACGAATTGAATTGTTTCGTATTCGTCTGAGCAGGCCGCGTCTGCGACTCCACTTTTGACATTGTGGGTTTCTGCTCCACCGAGTGTTTCGAAGTCGATTTCTTCGCCGGTGACAGTCTTGATGACGTCGGGGCCAGTGATGAACATATGAGATGAATGCTGGGTCATCACAATAAAATCTGTAATAGCAGGCGAATAAACTGCGCCACCAGCACAAGGCCCAAGAATGGCGCTAATTTGGGGAACGACGCCGCTTGCTAAAGTATTGCGATAAAAAATTTCGGCATATCCCCCCAAGCTCGCGACACCTTCTTGGATTCGAGCTCCGCCGCTATCGTTGAGTCCAACCACAGGGGCGCCATTTTGCACCGCCAGATCCATAATTTTGCAGATTTTTTTTGCGTGCATTTCTGAAAGGCTGCCACCGAAAACAGTGAAATCCTGAGCAAAAATGTAAACATCTCTTCCGTTCACTCGTCCGCATCCAGTGACAACACCGTCGCCGAGAATTTTCTGCTTTTCCATCGAAAAATCCGAGCAATTGTGCACGACAAATGAATCGAATTCTACGAAACTCCCGGCGTCCACAAATTCTGCAATTCGTTCGCGCGCAGTCATTTTTCCTTTTTTGTGTTGCGCTTCAATTCTCGCCGCACCGCCGCCTTCAAGTGCTTTGCTGCGCTCATGGTGAAGTCTTTCAAGTGCTTTTGCTGTCGTCAGAGTCACGGCTGTTTCTCCAGAAGTCGCTTAATTTCTGCAATGACGTCTTCAATGCGGGTGCCTGGTGTAAAAATGGCACCGACGCCGGCCTTTAAAAGATCGGGGACGTCTTCTTCCGGGATAATACCGCCGCCGATGACCGGGATATCGCCTCCTCCTTGCTTCTTCAGGGATGCGATGACACGCGGAAAAAGAGCAGTATGTGCCCCTGAAAGAAGTGAAAGACCGACAACGTCCACGTCTTCCTGAACTGCGGTGATGGCAATGTCATCAGGAGACTGTCGGATCCCCGTGTAGATCACCTCCATCCCAGCATCGCGCAGAGCCTTTGCAATGTATTTAGCACCGCGGTCGTGACCATCGAGGCCTGGCTTAGCGATGAGAACTCGTGGGACCTTCGAAAAGCGAACCCCGGCAATTGTGATGCCTGGTCCGGGATCTCCTCCCGAGGGCTCCGAAGTCATGGACGTTTTTAGGTATTTAATCATTGGTCTGCTCCGGTCGACCCTCCGCTCCTGCTTCCCTCGTCGGGCTGCCAGAGCGCCGGGACACTTGGTTTTTTCGTGTTGGACCGCAGTCTAGTGCTCTGACCTTATTTTGCAACTTGCCAAATCGAAAGCAGCTGGATACAAGCCCGCCAACCCACATGAGGAATGATCATGACGCTCGGATGGTCAGCTTTGCGGCTGCACTCTCTTTCACGGAAGGTACTTGAAGCGACCGGCTACCGTGAAAAAACCTTCGCTCCTCCCCTGATTCTTGGTGTTTCAGGTGGATCAGGAAGTGGGAAAACGACTTTTTGCGACAAGTTGGTTGACCTTGTTGGGCGAAATCAGGTCGCATTCTTGCGGCAAGACGACTACTACCGTGACCTTGCCAATTTGCCTTTGGAAGAAAGAGCCCGCTGTAACTTCGATCACCCAGATGCTTTTGAATTTCCATTACTTTGCACTCATCTCGACCTTCTTTCCGCTGGGCACCAGATTGCAGTTCCCCAATACGACTTCAAAACTTACACAAGAACTCGTATTCAAAGAATTGTTTCGCCGAGGCCGATTGTTGTTCTCGAAGGGATTCTGATTTTTTCGGATACAGCCTTGGAAGGTCGCATTCATCATAAGATTTTCATCGATGCGGCCGAAGAAATTCGATTCCATCGACGCCTTCGCCGCGACGTAAAAGAGCGAGGCCGAACTCCCGAATCAGTTTCGCAGCAGTTCAAAGAGACAGTTCGTCCGATGCATGAGCAGTTCGTTGAGCCGAGCAAGGAGCGCTCCGACCGAATTGTTTCCGGTGAAACACCTTTTGAGACAGTCCTTCTGGAACTCTCGGCATATTTGAGACAAACTATTCGTCGGTCCTGATCGACTTTTTGCGTTCTTCTCGCGAGTGATCGGACCGTGTCGAATTGGCACTCAACGAATCACACAGGGAGGCCCTCGTGCTCAAGATGTCGGTCCGATGGCTTAAAAATGAGCCGCCTCACGAGCTTGAATTCGAAGGGGTCTCAGATGAAGTCCTGCGCACACGGACGGGAGCTTCGTCTGTGGCTGGTGTTCCCAAGCGCTATCACTCTCCAAAGGATTTGGTTGCTATTGGAATCGCCGGTTGCACGGGTGTCGACGTTGTTTCCATTTTGAAAAAGATGCGGCAGCCTCTTGAAGAGCTCGCCATAGAAACCGAACTGACCCAAACAGACGATCACCCCAGAGTCTTTCAATCATGCACGCTGACCTACAAATTTTTTGGTGAAGGGCTTGAAACCGATCGCGTTTTGCGAGCTGCAGCCCTGTCATTTGGAAAATATTGCGGTGTGAGCGCGATGGTCAAAAGGAGTGGATGCCATTTCGAACCGCGCCTCATGCTCAACGGAACGGATTTGTCAGGGGAGTTCCGAGAGGTTTTGCTGACTCTTGAGGGAGAAGCTGGTTCTGAAAAAGGCTCGCAAGAAAGGGTCGTTAAAAAGGCAGCTTTACTGATTACGGGAAATGAATTGTTGGTTGGTAAAACCAGCGACACAAATGGACGGTTCATCATTAAGGAACTCACTAAACTTGGTATCCAAGTCGATGAACTCAGAATGATTGGTGATGATCGAACTAGCTTGGTGAATCATCTAAGAACACTCAGTGAGAAGCACGATTTTATTTTCATGACTGGCGGTTTGGGCCCTACCAAAGACGATTTGACAAGTGAAGTTGTTGCAGAGGCATTCAATCTTTCACTCGATTTTTCTGAAGTTGCTTGGGATATCTGTCAGCGTGCATTCAAGCTTATTGGTCGCAGTGAAATTCCAGAGAGCAATCGAAAGCAAGCGCTTCTTCCGAGCGGTGCGGGTGTTCTCGAGAATAGTTATGGAACTGCAGCTGGATTTTTTGTTCAGCACCAAACTCCGCAATCGTCATGCACCATTTTTGCACTTCCAGGAGTTCCTTGGGAATGCGAGGAGATGTTCCTCAATCAAGTGAAGGAAAAGCTAGCCGGTGTTGGCAGAAAGTATGCTGAATGGGGTCCCTGGCATATTTGGGGAATTGGAGAGTCTGCTCTTCAGACTCAGTTCTCGGTTGTCGAAAAGGAACTCTTGTTGAAGAAATCGAACATCGTGATTTCTTATCAGGCTCATGCAGGCTACATCTCGTATGGATTTAAAATTCCACAAACAACCCAAACAAACGAATCTGTTTCATCTGACGACGAGCTACGTTCTGAGATTGATCATATCGAAGCGTTGATGGGCATGCGCCTTTTGTACAAAGGAAGTCAGACACTCGTTGAAAGATTGCGGGAAGGACTTTCCAAAATTGGCGCATCAGTTGCGTTGGCAGAGTCGTGTACGGGTGGGCGAATTGCGTCGGACTTGACCGCTCAGGCTGGTATTTCCTCCGTTTTCAATGGAGGCACCGTCGCCTACTCAAATGATTCGAAAAAGAAGCTTTTAAACGTTTCAGCCTCTACTTTAGATCGATTTGGGGCCGTCAGCATTGAGACTGCGATTGAAATGGCTCTCGGGGCAAAAGCGGCGTTTTCTTCTTCAATAGCTCTTTCAGTGTCGGGAGTTGCGGGGCCTGAAGGCGGAAGCGTTGAGAAACCCGTTGGAACAGTTTGTTTTTCGCTCGCAATTGGCGAACTCTCAGGTTTGGATCATTGCGCAGATAAACTGTTGGACGTGCTAGCTCTGCAAGGCTGGGGAAAATCTGATTGGAAACCTCAAGCAGGCACTTTGGTTTATTCAGTGGAAAAGAAATTTGGCCAGCATCTTTCGCGAGAACTTATTCAAAAGAGAGCAAATGTCTTTGCGCAATGTAGCCTTGTTGCAGTTGCTGAAGTTTTACGGAGTCAGGGAGCATGAGGATAAGTTCCTTCGGTTTTTTAGGCTTGTGGATACTATTTTTCGTTCACTGCTCGGCATTCGCAGAAATTCTCGCACCCGATGACCTTGATTCTTTAGCTGAACCAGAAACGGAGCAGCTTGAAAAGATACCTTCGACAGAACGGTGGTTGCCCGAAGTTTCTGTTCATGTTGGAGCTGGCCAGGCAAAGCTGCCCTATGGCCCACCTGGGATGGATGCCTATAAAACCCCGACGCGCTTCACAGCATTTGCTCTTGGCGCAACAAGGGCATCAAATTCCGGTTCTTGGTTCGAAGCTTTGTCTTTCGATTTAGGGCTCAAAAATAATTTTCCCTCAGCAGCGCGGCAATACGAGGTTCAGGCAGTTTCGTGGCTGGATTTATCGGCAAAAGCGCAAGTTGAAGGGCATGTCTCGCTCTTTGACGGTTCTATTCTGCGTTGGCTTCTTGGAGCCGAATCGAATTATGAGCGTTTTCACTATCCTCGTGGAACCATGGCGATACACGGCTTTCCATTAGGAGGAGGGCTTTCTTTTTTACACGAGGCTTCTCTGTTTGAGCAGTCATTATCTTTTGCTGTTGATACTCAAATTGCGATTCTTGCCCTTGGCCGAACAGCAGTAAAATACAATGCGGCCGGGACAAGCCCGAGTCGAGAAGTGTCCCGAGTTTCCTTTGAACCTTTAAAAAAAGTGTCTGGGTCTGAATTACAGGCTTCATTTGATGTTGGCTTTTCGAGCTTTAAAGCGCGAAGCTCGATCCAAAAGACACATCATAAGCATCAGTTTTCGTTTGTCTGGCAAACGAAAACCAGGCAGTCGGATGGCCTCGTTGTAGAGCGAAATGAACTGAAAAACGTTGAGGCAACGAGTCCGCTCGATTTCACGCAAACAAACTGGGGAGTGCGCTGGACGGAAAGGCTTTAGGCCTTTTTTAAGCGCGTAAAAATCTCTTTCACATCTATCGGATAGCTTGGGTCAATGAATGCCTGCTCGGGGAGAGTGAGTTTGTCGGCAATTATTTCGCGTATCCGCCTGATGTGTAAATTTTTTCGTTCCAATTGATTTTTACTCGCCCATTGTGCAGCGGCAACAATCAGACTTGAAACCTGTTCGGCAGTCAATTTGTCAGTATTAATTGTGATGTCGAAATCGGAGTGGTCATGGATGTCTAGGCCGTAGAGCTGTAAATACCGATTTCTGTTTTGCTCGTCTCGTTTCAGAGTTTTGTAAAGCACCGCCTCATACGTGGCAGCTTTTTCAGATTCTCTTTTGTTGATTCGCCGCGCTCGCGCTTCAAGCGGTGCGTGCAGCCAAATTCGGAGATCAGCATCCATCAGCCATGCGGCAAGCCGAGTTCCGAGGACAATATTTTCGGTGAGAGTTGCGCGAATGCACTTCAGGTCTGTGAGATAGTCGAAAATAAAATTCGACGGAGCTTCTTTGTGAAGATCATCGAAGCTCATGTCGAGCTCTTTGGCTAGGTCGCGGAAAGTATAGTTTACAATTTTGAGTCCTAGCGCCTGCCCCACATTGGTGGTCGCAGTCGTGTTACCACATCCGCTGTGCCCTGAAATCGCGATCCGCATGTCCCAAGATCCCTCTCAATCAATTCTTCGCCGAACCTATAGGTCAATGCCGTTTGATTTGCCAGTTCGAATCGAACTCTTTGAGTCTGGCAATGCCTAACTCGAAATCGTCATCGTCAACACTAATCACAAACCTTAAATGGGAGGGAAGTCCTGTCCAGGTGGCTCCGTTGAGGAGTAGCCCTGATTTCGAAAAAATCTCCATCCCAAGCCGATCTGCGGCGCCACACATGTCTTTAGCCGCTGACGTATTCGGCGTTTTTTCAGGAAAGTTAAGGTATTTTGAGGGAGAGGCGCAAACAAATAAGCCGCCCTCGCTTTCTAGAACGTCCCAACCGAGGGAATTCAGCGTTGAGGCAAGCTTTTCAGACCGTTTGCGTAGCACTTCCCTTTGTCGGTCAAGATGTTGATGAATTGGATTGCCACGGTCGTTCAGCGCTAGATAAATTTTTCGAGCAGCATGCCGAACGGTTGAATGCGGGACTCCCGAAGTTCGAGCTCTAATTCCCTGCAAAAGTTCATCATCGTCAGTCACTGCCCAGCCGAATCTCAGACCGCCGGCTGCAAGTTCCTTCGAGAGTCCACCCATCAGTATCATTTTTATCCCAGTTGGGCCTGATTGGTCAGGCCGCCTGAATCGGCTTAGATTGATCTGAGTGAGTCGTTTATTGAATTCCAGTCCCGAGAAAATAGTATCTAGAACGAGTCCACATCCATGCTGCTCAAGGACATCGAGCAAATCTATCATTTCACCATTTGTATAAACTGCCCCTGTGGGATTCACGATAGGCGCGTTTAAGTATAGCCAGTTGGCATGCGAATTGGAAAGAGCTCTATCGAGTTCTGCAGCTTTGATTTTGAATCGATTTTTCTCATGTGTATCGAGAATAGAATGCTCAATATTCACGTAATCGCAAGCAGCTTTGAAGTAGCCGTAGGAACCCGTAGGTAAAAGAATTTTCTCACCTCTTTCGGCCATTGCTTCCAAGGTGGCGGTGAACAATGGAGCGACACCGTTACCGAGGATGACGTTTCTCTCTGAATAATGTCCGACGCCGAATCTTTCATTCACAAGATCGAGGATTGGCTTTTCGCAATTCAGGTCATGAGATGAGATGTTTTGACGCAGAAAACTCTCCATGATTGCGCTGTACAATTGAGGAGGGCTGCTGAGGCAATTTTCCCCATAGTCCAGGCGTATCGTCGTTTTCGTAAGCTCAAGGCTTTGAGTTTTGATTGCTGGATGATCGAATGCTCGGGAAATATTCTCTGCAAGCTGAATATGATTTTTCTCAGATTCACTCTTGGGGAGGCGAAGATTGTCGGCTTTCGATTTGCGAAGATCGGTGAGTTGGAAGTTCAAGAGGTCAGCAAAAATGCGCCCGTAGTAGCGCTGTGACAAAAGCGGCGCTCGGCTGTAGGTCAGTTCCGCAGCCGCAGTTAATTTCGCTAAAAGATCAACGTTCTCCGAAACAAGGAAACACAATTCGAGATCGCTATAAACTCTATTTCTGACAAGTCCGAACAGAAGGGTGACGTGTGACGGTAGCGGATTTTCCGATAAATATGACAAAACACCATGCGGTGCTGGTTGGCTTGAAAGTTCAAACTGCTGGGATAGGTCAAGGACCAGTTGTGCATTGTTTCGAGCACAAATTTCACTCAAACGCACAAAGGCGTCACTTGTTCTGGTTTCGAAGTCTTGAAGGGCGCTAATAACAAGTTTTGGACGAAGCGATTCAATTAATTTGCATATTTCATCAACTCGCTTCGGAGCTTCAATGATTTGTGTGGTGCCAGATTCAGAATTAATGGGTGTGCTAAACCATTGTGCTGGTAGCTGAGAGCTCAATTCTTTTTCAACCAAAATCAAATTTGGAAGCGTCATTTGAATTTGGTTTTTCAAAACAGACTTTCTATTTGGAGCTACAAAGACGCTTTTGGCAGTGAGAGGAATTTTCCAATAGCTCCTCAAGAATTGCGCAATTTGGCGGCGGAGTTGCGGCTCGCCCTCTGCATCCGAATATGGAAGATTGGGTTTTTGCTGCAGCCACTCGGCGAGGTTGCCGATAAAATTTATTTTTTCCTCAGCAAGCTCATCATTGTCAAATGCGAGATCTAGCCCGTTTCTCGAATCTTCGAACTCGTCTTGGCCAATCAGTTTGAAAAGGGATTTGATAGGTGCCGGATGTTTGATTTGAGCTTCATAGACACTCAAACTATGCGCAATTTGGCCGCCTTTTTTCATGTAGGCAAGAGCAGTTCTTGCGCTGATGGGTTCGTCGCTGGTTAAGCTCGTATAGAACTCAAATCTATGTGGCGTTATTCGCTCGATTTCGACGAGTGGAAGAATATCAGTGTCTGCTGCCTGCCAAACTTTAGTGCTCCAAAGCTTTTTTATAGAAAATCCTCTTCTCAGGAAAAGACGTTCAAGCACTGCCGTTCCTGGTCGTCCGCCAAGGTTGAGGATCACTTTTGCGGAAGGCCTCGCGATCGCAATTGCTTCTTCCAAAGCGCGCGCAATTAATCCGAGCCCAAACTGGTCTTCAATATGACCTTGTTTTTCGCAATAATTGCTAAGCGAGTAGAGAAAATTATCGTCAGAATCTTCTGACACAAATTGAGCTGCAACAAGTGGTTCTGGACTGAGGACTTGTGGAATGCAGCCAATGATGCGATCTATTAAAATGTTATTTTGAATCGCGTGTGCAAGCAGGTCAGAGGTGTGGAATTCGACACGATCCAGAAGTGTCTTGCCTTCGTGGTCGATTTTAGGTGTGCCCGCCTCGTCTAGAGCATTCAAAATAAGATTGATTCTTGCGCATGTGATTGCTCGAGGGTTAATGTCGAGTCCGATGATTTTTTGTGGGTATGTTTTTGCTGCCATGGCAATGGAAATCCATCCATTGCCGCAACCTAGCTCGGTTACGGTTCGTCCCTGAAATTCGCTTGCCGGATATCTTGCAAGTCCCTCGAAAAATGTGAACGACCAATCCTCTGGGGTAAAGATACTTGGCAGTTGAAGCAGGCAAAGAGCATTTTCAGTGCCCGATTCGTTGCCCAGCGCAAGCGTGCTAAAGGCAAAATGATACTTTGTTATAAAGTCATCAACGTCGAGGTTCGTTTCGTCGCATTGCTTTTTCAATTGCGTTAGAAATCTCCTGACTTGCCCGCGGCCTTCGGGTGTCGTCGTATCTTCGAGAAGATTTTTAAACAGGTCATAGGCGCTTTGGCTGGACTCCCCGCACCGCAGCAAAAAATCTGAAGGGGGTATTGTCTTCATGTCTGTTCTCTCCCGAGTCATCGCCTGATGAAATCAACGACCTCTAAAGCAACTTTGTTTCGAGGTGACTGCTGTTGCTGATTGAACCAGGAACTTCAAGTGACGTTCATACACAATTCGGGCACAAGGTTGCAAAATCTGGGCATCACCCACAGTATGGTCGGCAATTCAATTTTCGGCCAAAAGGAGCGCGCTATGGTGGATTCAAGCTCGCGTGGCAAACAAGTTGGCGGAATCGTCTGCTTTGGAGTGAATTTCACAATGCGTCGAAGTCTGATTTTATCCCTTTTATGCATCTCTTTCGTTCAACAAGCAAAAGCGCAATCCCTGCCGCAGAACCCAAACACAACAAGCCCGCTTCATTCGGTCTCCCCTTCTTCACCAATCGAGATGCGACTTCATCCGGCAGTTCTGCCCCAGGAAGCTGAAGTCTTGTGCAGCACGTCGGCGAGTTGTTTGTTGGGGTTGTCTCGTGGGTTTGCTGTTGGTGGTGATTTGCTCCAAACTGCCGGTGTAACGACTTTGGGACAGCATTTTTTGGGTTCAGGTGCCTGGACTTATCTCGACGTGAACGTCGCCTACCAATTTCTCAGGCGGGGCGAGCGTCAATCGTCATTCAATGCAGCCATTGGTTACAGAAACTACAGCTACAAGAATTCGGATGACGCAAAGCTCTCTCGCTCGGGCTTGACTCTTCGCACGGCCTACGCTGAGTCGGTTTATCCCGCGTATACGCAGGGAATGGTTTTTGAGATCCATTCTTCAACATTGTCCACTGAGGGAGGTGCAGACCGGCCCTTTGATCGAAATGATCCCAAGCGGGTGCGATCGGTTATTAAGGAATTTGCTACTTTTGCGAGAACCCATCCTTCTTTGCGTCTGCAGTTACCCGCAGACCTGGAGATAGTGAATTGGAAAGCCTCGGACCTCGAGCTTGAAGCTCCAATTCGCGGATACTTAAGAATCACTCCCACCTATGAGCAGTCTGATCTTGTTCTCAGAGATGTCGAAGAAACGCGATATAGCTGGATTGAGAAACGATACGCCCTACAGCTGATGCTTCTTGCTGCTTATGCAGCCCCCACAGAAAAATCAGGGCGTTATGGTTTATTGGGGGGATTAGGCCTCGAAATGGGTTCCAGTCGCCCCCGTGTGGAGTCGAAGGCTCCAGCCGATGGAGTGAGTCCTGTGATTCCAACCGCTCCAATGGTTCGAGGAAAGCTCGAAATTCAAGCCAGCTATCAGTTCTGAGATTCTTGCTTGCGTAGCCTTCAGCTTTGTATTAAGCGAGACGACTCATGTCTGGAAACAGCCGATTTCGCGCTGTAACTCTGGACAAGTTGTAACGAGGAAGGTTGCCAATGGCAAAGAAAATTGTTGGTCTCATTAAGCTCCAGATCACCGCTGGGCAGGCCACAGCGGCTCCACCAATCGGTCCAGCCCTGGGTCAGCGCGGTGTCAACATCGCGATGTTCGTAAAAGAATTCAACGCCCGCACTCAAAAGCAGGCAGGGACAATTCTCCCTACGATCATCACTGTTTTTTCAGATAAGTCGTTCACATTCATCACCAAGACGCCTCCGGCGACGGTGTTGCTCAAGCAGGCTGCTAAAATTCAGTCTGGAAGCAAAACACCTGGCAAGGCTTTGTGTGGTTCTGTGACCGAGAAGCAGGTCGAGGAAATTGCTAAAACCAAGCTTCCTGACCTCAACTGCTACGACGTGGAAACTGCAAAGCAACTCATTAAGGGTTCTGCGCGCTCCATGGGCCTTGAAGTTAAGGCGTAATTCGAAAAATTATTCAGGAGGGAGGCTCAATGAGCCGTTTGAACCTCAGGAGTTTTAAATGAGAAAGATCGGAAAAAAGCTGTCTGATGCTCGTAAGAAAGTGAACGCTGACAAGCGTTACGCTCTTACGGAAGCGGCTGCTCTTCTTAAGGAAGTCAGCTACACAAAGTTCGATGGTACTGTCGAAGTTGCCATGAACCTTGGTGTTGATCCTCGTCATGCGGATCAAAACGTTCGCGGAGCCGTTGTCCTTCCTCACGGTCTCGGAAAAAAAGTCCGCGTGTTGGTTTTTGCTAAGGGCGAGAAGATTAAAGAAGCAGAAGAAGCTGGTGCTGATTTTGTTGGCGGTGATGACATCGCGCAAAAAATTCTCGGTGGATGGCTTGATTTCGAAGCAGCGGTTGCAACGCCCGACATGATGGGTGTTGTTGGTCGTCTCGGTAAGATTCTTGCACCCCGTGGCTTGATGCCCAACCCAAAGGTTGGCACCGTGACCATGGATCTCCGCAATGCTGTTAAAGATGCTAAAGCGGGCCGCGTTGAATTTAAGGTCAACAAGGCAGGTATTATCCAGGCTCCCGTAGGTAAAACTTCGTTTGCCGCGAGTGCAATTGAAGAGAATCTTAAAACTTTCGTTGATGCAATCATCAAGGCAAAGCCAGCTGCAGCCAAGGGTACTTACGTTAAGTCCGCTTACGTGAGCGCCACTATGAGCCCGAGTGTTCGTCTCGATACAGCTGAAATGAAATAATTGAGTGTTTTGTCGTGGGTCGAAGACTGCTGGTTCTCGATAATTCGAGGTAAATCCCGCATAGACTAAGACCCCCTTTTTTGTCACCCGATGGCCAAGGCCATCCATCCTGAAGGGAGGTTCGATTGGATAGGAATGCCAAAGTCGCCTGGCGCGACGACGTGGTTAAATACCTAGACAAGTCGTCCGCGCTGTTTTTGGCGCAATACCAAGGCATGACAGTGGAAGAGTTGACCGAATTGCGTCGTGCTCTGAAAGCTGCCAATGCTGAGTTCCGCGTCGTGAAGAACACGATTGCCAAGAAGGCTATTGAAGGTCGTAAGGAGGCAGTGATTGCTTCCGACCTCAAGAACCAAACTGGTATCGTTTTCGTTTTCGGCGATGTTGCGGCTGCCGCAAAGGCATTTAATGACGCTTCGAAAAAGAATGAGAAGCTCAAGCCAGTTGCTGGTTACATGGAATCTGAGAAGATCACGACTAAGCAAATTGAGGCACTTGCGTCTCTTCCTTCTCGGGAAGTGCTCATTGCCAAGATTCTTGGTTCGCTCGTTGCACCTCACCGCGGAATTCTGGGCGTTGTCCAGGGTGTTCCACGCGCGTTGGTCAGCGTCTTGAATCAGATCAAGGAAACGAAGACAGCCTAAATCGTTTGACTGAACTTAGTATTGCATAATTTTAATTCATTTTTTTTGGAGATATAAATATGTCGACTATCACTAAAGAGCAATTCGTTGAGTACATCAAAGGCCTGACCCTTATTCAAGCAGCTGAGCTCGTAAAAGAACTCGAAGAAATTTTCGGTGTATCCGCTGCTGCTCCTGTTGCGGTTGCTGTCGCTGGCGCTGCTGCTCCTGCCGCTGAAGCTCAAACTGAATTCGAAGTCATCCTCAAGGCTGGCGGCGAGAAGAAGCTTGACGTAATCAAGGAAGTTCGTGCCCTCACTGGTCTCGGACTCAAGGAAGCTAAGGACCTCGTTGAAGGCGCTCCAAAGAGCGTTAAAGCTGGCGTTACTAAGGCTGAAGCTGAAGAAATCAAGAAGAAGCTCACAGCTGCAGGCGCAACTGTTGACATCAAGTAATCCCTGCCTTCAGGGAGGCCACCTTTGGGGTGGCCAAGAGAGCTCAAGCCAACCGTAATCTTTCGGTTGGCTTGACTTTTGCTATTAGCAAGATAAGTTTCGGCCTACATGCGCAAAAACGGTTCACCCTTGGGGTGGGTCTGAAGTTGTGTTTTGGATCAGTAACGTAACGAGGTCCTTTTTATGTCTAATTTGGCATCTAGTTTTGTTCGCCATCGGAGAAGCTTTGCAAAGGTTCATCCGATCATCGGCATGCCCAATCTAATTGACATTCAAAAGAAGTCGTACGCCGAATTTCTGCAGGGAGTTGAAACCGCAGATACCCGAAGTGAAATGGGTCTTCAGGGTGTCTTCAAGAGCGTGTTTCCTGTTATGGATTTCGACAAGACGGCTTCTGTTGAATTTGTCAGTTACTCACTCGACGAGTCGAAGTACACGGTCGAGGAGTGTCGCTCCAAAGGTATGACCTATGCAGCGCCCATCAAGGTGCTTATTCGGTTGTTGATTTGGGACGTTGATCACGAAACCGGCGTGAAATCGATTCGTGGGTTCAAAGAGCAAGAAGTTTATTTCGGTGAAATTCCACTCATGACCGAAAATGGTACATTTATCATTAACGGAACTGAGCGTGTGGTTGTATCGCAGCTCCATAGGTCACCCGGTGTGTTCTTTGACCACGACAAAGGTAAAACCCTTTCGTCTGGAAAGCTCCTCTACAACGCTCGAGTCATTCCCTATCGCGGATCATGGCTCGACTTCGAATTCGACACGAAAGATATTCTTTATTGTCGTATTGACCGACGCCGTAAAATGCCGGCAACTATTCTCTTAAAGGCCCTTGGGTTCTCAACCGAGGAACTTCTCAATCATTTCTATGAGCGCGAAACAATTCTTCTTAAGGAAGCTAAATTCGCCCGTAAGGTTGATTGGAAGTTTTTGGGATCAAAACGTGCGCCATCGGACATCGTTGATCCAAAAACAGGGGAAGTGCTGGTCAAGCGAAATCGTAAAATCAGCGCGAAGGTCGTTCGCCAATTGCAAGCGGCAAATGTCGAATCCCTTCCTATGACTGATGATGAAGTTGGCAAAAAAATCATTGCCCGCGACGTTATCGACGAAGACACTGGCGAAGTTCTGTTTCCTGTTAATACAGAGCTTCAGAAGCCTGTCCTTGAGCAAATTAAGCTCAAAGGCATTTCTCAATTTGAAGTTCTGTTTATTGATGACGTAAACGTTGACTCTTCATTCCGAGATACCTTGAATGTTGATAAAACGGCAAATCAGGAAGAAGCCCTGATAGAGATTTATAAGCGCATGCGACCTGGTGATCCACCAACGCTCGACAACGCGAGTCAGCTTTTCGATAATCTATTTTTTGTAAAAGAGCGCTACGATCTCTCCAGAGTCGGTCGTATGAAGCTGAACGAAAAATTAGGTTTGGGCGAAAAAATTGATATCGACCACCGAACACTCACCCGTGAAGATATCTTGGGAACCGTCAAGATGCTTCTCGCGGTGCGCGCAGGAACTGAGGTTGTCGACGACATTGACCACCTTGGTAACCGTCGTGTTCGTGCTGTTGGTGAGTTGCTTGAAAACCAATACCGCATCGGCTTGACGCGAATCGAACGAGCTATTCGTGAGCGCTTGCAGCTTCAAGATCTCGACAGTCTGATGCCACACGACCTCGTTAACGCGAAGCCTGTGACGGCTGTTGTTAAAGAGTTCTTTGGTTCATCACAGCTCAGTCAGTTCATGGACCAAACGAATCCACTCGCTGAAGTTTATCACAAGCGCCGTTTGTCGGCCCTTGGACCAGGCGGTTTGTCTCGTGAGCGTGCGGGCTTTGAAGTTCGTGACGTTCACCCCACTCACTACGGACGTATTTGCCCTATTGAAACGCCTGAAGGTCCAAACATTGGCCTTATCGTTTCATTGGCGTCATTTGCTCGAGTGAACCAGTACGGTTTCATTGAAACTCCTTATCGTGAAGTTTCTGATCGCAAACTGACTGACAGTGTTCGTTACTATTCATCAACCGATGAGTGGCGCGATCACACGATTGCTCAAGCGAATGTGTCCCTGGACAAAAATAAACAGATCACACAGAGCCAGCTTTTGACGTCCCGTCGCGCAGGTGAAACCACCATGTCGTCGGCAGAAGAGATCGACCTTCTCGATGTCGCGACGAACCAACCCGTTTCTGTTGCTGCTTCGTTGATTCCGTTTCTCCAAAATGACGATGCGCACCGTGCGCTCATGGGCGCCAACATGCAGCGCCAGGGATTGCCGCTTCTTCGCACGCGCGCGCCGCTTGTGGGAACGGGAATGGAGCGAAAGGTTGCGTCCGACTCCGGCGTGACGGTTGTTGCGAAACGTTCAGGATCAGTCATTCGTGTTGATGCTGAGCGTATTGTGGTGAAAGCAAATGACGTTGGCGCCGATGCCACTGAAGTTGCTTCGGAAGTTGATATTTATAACCTTGTAAAATATCAGCGTTCGAACGTTGATACATGCATCAACCAGAGGCCGATTGTTAAAGTTGGAGAGCTGGTTGCGGCGGGCGACATTATTGCAGACGGATTTTCGACTGAAAATGGAGAGCTTGCGCTCGGCCAGAACGTTGTTGTCGCGTTTATGCCATGGCAAGGTTACAACTTTGAAGATGCGATCGTTGTATCTGAGCGCGTCGTTAAAGACGATCTCTACACTTCAATCCACATCCAAGAGTTTGAGTGTATCAGCCGTGATACCAAATTGGGACGTGAAGAAATCACATCCGACATTCCAAACGTGGGCGAAGAAGCACTCAAGAATCTTGATGATGCCGGAATCGTGACGATTGGAGCTGAAGTAAAACCCGGAGATATTCTTGTAGGTAAGCTCACTCCGAAGGCTGAAACTCAGCTTACTCCTGAAGAGAAACTACTACGCGCGATTTTTGGTGAAAAAGCTGCGGATGTCCGCGACACATCACTCAGAGTCCCGCCAGGAGTTGTAGGAACAGTGATTGGAGCGAAGGTCTTCTCTCGAGAAGGTGCTGAGCCTGATAGTCGTATGCAGGCCATCCAAGAACAAGAGATCTCTAAACTGCGCAAAGACGAGCGCGACCGTATTGAGATTATTCGTCAGTCTGCGCTTGAGAAGCTTCAGACTATCCTTGCTGGAGAAACAGCTTCTGCAGCAATCGAAACAACTCATGATGGCGTAGCGACGAAGATCACCGCAGGCCAAAAGATTACCGAACACGTTTTCCGCGGTATGTCGATTGAGCAAATCCGTCGTCTTGAAGTTGTGAGCCCAGAGAAGAGCTCGGTTCTTGCGAAGCTCAAGAAATCGATGGATGAAAAGCTCAATCTTGTTCATGTCATGACCGAAGAGCAAATTGCACGCGTGAAGCGTGGCGACGAGTTGCCACCGGGCGTGATCAAAATGGTCAAGGTCTATGTCGCAATTAAGCGTCGCCTTCAAGTCGGCGATAAGCTTGCCGGTCGACATGGAAACAAGGGAGTCATCTCCAAGATCGTTCCTCAGGAAGATTTGCCATTCATGGAAAATGGAACGCCTGTGGACATTATTTTGAGCCCACTTGGTGTTCCTTCACGTATGAACATTGGCCAGGTCATGGAAACCCACTTCGGTTGGGCTGCTCGTGGCATTGGTGAAAAAATCAACGAGATGATGGACAAGGCTGCTCCGCGTGCTGAGCTCGAGGCTTACTTGCTCAAAGTTTGGGACGATGAAGGCGTTCGTGGCTTCATCAAGAGCTGCAGCAACGACGAGCTACGCCAATTTGTGCGTAAATATCGTGAAGGTGTGACGCTCTCGAACCCCGTGTTCGATGGCGCGGAAGAACGCGAAGTGTTTGATTATCTCAAACTCGCCGGTTTGCCTGAGTCGGGACAAGTTGAGCTATACGATGGCCGTACAGGCGATAAATTTGACCGCCCTGTCACCGTTGGCGTGATGTATATTCTCAAACTTCACCATTTGGTTGATGAGAAAATTCACGCGCGCTCCATTGGACCATATAGTCTTGTGACCCAACAGCCTCTCGGCGGTAAGGCGCAATTTGGTGGCCAACGCTTGGGTGAAATGGAAGTGTGGGCAATGGAGGCATACGGTGCCGCTTACACTCTGCAGGAGTTCCTGACAGTTAAGTCTGACGATATCGTTGGTCGAACTAAGATGTATGAGGCTGTGGTGAAGGGCGAAAACATGATGCTGCCCGGCTTGCCTGAGTCGTTTAACGTCTTGGTTAAGGAAATGCAGTCGCTCGCACTAGACGTGAAATTGATCAGAGAAGGCGAGGAGGTCAGCCATGAAGACCTTCAGCGTGAACAGAGAGAGAATCCTTGATTTTGCCTCTGTTCTGCATGTGTTTGAAGAATCCATCGCCTCTAGGAGCAAAAAATGAACGATAATCTTAGAACTGCGTACAGCTTCTTTGAAAAGCCCGTTGACCCGCTTGATTTCACGGCTGTGAAAATCGGTCTTGCTTCACCTGAACGAATTCGCAGTTGGTCATTTGGTGAAGTAAAAAAGCCAGAAACAATCAACTACCGTACATTCAAGCCTGAACGAGATGGCTTGTTCTGCGGCAAGATCTTCGGTCCTGTGCGCGACTTCGAGTGTATTTGCGGAAAGTATAAGAGAAAGAAACATCGCGGCACGGTTTGTGAAAAGTGCGGTGTTGAGGTCATTGAAAGTAAAGTTCGCCGTGAACGTCTTGGTCACATCAACTTGGCGTCTCCTGTCGCACATATCTGGTTTTTGAAATGTCTGCCTTCGCGTATTGGCGCAGTCGTAGACCTCTCTCTCAAAGATCTTGAAAAGATTCTCTACTGTGAATCTTATATCGTTCTCGATCCGAAAGAGACCGACCTCAAAAAGCACGAGCTTTTGAGTGAGGATAAATACCAGTCGGCACTGCGTCAGTACGGCAACAATACGTTCCAGGTCAGCATTGGCGCTGATGCCATCATGAACATGCTACAACGCATCGACGTCTTTGAATTGGCAAATCAACTGCGTGAAGCACTTAAGAACACAACTTCTGAGGCGCAAACCAAGAAATTGATTAAGCGTTTGAAGGTTGTGGGCGCTTTCATGACAAGCGACAATAGCGTTGAGTGGATGATGCTCAACGTAATTCCCGTGCTTCCTCCCGACCTTCGCCCCTTGGTGCCGCTGGACGGTGGACGCTTTGCAACCTCGGATCTCAACGACCTTTATCGCCGAGTCATCAATCGCAACAACCGTCTTCTGCGGTTGGGCGAATTAAACGCTCCTGACATTATCGTTCGCAACGAAAGGCGAATGCTCCAGGAAGCAGTTGATGCACTTTTCGACAACGGTCGTCGTGGCAAAACCTTCACTGGTCCTAACAAGCGTCCTTTGCGCTCCCTGTCAGATATGCTTAAGGGAAAAAATGGACGTTTCCGTCAGAACCTTCTCGGAAAACGCGTCGACTACTCTGGCCGTTCCGTCATTGTGTCTGGTCCAGAGCTCAAGTTGCATCAATGTGGTTTGCCAAAATTAATGGCGCTTGAGATGTTTAAGCCTTTCCTCTTCAATAAGCTCGAAGAGCGTGGCTTTGTATCCACGATTAAGAGTGCGAAGAAGATGGTTGAAAAAGAGCGTCCAGAAGTTTGGGACCTCTTGGAAGAAGTAACGAAAGAGCACCCGGTGCTGCTCAACCGAGCGCCAACACTTCACCGTCTTGGTATTCAGGGCTTTGAGCCTGTTCTTGTTGAGGGCAAAGCTCTTCAACTTCATCCACTCGTTTGTCAGGCGTTTAACGCGGACTTCGACGGCGATACCATGTGCGTTCACGTGCCATTGAGTCTCGAAGCGCAAATTGAAGCGCGGGTCTTGATGATGTCTACGAACAACATTCTTTCGCCTCAGCATGGTACTCCGATTATTGAGCCCACCAAAGACATCGTTCTCGGTCTCTACTATCTGACCCGTGAAAATGTTGGAGCAAAAGGCAGCGGGATGAAGTTCTCCGACCTGTCGGAGGTTCGTGTTGCTTATGATCACGGACGTATCGATCTTCACTCACGCGTTTACGTGCGGGCGTCCAATAGGGATACGTCTCTCACGCAAACAACTGTCGGTCGTGTCATTCTTCGCGAAGTTGTCCCACGTCGAGTTCCATTCTTTGAAAAATATAACAAAGCAATGGATAAGAAGAGTTTGTCTGCACTCGTAAATGAAACCTACCGTTTGTGCGGAGCCAAAGACACTGTCTTGTTGGCTGATGCTTTGCGCGAATTGGGTTATCGCCACGCAACTCAGGCTGGTATCTCTATTTCTATCAAGGACATGGTGATTCCCGAGGAAAAGGCTGCCCTTCTGAATACTGCGCATGAAGATGTGCGGACGGTTCACGAGGAATATAACCAAGGTCTTATTACCGAAGGTGAGCGTCACAATAAGGTCATCGATATTTGGTCCCGAGTTCAGGACAGCATTGCTGAATACATGTTCAAGCAAATCTCGACTCAGGTTGTGAAAGACGAAAAGGGCAAGGACACAGTCATTCCGTCCTTCAACTCGCTTTTCATGATGGCCGATTCGGGTGCCCGCGGTAGCAAATCGCAGATGCGACAGCTTGCTGGTATGAGAGGACTCATGGCCAAAGCCACGGGTGAAATTATTGAGACTCCAATTACAGCAAACCTTCGTGAAGGTTTGACGGTGTTGCAGTACTTCATTAACACGCACGGTGCTCGTAAGGGTCTAGCCGATACAGCTCTCAAGACGGCTTCATCTGGTTACTTGACTCGTCAGTTGGTCGACGTTGCTCAGGACACAATCGTTTCTGAATACGATTGTGGAACAATGGACGGCATCGAAATGACGCCGGTGATTGATGGCGGTGAAGTTATTCAGAAATTGGGCAACCGAATTCTGGGGCGTACTTCTCTCGAGGACGTAAAAAACCGCACAACAGGTGAAGTCATTGTTCGTGCAAACGAAGAGATGTCTGAAGAAGTCAACATCAAGCTTGAAGCAGCTAAGATTGACCGCGTTAAGGTGCGTTCAGTTTTGACGTGCCGCACGCGTCGTGGTGTTTGTGCAAAATGCTATGGGCGAGATCTCGCAACGGGCAACCTTGTGAACGTCGGTGAAGCTGCAGGCGTTATTGCTGCTCAATCAATCGGTGAGCCCGGCACGCAGCTTACAATGCGTACATTCCACCAAGGTGGTGCGGCGTCGACACAGGCTCAGCAGTCGTCTCATGAAGCCAAAGTTGAAGGAACAGTTAAACTTCTCAACTCCAACCTCGTACGTGGTAAGGAGAAGGGCAAAGATCAGAACTGGTTCCGTGCCATGGGTCGAAATGGTGAAGTCGTTGTTTATGACCTCGATGGTAACGAACGCGACCGTCACTCGATTCCCTATGGTTCGAGGGTTTTAGTCAAAGATGGACAAGCTGTTGCGGTGGGCGATCAGTTGATAGAATGGGATCCTCACTCTGTCGTGATCGTTGCGGAAGTAGCCGGTAAAGTTCGCTACTCTGACATGGAAGAAGGGATTTCCTTCGAAGAGCGTCAAGAGGAAACGACGGGTATTTCACGTCGCGTTATTCTTGAAACACGTGATGCGAAGGTTAAGCCTGCACTTCTTGTAACAGACTCGACCGGGACCGCAGTTAAAATTTCGCAGACTCGAGATGCGAAGTATCTGCTTCCTAGCGGTGCAACAGTCATGTTTGCCGATGGCGAAGCAGTCTTCCCTGGCGACATTCTTTCTAAGATTCCTCGTGAACAAGCTAAGACTCGCGACATTACGGGTGGTTTGCCACGCGTTGCTGAGCTTTTCTTGGCTCAGAAACGTCGGACTTTTGCAATCATCTCGGAAATCGATGGCTATGTTAGCTTCGGCAAAGATACGAAGGGCAAGCGCTGTGTGGTTGTGAAGCCTGAGATTGGCGATCACAAAGAATATTTGATTCCCAAGGGCCGGCACGTTGTTGTGACCGAGGGAGACTTTATTCGCGCTGGTGAGCCTCTTGTTGATGGTTCGTTGAACCCGCACGATATTTTGAGGGTTTTGGGCGAGAAAGCGTTGGCAAGCTACTTGGTCTCCGAAATTCAGGCTGTTTATAAGCTTCAAGGCGTGCCAATCGATGACAAGCACATCGAAATTATCGTCAAGCAGATGCTGCGTCGCGTAAAAATCAAGGATCCAGGAGATACAGAGTTTCTTCCTGCTGCTCAGGTCGAGAAATGGACTTTTGAAGAGCAAAATGAACTTGCAGTGGCTCGTGGGGCCCGGCCAGCAGTGGCAGAGCCGCTTCTTCTTGGAATTGCGCGAGCTGCATCCTCGACAGAATCGTTTATTTCGGCGGCCTCGTTCCAGGAAACGACTAAAGTTCTTACCGAGGCATCTCTGTCTGGGCGAGTCGACCTCCTTCGTGGTCTGAAAGAAAACGTAATTATGGGTCGTTTGATTCCTGCGGGTACAGGTGTGGCACTCTACAAGCATGTTGACATGTTCGTAGAAGGCCAAACTCTCGACGCAGAAGCCATCATTGAGGCTTCTACGCCCTCAATGGTTGCGCGTTTGGGCGGTCATGCACACAATTATCGATAAGTCTCTGGACTTCATCGGTTTTTGAAAGGCCCTGGGCGAAAAGCTCGGGGTTTTTTTTATTCAAGAAGTTCGCGTGGCGTCTATTTTTAAAGAGTTGCTTGACAATGATTTAGCTGTTGGATATGGGTCGAGGCCCATGCTTGGAGATGTCTAGATGGAAAGCCAAAAAATTCGGATTCGTCTTAAGGGATATGATGTAGCGCTTGTCGATCAAAGCGTTACCCAAATTATTAACAAAGCAAAAGGAACTGGTGCGCGTGTCGCTGGTCCAGTCCCAATGCCTACTATCATCAACCGTTACACTGTTTTGCGCTCGCCTCACGTGGATAAAAAATCCCGTGAACAGTTCGAAATCAGAACGCACCGTCGTCTGATCGATCTTCTCGAGCCAAAGCAGCAAACAGTCGATGCTCTCATGAAGCTCGACCTTGCCGCTGGTGTTGACGTTGAGATCAATCTCTACTAACGCGGGCACATCGCTTTAAAGCGATGTGTTCTTTTACAAACTGGCGCTGCGAATTGCTCGCATCCAGTCCGAGGGAAGTCATATGATTCGTAATGCATTTATTAAGGTCGGTATGACCAGTGCATTTACTGAAGCTGGAGAGGCTCAGGGCGTCACTGTCCTTCGCCTTCAACCTGCTAAGGTTGTTCGTCACGAAAGTCTCCATGATGGGAGCACGCTTGTTGTTGTTGAATACGACACCGGCGTGAAAAAGAAGACCACTCGTGGATGGACTGTAGACAATGCGGCCGACTTTCCAGTTGGCTCAACAGTTACCTCGCCTAATCTCAATGCAGGCCAACTTCTTAAACTGACCGGAATCTCCAAGGGTAAAGGTTTCCAGGATGCTGTGACTCGTCACGGTTTTGCTGGTGGTCCTGCGAGCCATGGTAGCCGTTTTCATCGTGCACCGGGATCAGTTGGTATGCGTACCGAACCAGGTCGTACACCAAAGGGTAAGCGCCTGCCCGGTCATCATGGCGATGCACAAGTCACCCTGCGTAAGGTTGAAGTTGCGTACTGGTCCAGCGAGGAGTCAATTCTTGCTGTTGTCGGTGGCGTGCCTGGACCTCGCGGCGGCCTCGTATTCATTTAATTAGGCGAGTGAGGAATACTGAGATGTTGTCACAAGTAAACACATTACCAAGTTGGTTAGCGGAAGGTGCTGAGAAAAACGAAGGCACACTTTGGCAGGTTGTCAAGGCTTACCGCGCGAACCGTCGCCAGGGTACCGTCGGCGTTAAGACTCGCGCGATGGTCACTTCAACTGGCAAGAAACCATTCAAACAGAAAAAAACAGGTAGCGCACGTCGCGGTTCATTTGTCTCTCCTCTCCACGTTGGTGGTGGTGTGGCTCATGGTCCAAAGGCTCGCGATTATCGTGAGTCTATCCCAACCAAGATGGCTATCGTTGCTTTGCAAATTGCTCTTGCTCATCGAGTTAAGGCAGGCAAGGTTTTCACGGGTGCTCTTGAAATTCCATCTGGCAAAACCAAAGACGCTTATAAGTTTTTCAAGCCAATCGATGAAAACTACGGCAAGGTTTTGGTTTGTCTTTCCAATCCATCGGAAACCACGCTGCGCGCGATTCGTAATATCCGCGGCGTAGTGCTCGTTAAACCAGAACAAGTCACAGCTCTTGATATCGTCGAGAGCCGTAAACTTGTCGCGACTGGAGAGGCGATGGAAATCCTCTCTCGCCGTCTCACAAAGTAAAGGGGTGAGAGATGCGTTCTGATCTCGTGATTCTCGGTTCTATTCTGAGTGAGAAAGCGGTGACGCTTTCTGCTCAAAATGTCTTCGCACTTAAAGTAGCGAAGAAGGCTACCAAGGCTGACGTCAGCAAGGCTGTCAAAAGCGTTTTCGGTGTTGATGTTCTTGATGTGAACACCGCAATCGTTCGTGGCCGTATTGCACGCAAGGCTCGCAGCAAGTCTGCTGGTCCTGTGACTGTGAAGGCTCCAAACTTTAAGAAGGCATATGTTCGGTTGAAAGAAGGTCAAACTCTGCCAGTGGCTGGTTTGGTCGGTGAAGCGGCTGAGCAAGGAAAGTAATCAACAGGAGGCGCGGATAATTACCTCGCTATCGCGCCATTAGGAGAGGTTTATGGCAATTCGTCAGATGCGGCCTTACACGGCCACCACGCGGTTCCAGAGCTATATCAAGTACCGCGAAGTTTTGACAACGAGCGAGCCTTACAAGGGCTTGTTGGAAGCGCTGCCAAAGAAGGCAGGACGCAACAACAACGGTCGTATCGTTGTGCGCCACAAGGGCGGCGGAAACAAACGCAAGTATCGAGTGATCGATTGGAAACGCACACGCCGCAATATTGAAGGCGTTGTTACGAGCGTTGAGTACGATCCCAATCGTACAGCGTTTATTTCACTCGTTCAGTACAAGGATGGCGATCGTCGCTACCACCTTGCGACCAACGGTGTGACTGTTGGTACGAAAATCATGAATTCAGAAGAAGCAGACATCAAGCCAGGAAACAGCTTGCCAATGCGCAAGATTCCTGCTGGTACTGCCATCCACAGTGTAGAACTGAAGCCTGGCGCAGGGGCGAAGCTCGTCCGCAGTGCCGGTGGTTCAGCGACCCTCGTCGGTCGTATTGAAAATTATGCTCAGGTTCGTATGCCTTCAGGCGAATTACGCATGATTCCTGAGAACTGCTATGCGACGATCGGTACCGTATCAAACTCCGACCACATGAACGTTTCGCTGGGTAAAGCCGGCCGCGCTCGTTGGAAGGGTATACGTCCTTCGGTTCGTGGTGTTGCGATGAACCCGGTCGATCACCCCATGGGTGGTGGCGAAGGTCGCACTTCAGGTGGTCGCCATCCATGTTCGCCATGGGGCCAGCTGGCCAAGGGTTACAAAACTCGCCGCACGGCTCGTCCGAGTGACAAATTCATCATCAGTCGCCGCAAGAAGAAGTAAGAGGGGTTTGATTTATGCCACGTTCGTTAAAAAAGGGACCATTTGTCGATGGCTACCTCGTGAAGGCGGCTGAGAAGAATAAGGGCGCAGGTAAGGTCATCAAGACCTGGAGCCGACGCTCGACAATCGTTCCAGATTTTGTTGGTTTGACTTTCGCCGTGCACAACGGCAAGAAGTTCGTTCCTGTTTACGTTAATGAAAACATGGTTGGACACAAGCTCGGTGAGTTTGCGCCAACTCGGACCTTCTTCGGTCATGGTGCCGATAAGAAGGCAGCGAAGAAGAAGTGAGGGGAGTGATATGAACGCGAAAGCTACGCATTACGCTGCACGGTGCACACCCCGCAAAGCGCGACTGCTTCGCCCTTTGGTTAAGGGCAAAACTGCAGCTGCTGCTGTTGCACTTCTGAGCGCTGAACGTCGCGCAGGATCGGTGGCAACTATTAAATTAATTAAATCTGCGATGGCGCAGCTCCCAAAAGAGCTTGCATCCAACGCGGTTGTGGCTGACTTGGTGGTGAACGAAGGTCCGCGCCGTACGACTTTTATGCCTCGGGCACAAGGCCGTGCATCGCCTGTTGTAAAGAAGACTTCGCACCTAACAGTGCGCTTGGCACTTGGTTGAGAGGGGATTTGCAGTGGGACAAAAAGTAAATCCAATTGGATTGCGTTTGGGAATCAACAAGACATGGGATTCCCGGTGGTACAGTCAGCGCGATTTCGCGCGCTATCTTAACGAAGATCTGAACGTTCGTAAGTTTATTACGAAAAAGTACGGCTCCGTTGATGTTGCGGGTGTGTCAAAGATTGAGATTGAGCGTGCTGCAAAGCAACTGCTTGTTAAAATCTACACAGCTAAGCCTGGACGAATTATCGGTAAGCAAGGCAAGGGCATTGAAACTTTGAGAGACGAAATTAAGAGTCTGTTGAAGCAGCCCGAGCGCGCGATAAAGGTCGACATCTTCGAAGTGAAGAATGCCGATACCAATGCACAGTGGAGCGCACTCAATGTTGCTCAGCAGCTTGAGAAACGCATTTCCTTCCGCCGTGCGATGCGAAAAGTCATGCAGTCAGCAATGAAGGCAGGCGCTAAAGGCATCAAGGTTCGCGTTTCCGGTCGACTCAATGGCGCGGAAATGGCTCGTACAGAGTGGTATATGGAAGGCCGCGTGCCGCTTCATACACTCCGTGCGGACATTGATTACGCAACTGCAGAAGCCCTCACCACGTTCGGTCTTATCGGCGTTAAGGTGTGGATTTTTAAAAGTGAAATCTTTGGCAAGGCTGTTCCAGGCAAGGAAAGCCGTACGCCTCGCTCGAATGAGGAGTGATGCACAATGTTGGCTCCAAAGAAAGTTAAATTTCGTAAGTCCCACAAGGGACGTATTAAGGGTGTTGCGGATCGCTGTAACACCGTCGACTTCGGCGATTACGCTCTCCAGGCTGTTGAGCCTGGAAAGTTGAGCTCTCGACAGATCGAAGCAAGTCGAATTGCCTTGACTCGACACATTAAGCGTGGTGGTAAGGTGTGGATTCGGGTTTTCCCCGATAAGCCAATCACTAAGAAGCCGGCTGAAACCCGAATGGGATCCGGTAAAGGTGGCTTGGATCACTGGGTTGCTCCGATTCGTGCGGGACGCGTTGTTTTTGAAATTCAGGGTATTCCTGAAAATCTAGCGCAAGAAGCTTTTGCGCTTGCTGCAGCGAAGCTCCCGTTCAAAACGCGAGTTGTCTCGCGTGCTGCGAAAGTTTGGGAGGTCTAATGAGCTCGAAGAAATCAAAAGAAACTGTTTCTGCCGCTGATGCTGCTGCTCGCAGAAAAGAGCTGGCAAGTGAACTCGTGAAGTTTCGCGTGTCACTTGATCCCAGCATGATCCAGTCTGGCAAAGGTCCTGTTCAGCTCCGCCGCGAAATTCGCGCGTTGGGCCGCACAGCAAGTGCCATCCAAAAGAAGAAGTGAGGAGTAGGCCGTGACAACAACAGATAAAGTGACGAAGAACCCTGTGAGAGCTCGCGTTGTCGGACTCTCCAAGGACGGCAAGACGGCCAAAGTTGAAGTTCCACGCGTGGTCGTGGCTCCTCGCTATGGCAAACGTCTTCAACGCGAGATTTCGCTGCACGTTGATGCTAGTGAAGCGAAGGTTTTGGTTGGTAAAGAAGTGATGATTCTTCCTTGCCGCCGTATTTCGAAGACAAAGAGCTGGAAAGTCGTTTCCGTAATTTAATCGTTGAGAATTTTGAGAGGTGTATCGTGATTCAACCGGAATCCATCCTGGTAGCAGCTGATAATAGCGGAGCGCGATCACTCAACGTAATCCGCGTCATGGGCGGTTCTCACCGCCGTTACGCTCGCGTTGGTGACCTAGTCGTCGTTTCGGTCAGAGATGCTGTGCCGGGAGGCCGTGTGAAGAAAGGTGAAGTTCACAAGGCCATCCTAGTCAGATGCAGAAAAGAAGTCTCGCGCGCTGATGGCTCGAGTATTCGCTTTGATGAAAATGCAGCTGTACTTGTGAAAATCATGAAGAATGAGCGCGAGCCAATTGGTACGCGTATTTTCGGACCAGTCGCGCGCGAACTTCGTGCTCGTAACTGTGGCAAAATCGTCAGTCTCGCTCCGGAGGTCTTGTAATTATGGCTACCGATAAGAACGCACCAGCTAAGAAAGCTGGCGGCAAGAAAGGTGCTGACGCAGCGGCCACCGTGGCACGCGGAGAGCACGTTAAGGGAGCGAAGCCTCGCTACCAAGTTAAGTTCAGTGAGAGCGTCCTTCCGGAGCTCAAGCAGCGTCACAAAGACACAAATCCCATGGAGCTTCCAAAGCTCGTGAAGATTGTTGTCAATACTTGCCAAGGCGAAGCAACTCAAAATATTAAGGCGCTGGAATATGCAGCTGCCGAGCTCGAAATGATCACAGGCCAAAAACCTCAGATCACTCGCGCGAAGAAATCCATCGCGTCATTTAAGTTGCGCGCAGGTATGCCTATCGGCGCATCTGTAACGCTGCGTCGCGAAAGAATGTTTGAATTTTATGATCGTCTCGTGAATGTTGCTCTTCCGCGAGTTCGTGACTTCCGTGGCATCTCCCTCAATAGTTTTGATGGGCGTGGTAACTACTCGTTGGGGCTCCGCGAGCAAATTATCTTCCCTGAAATAGAGGCTGACAAGGTCGACAAATCCCGTGGCCTGAGTATCACAATCGTTACGTCTGCGAAGACCGATGAAGCCGCGCGCGAGCTGCTCGGACTTCTCGACATGCCATTCCGTAAGTGAGGTTTGAACGATGGCACGCTTAGCAATGATCAATAAAGCGAATAAGAAACCCAAGTTCTCCACGCGCGCGCACAACCGTTGCGGCCAATGTGGACGTGCTAGAGCTTTCTACCGTGATTTCGGTGTTTGCCGTTTGTGTTTGAGAAAGCTGGCGCTCAATGGCCAGATTCCAGGCATGATCAAGGCCAGCTGGTGAGGTGAATTGATATGAATACAACAGATCCTATTGCAGACATGTTGACTCGCGTACGTAACGCGAGTCGTGCCGGACTCCGTTATGCGGTTGTTCCTGCGAGCAAGTTGAAAGTCGATGTCACGAAAATTCTCGAAGCTGAAGGATTCATCCGCGGTTTTCGTTTGATTCGTGATAATGGCCAAGGAAAGATCAAGATCGCGGTCAAGTACAGCGAATCTGGAGCTCCTGCGATTCGCGGCTTGTCCCGAATTTCGAAGCCAGGCTGCCGTGTTTACTCCAGCGTTGCCAAGCTTAAGCCTGTGCGCGCTGGATTGGGTCTCGCAATTCTCTCTACACCAAAGGGCGTCATGACTGACGTTACTGCACGTGCAGAGAAGGTTGGCGGTGAAGTATTGGCTCAGGTTTGGTGATCTGAAGCCGCAGGAAGTGAGAGTGATTTATGTCAAGAATTGGCAAACAGCCTATTAAGATTCCGAACGGAGTGACCGTCAAATTGAACGGCCCCGTTCTCGAAGTAAATGGACCGAAGGGTGCTTTGAAGCGCGATACTTTCGGCCGAATCAATCTCAGCCAAACTGGCGCTGAGATTGCTGTTCAACCCGCGATTGAAGATGGCGCCAATTTCTGGGGCCTCTACAGAACTCTCCTCGCGAATATGGTCGAGGGTGTAACAACTGGTTTTTCGCGTCAGCTTGAGCTCGTGGGTACTGGTTACCGCGCTGCGATGGCTGGGAAGAACCTCACGCTGACAGTTGGTTATTCTCACCCAGTGAGTATGGTTCCACCTGCTGGTGTAGCTTTCGATGTCGATAAGGCTGGTAAAGTTGTTGTTGCTGGTCCAGATAAAGAGCTCGTAGGGCGTGTTGCAGCACAAGTTCGTGCTGTGCGTGAACCGGAGCCTTATCATGGCAAGGGAATCCGATACGTTGGTGAAGTGATTGTAACCAAGGTCGGTAAATCTTCCGGTAAGAAGTGAACGTAAATGTGTGGGCCTGTATGTGAGCAGGCCTCGAGGAGAACTTTATGTATCGTGTTGTGAACAGGCGTCGTGTGCGTGAGCTTCGAAAGATGCGCTTTTGGCGTCGTCGCTTGGCTGACCTCAGCCGGCCACGCCTATGTATTTTCAGAAGCGCTCGGCACATCCAAGTGCAGTTGATCGATGACAATGCCCAAAAGGTTTTGGCGTCGGCCACCTCTTTTGAAACATCGATCCGAACCACCGGTTTGCGTGGTAAGGAAATGGCCAAGAAAGTTGGAGCAACTATCGCAGAAAGAGCGATGAAGATTGGCCTCACTGAGGTTGTCTTTGATCGCAACGGGTTTAGCTACCACGGCCGCGTCCAGGTTCTTGCGGACTCTGCACGTGAATCTGGTTTGAAATTCTAAGGAAGGTCAAGGAGTAGGTCATGCAGGTGAGAACTGAAGAAAAGAAAGATCGTTTTGAAGATCGCGTGGTCAGTGTTGCCCGCGTGTCCAAGACGGTTAAGGGTGGACGTCGCATGAGCTTTTCAGCTCTTGTTGTCGTCGGCGATCGCGAAGGCACCGTAGGTTTTGGCCTTGGTAAAGCTGGCGAAGTACCCGAGGCTGTTCGTAAGGCAGTCGCTCAGGCGAAAAAGTCTTTGGTGAGTGTTCCACTCGAAAATCAAACTATTCCATTCATGGTTCAGGCGAAATTTGGAGCGAGTAAGCTCCTCATGAGTCCAGCTCCAGATGGTACAGGAATTGTTGCTGGTAGTGCTGTGCGTGCAATCGCTGAGCTTGCCGGAATTCCGAACCTGATGGCTAAGATTCAAGGAAGCCGCAATCCTCACAACGTTGTTAAAGCAACATTTTCAGGACTGCGTCAGCTGACAACACGTGAAGAATACGTCAACGCGCGTAAATGAGGTTAGGCATGAACAGCCTTAATTCTAAAAATATTAAAGTAACTTTGCTGAGAAGTGTTGCTGGGCGTTCTGAGACTCAAAAGCGTACTCTGGTGTCATTAGGTCTGAAGAAGATCGGCCAGTCTCGCGTTTTGCCAAATCTCAACCCCATTCTGGGTCAGGTCAACAAGGTCATCCAGTGGGTCAAAGTAGAACCTGCTGAGTAAGAGGTGGTTTGTGAGAATGCAAGATTTGCGCCCGAATGATGGCGCTACCAAAGACAGACGTCGTCTCGGCCGCGGACCAGGAAGTGGTCTTGGAAAAACGGGTGGCCGTGGTGGCAAGGGTCAAACAGCTCGCGCTGGTGGTGGAATTCGGCCTGGATTCGAAGGTGGTCAGACTCCTTTGTATCGCCGTTTGCCTAAGCGCGGATTTACCAATGTTCACGCGATCGAAGTGTTTGCTTTGAATCTGCGCGACGTTGAGCCTTATATTGAAGCTGGTGTGCTTGACGGCACGACCATCGGCGGTAATAAAGCCGTTGTGAAATTGTTGTCCGTCGGCGATGTACCAAAATCGTTGAAGGTCGTTAAATCAATTCGCGTGTCAGGGACTACACGGGAAAAACTTGGCGCCGCAGGCGTGAAGATTGAGGAGTAAGGACGCGATGGCACTTGCCGATGAGAGCGGTGAGAACTTATTGTTGAAAAGAGTAGCTTTTACTCTTTTGGCTTTGATGGTTTTTAGATTGGGTGTGCATATTCCGACTCCGGGTGTGAATGCCAAGGCGCTTGTGGCACTTGCTAGCCAAAACTCCGGCGGCCTCCTGAAAATGTTAAACATGTTTTCAGGTGGGGCTCTGAATCAGTTTTCGATTTTTGCTCTCGGCATCATGCCGTACATCTCTGCCAGCATCATCATTCAGTTGATGACTGTAGTCGTTCCTTCGCTTGAACAACTGCAGAAAGAAGGTGGAGTAGGACGGCAGAAAATTAATAGAATTACAAGAACTCTTGCCGTTCTCATTGCTGTGCTTCAGGGTTATCTTGCAGCAACCGCTCTTGAGAGCGCGCCAGATACAATTGCCGGTGCTGCGGTCCTTGATCCTGGCATGTCTTTCCGAATTCTGGCGTCTTTGCTTCTTACAGCCGGCACTTGTTTTGTGATGTGGCTTGGAGAGCAGATCACGGAAAAGGGAATCGGCAATGGAACATCTCTGATCATTTTTGCAGGCATCGTTGCATACTTCCCAAGCGGAGTTGGAAAAGTTGTTGAATCTCTCAAAGACAACAGCATGACCGTGGTCACTGCTCTAGGCTTTGGTGTTTTTCTTGTAGCAACGGTGTTTGGTATCTCGTTCATTGAACAGAGCTATCGCAAGATCGCAGTGCATTACGCGAAGCGGTTGGTTGGAAACCGTGTCATGTCGGGGCAATCCACGCATTTGCCACTCAAAGTGAACATGTCTGGGGTTATTCCTGCTATTTTTGGCAGTACTATCTTGGCTGTTCCGCTTTCATTCGGTGGTTTTTTCGGCAAGTCGGAAAGTCCTTGGATTTCTGCGCTTTTTCCAAACCAGTGGCTCCACAATGTGCTGTTCGCTCTATTGGTTTTGTTCTTCTGCTATTTTTATACTTCGATAACATTTAAACCCGACGATATCGCAGAAAATCTTAAGAAACAGAATGCGTATATCCCAGGAATCAGACCTGGTACTGAGACCGCTGAAGCGTTGGATATGGTTGTGACCAGGCTGACGCTTGCAGGCGCTCTCTATATGAATTTGGTCTGCTTGGTACCACAAGTAGTGACCGGGGGTTTTTCTGAGCAGTTGTTTGTCGGCGGAACAAGCTTATTGATCGTGGTAGGCGTGGCCCTCGAAACTGTTCGGCAGGTGAGCGCACAGCTCGCGACTCAGCGTTACGACTCTTTACTTTTCTCGGGTAAAGATGACTCAGGCGATCCGAAGTTCGGTCCAGCAACTGAACGGAGCCCAACGTGAAAGTTTTTGTGCTGTTGGGTGCACCCGGGGCGGGCAAAGGTACGCAGGCTTCGCTAGTCGCAAATCGACTCGGCGCAGCCCATATATCTACAGGTGCTCTGCTTCGCGAAGAAATTAAATCAGGCTCAAGTTTGGGTCTGAAGGTCAGGTCAATAGTTGAGTCGGGATCGTTGGTTGACGATACCACTCTCTTTGAATGTTTTGCGGGATCTCTTGTCAGAGCAAAAGAAGCAGGAAGAAAAATTCTTTTGCTAGATGGTGTTCCGCGTAATTTGAGTCAGGTCCGGATTTTGGACGAAGTACTTCTCAAGATGAATCTCAAAGTCGACGCGGCAATTGATTTTGAGGTTTCCAAAGATGTTCTCATCGCGAGATTGAGTAATCGCTGGACTTGTCAGAAGTGTTCGGCGGTCGCGTCAGGGAATGCCGAGGGTTTAGCCCCCTCGTCCTGCAATTCCTGTGGTGCGACAGATTCTTATGCACGCAGAATAGACGACGAACCGGCTTCGGTCGCAAAGCGTCTTGGCGTGTATGAAAAGGAAACTGCTCCAATTTCCGGTTGTTACCATGAGATGGGTTTGCTGTTCCGCTTAAACGCGCACCAGGACCCTGAGTTGGTTTATTTGGATGTTGGTGCTGTCATAACGAAAAAACTGAAGTGAACTGTTGCCTGCTCGCTAATTTTGCGTTAGCGACTTGGCGCATCAGACTTCGGTCATTGGTGGGATGTGTATGGAACGTGATGATCGAATTGAGGTGGAAGGTACTGTCTCAGAAAAGCTTCCGAACAATATGTTTCGGGTAGAGCTTGAGAGTGGGCATATTGTTCTGGCTCATGTGTCTGGAAAGATGAGGATGAATTTCATCAACATTCTCCCTGGCGACAGGGTCAAGGTGGAGTTGAGTCCTTACGATCTCCAACGCGGTCGGATTGTTTTCCGCGCGAAGTAAGTTTGTACGTTATGCGAGGTAGTTATGAAGGTTCGTGCGAGCGTTAAACCTATCTGCGACAAATGCAAGGTCATTCGTCGAGAGGGTATTGTTCGGGTGATTTGCTCTATCAAGAAACATAAGCAACGCCAAGGTTAAGGCTTTTTGGGGGTATTCCGTGGCACGTATTGCCGGTGTAGATATTCCGCGCAACAAGCGGATTGAGATTTCTCTGACTTATATTTTTGGGATTGGTCGCAAGACAGCGCAAAAGCTTCTTGACAGCCTTTCTATTAATCGTGACATCCGTGCTCAGGAACTGACTGACGATCAAGTCAACCAGATCCGTAAAGCAATCGACGGAAGTCTTACGGTTGAAGGCGATTTGCGACGTATGGTTCAAACAAACGTAAAACGTTTGATGGATCTTGGTTGCTATCGTGGTCTCCGTCATCGTCGCGGGCTTCCAGCTCGTGGGCAGAGAACGAAGACGAACGCGCGTACACGCAAGGGTCCAAAAAAGACCGTTGCTAATAAGAAGAAATAATCGCCAGCTGAAGTGAGTGAAGTATGAACAAGGCTGTTGTCAGCAAAAAGAAGCGTGTTAAGCGCAATGTTCCAGTCGGAATCGCGACGATTTCGGCGAGTTTCAATAACACAATCGTAACCTTTGCAGACGTCAATGGTGACGTTGTCACCTGGTCAAGCTCGGGTAGCAAAGGCTTTAAGGGCTCACGTCGCAGCACTCCGTTTGCCGCTCAGATGGCAGCCGAAGATGCAGCTCGTAAGGCGATGGAGAGCGGTATGCGCTCTTGCTCTGTGATTGTGACCGGTCCTGGTTCAGGACGTGAGTCTGCAATCCGTGCAATTTCTGCAACAGGTATGAAGGTCACGCTGATTAAGGATGAAACACCCGTTCCACACAACGGTTGCCGTCCTCCGAAGCGTCGTCGCGTCTAATTGAATTGGAGATTTAACCGTGGCTCGTTATATTGGTCCAAGCTGCAGATTGTGTCGCCGAGAGAGCGTTAAGCTCTATCTGAAGGGCGATCGGTGCTACACAGATAAGTGCGCTGTTGATAAGCGCAAGTCCGCTCCTGGTCAGCATGGTGCGCGTCGTACAAAACTGTCCGACTACGGCAACCAGTTGCGTGAGAAGCAAAAGCTTCGTCGTGTTTACGGAATTCTTGAGAAGCAATTCCGCGGCATGTTCGAAAAGGCTGCTCAGAGAAAAGGTAAAACAGGCGAGCTCCTCCTTCAGGGTCTTGAGCTTCGTTTGGATTCAGTTGTTTATCGTCTTGGCCTCGCTGCAAGCCGTAATGGCGCGCGCCAGGTTGTTCGTCACAACCACATTCTGGTCAACGGCAAGCGACTCAACATCCCGTCGGCTGTTTTGAAGGTCGGCGATAAGGTGACATTGGCTGAAGCAAGCCGTAACATGGCGCCCGTATTGGCAGCTCTCGAATCAACGAAGCGTGAAGGGCATGGAGCTCCGGCTTGGTTGAAGTGGGATCACTCCAGTTTCACTGGAGAGGTTCTTGCAAAGCCCGCACGTGAGGACATTTCGGTCCCTGCGCGTGAGCAGATGGTCGTCGAGCTTTACTCTAAGTAACACGTAGCGCACATGCATGTGCGTTCGTTTGGAATCTAGACGGGGTAATTGATGCAGAGCAACTGGAAAGCGCTTGTAAAGCCACAGTTTATTGAAAGAGAAGATGTCACCCCTGTGTTCGGTCGTTTTATCGCGAAGCCCCTCGAGCGCGGCTTTGGAACGACGCTCGGAAATGCATTACGACGTGTACTGTTGTCGTCTTTGCAGGGTGCCGCTGTCGTCGGTCTTAAAATTGAAGGCGTCGAACACGAGTTTTCAACCGTTCCCGATGTCGCAGAAGATGTGACTGAAATCGTCCTGAACCTTAAGGCTTTGGGCGTTTGGTTGGATGGTGAAACTGAAAAAGTAGCGACAATTGACGTGGTCGGCCCGAAAGTGGTGACTGGGTCGGATATTGAAGCTGATGGTTCACTGCGTGTCCTCGACCCTGATCAAGTCATCTGCACAGTTGGTGCAGGCGGACGGTTCAAGGCTGAGCTGCATGTACGTGCAGGCAAAGGCTATGTAACAAGTGAGTCGATTAAGGAAGCTGGTCTCCCTGTGGGTGTCATCCCTCTTGACGCGGTGTTTTCACCTGTTCGTCGAGTGAGTTTCTCAGTTGCTGAGACTCGAGTGGGTCAGCGTTCTGATTTCAACAAGCTTGTTATCGAAGTGAGCACAAACGGTGCGGTTTCTCCTGAAGATGCTTTGGCTTATTCGGCCAAGATTTTGAAGGACCAGGTTTCTGTTTTCATCAACTTCCAGGAAGCTGATGAAGAGGCTCCTGTTGCTGAAACTGTAACTGTTGATGCGCGCGTTAACGAAAGTTTATACAAGTCGGTTGACGAGTTGGAACTTTCAGTTCGTGCAGCGAATTGTCTTGAAAATGCCGGTATTCGGTATATTGGTGAGTTGGTGATGCGGAGTGAATCCGAGATGCTGAAAACCAAGAATTTCGGACGTAAAACGCTGAACGAGATTAAAGATATTCTCGCGGAAATGGGATTACACCTCGGTATGAAGATCGAGGGATTTGACCCTGCTCGTCTTCGCGAACGTGATTTCAAGGCATAAAAGGTAGGAATGTGCGATGAGACATCGTTTTGGATACAGAAAACTGAATCGCAATGCAGCTGAGCGTAAGGCGCTTCTTCGCGGACTTGCAACCCAGTTGATTACGAGTGGTCGGATTGAAACCACCGTTGAGCGTGCAAAAGAGTTGCGTGGCGTCGTTGAGCCGCTCATCACTCTTGCTCGCAAGGATTCCGTTGCAAACCGCCGTATCGCTGCAGCGCGTCTGTACGGTGCGGAAGTTGTGACTCGCTTGTTCAAAGACGTTGCACCAGCAACTGGCGCTCGTCCCGGCGGTTTTACTCGGATTATGAAGCTCGGCTTCCGTCCTGGTGACCACGCTCGCCGCGCTCTTATTGAGCTCGTTGACGAAGTCAAGCAAGCGGCAGAAGCTAAGTAATCGCTGGCGGCTTAGCGAGTTCTCGCAAAACGAGTGTTCTCGCTAATTCGATTCGATTTCCTCTTGGTCTTTGCCTCGCGGATGAAAAAAAAATACAGCCTTCGGGCTGTTTTTTTTTTAAGATTTTTTCGCCGCCAAACTCTACCTTTTCTCGATTGATTCTTCAGACCAGCGTTTCAGAAATTCTTTTTACTTTGTAATTAGCGCCGTAATGCGATCACGGTGACCTCTTTACGATTGTGAAAGAGATGACGAATGGCGATTATTTTAGCCCCATTTTCTGTGAAAATCCTTTCGACTAATTGAATCATAGCTTTGAGTGTTTCAAACGAGGTCACCTTCAGAGTGTGAATGATGAGGCTTCCTGATGATAATGTCGGGATTAACTTTGCTACGATTTTCGTTGAATTGGCAGTGGGGCCATTCATGTCGCATAAGATAGCATCGTAGTGATCAGCAGTTCGGAGTTCGTCAGCATTTATTTTAAGATGAGTGACCTTCTTGTTTTTCTTAACCAGCGGTGAGAGCTCTGCAAGGTCGACGGCAGTGACCGACGCGCCCCAACGAGCGAGTTCTTCAGTCATCCCTCCGGGAGCCGCTCCCAATTCCAGCCAATTTGGATATTCCTTAGATGAGATCTTGAGTTCCTCGAGCATTGCCAAGACCTCAGAAATTTTTCCACCAGCTCGACTCGTTCGTGCTTGTGATTCATCCGTGTCCGAGTGAGCGGATTTCTCCTTCAAAAAACCCAAACCTCCCGCATATCCCGAGCCTAATTCAAGTTTTTCTCCGCAAAGTCCTGCCAGGAGTCCTTTTGGATGAACAAGAATGACCAAAATCGATTTATTAGAAGCAGCAGTATTTTCAGAGTTATCTTTGAGTTGTAAAAGCCGTCCCTTAATTCCCGTGACAACTTTCTTGAGTTCAGGAGTTGCAGAGAGAACCTGAAGATTTTGCCATTCCAGTCCTAATTTGTTTTGAATTCCGGAACAGGCGCGTTCAACAAATTTCTCGGAGCGAGGGTTGACCGGCCATTGATGCAGAATCGGACAGATCCATCTTGGGAATATTGTCTTTAGAAGATCCCTCGCATTCGCAGCTTCGTTGAGCGAAATAGAATAAAAGTCACGACCGAGTGTGACTGGTGCATTTTTCAACGAAATAGATTGAAGGAACTCCCTCTCCCAAAGATCTTTGGTTTCTGAACCAAGCTGAATCATCCAAAGGGTGTGTTGGTTTTTCGATTCGGGGATCAGCATGTTTAGTCGTTCAATGCACTCTGCCTTGTTTAAGCCAGGATTTATTTGAGTTGCAGGATTGAGATTTTTCAAAGCTCAAGCTCTCCAACAACCGACTCGACATGCCTGCGCAGTTCACCAGCCAATATTGATGATGACATCTTTTCGATGTCGGCTGCCAAAGCACGGTCTTTGTCGAGGGCTGGCGAATTGCTGCGGACAAACTCGTATGCTGCCCTGACTCCAAGGCCTCCTTGGAGAGGCTTGTGAAACTCGAGTCCTTGAGCAGCTGCGAGTGTTTCAATGGCAAGCACTCGAGCAGTGTTCTGCAAAACTCTCTGCAGTTTGAGCGCCGATGTCATTCCCATGCTGACATGGTCTTCTTGTTCGGCAGACGTGGGAATAGTGTCAACCGAAGCAGGATGGCAATGAATTTTGTTTTCGCTCACCAATGAAGCTGCAACCACATGCGGGATCATGAAACCGGAATTGAGCCCTGAGTCTTTAACTAAGAAAGCAGGAAGGCCGCTCATGTGTGGATTGACAAGCTTGTCGATGCGGCGTTCAGCAATGCTCGCAATTTCTGCAATCGCAATTGCCAGGTAGTCTAGAACCATAGCAACAGGTTCGCCATGGAAGTTGCCTCCGCTCAGAATTTCGTTCGTGTCTGGGAAAACAAGCGGATTATCAGTGCTCGAGTTGGACTCAATCATCAGAGTGTCTTGAACGTGTGCGAAGGCATTCCGGGCAGCCCCATGAACTTGTGGTGCACAACGGAAAGAATAAGGATCTTGGACTTTCTTACAGCCGGCATGGCTCAAACGAAGACCATCGTCGGCGAGCACTTTTCTCATATTTGACGCGGCAATTCTCTGTCCGTGGTGAGGCCGCACTTTCTGTATTTCCTCACGAAAGGCTGTTGCTGTCCCCATAGTGGCATCTAGTGACATAGCCAGAGTTATGTCGGCAGTGCAGAGGAGTTGTGCTGCAGTGTCGAGCGCTAGCATGCCAATGGCTGTCATAACCTGAGTGCCATTGATGAGAGAAAGGCCTTCTTTGGCCTCAGGTGAAATCGGACTTCGCTGCAGTTTGGCGAGAACCACTGATGTTGGGTAGACGTCTCCCCTCCATTCGACATGACCTTCCCCGATGAGTGCCATAGCAAGATGAGCCAAAGGAGCGAGGTCTCCACAAGCTCCCACTGAACCCTGGCTTGGCACGACAGGATGGATTCCTTGGTTTAAGAAAAACTCCATTTGGCGGAGTGTTTCCTCTCTAACACCTGAATTTCCGCGAAGCATGGTTTGAAGTCGGAGAACAATGATCGCCCTCACCACCTCGGACTCTAAAGGAGCACCTACTCCGCATGCGTGGGAGCGTATCAAATTAACTTGAAGCTCACGGAGTTGGTCTCCAGGGATCCTGACCGATGCAAGAGCCCCAAACCCAGTGTTAATCCCGTAAAAGGTTTCGCCACCGCTCACGCGACTTTGAACACATGCTCTTGCACGATGCACATCTTCGAGAGCTTTTGGTGAAAGTGAGACTTGATGACCCCGTCGAGCAATTTTGACAATTTGTTCTAAAGTCAGCGAGTGTCCATCAAGTATCACGGTTTGAGCGTCAACGGATGATAGAGTGTTGTTGCCTGGCATGGTCTACCTCTTTGAAGTTTTTTCGCGTCGTCGATAGAATATTCGCACACAGCATGCAGGGGATTGCCCATGGCTTACAGATCGCGCTCAAAATATACACCGGGTGGTGGTGTTCTAGCTTTTTTTGAGCAGGTCTCAAGGTTTGTCTCCCTGTCAGTCGCCGTCTGGATTGCAGTTTCACTTTTTCTCATACTTTTTGTTGCAGATGGCAAGATCACCGATTCATTCGATCTGCGTTTGTTTCGAGGATTATTCACAGACTGGCAGATTTTTTGGACTGCGCTCATGTTGGTTGCGCTGAGTGGCCTTATTGGTGCTCTGATTTCATTGCCCGCATCACTCGTTCTGCTTTTGAGTCGGCAGTATTTGGACTTTCAGCTAGGGCGCTCTTCCAGGCGAAATGCTGCTTTTCGAATTTATTTCGTCAAGAATCTTCCAGCCATGGTGCTAGTCCTTTCTCATTTTATCGTGTTTTCGCTGAACATCATTTCTGCACCTCAGTTAGCGAGAGCCTGGCTCAAGGAAGGGAATAAAATTTCTGAACTGATTGCCGGCGGGCATTTTGTGATGACGTCTTTGACCCGTGGAACAGCATCACAGACACCCATTGAAAATCTTCAAAGTGATTTGAAACGTGCCTCTGCAGGCAAATCACGCGATGCACGACGTGTTCATTTGATTTTGGTTCCTGCGGAACAAATCGAGAGCAATGAATTTGTGGCGGAGCAAGCAAAGCTGGCCGGTGCCGTGAGGATACCTTTTGTTATTCAGCGCTCATCAATCACGGACCAGCTCGATTATTTACTTGCGGGCGTGCAGGGGCCAACCGCTGAGCTCGCAAGAAAAGCAATTCAAAATCCAAAAGATTATGCGAAGGCGATTGTAAAAAACAAATCCCAGGCGATGGTATCAATTTCTCCTCAGGTACGGTTTGGAAAGCAGCTGGTTGGTTACGGAACAGAAACACTGACTGGTTTTAACGATTTGCTACTCCTCCAGGAGGCGCAGCGCAGGTTGGTGCTTTCACAAGTGCAATTGTTTGGTTTTTTTCGAGTCTTTGATGGGGTGCCATTCCTGGGGACAAGTTTGACTTGGTTGAACCTGATTGCAGATGATGTGGCCAGGCTTCGTCAGTCAGCAACAGTTGTTTCGAGTCTCAAGGAAAATTTGAATTCGTTAATCATAATTCAACTCTCAGGAATGGAAAAAGAATTCAAAAGCGTCAGGACTCCCTTCCGTCCAAGCGGATGGATGCTTCAGCAATCATCTTTTGAAAATCGGATTGTGAATAAGAATTTT
>CAIZJW010000266.1 GCA_903933385.1 uncultured Silvanigrella sp. | reverse complement strand
CAAAACTTTTGAAGCCGTTTCTATTGTGCCTCTCACACGGGTCTTTGAACACCTCAGAGCCTGTGAATTGCGAGGACAACCCACGGTTGCTTTGCTCATTCACGAAGGGCGTCTCACATTTCCGGATCATAATTGCGTGAAGCTCATGGATCTCGGCGAGCTCTGGAGCGCACAAACAAACGCAAGCCTCCCCCTCGGCCTCAACGTCATCAGCCGAAAATTACCGGAGCAAGTGCGCCGTGACATTTCCGAAATTTTTGTAGCGAGTTGTCGTTATGCCGTAAGAAATAGAGAAGAGTATGTGCGTCTCGCGAAAGCACCAGGCCACAGCTACTACACAGCGCTTTCAAGTGATCAACTGCGGCACTATCTAGATCTCTATGCCAATGAAACCACTGTCTCGATTCTCGAGAGAGACAAGAATGGATTTGAAGAATTACTGAATCGTGCAGCAGAGGCGAAGCTTTTGCAGCTCTCTCATCCAATCAAAGAAATCGATTGGATTTGAAGAAACAGCTCAGCCCAATAAATATCTTCAGAATTTCTTTTCCCATTCGTCCTCTTTAAAGCCAACGCAGCCAAAGTTCTCAGCAAGAAGGAATGGCCGCTTCACAAGCTTTCCATTCTTCGCCAGCAGAACCAGCGCATCTTCCAACGTGAGGGTCGGCAAACGCTCGCTCATTTTCATTTCCCGGTAGAGCTCACCACTCGTATTAAAGAGTTTCTTCAGCTCACCCACGTGCAAAAGCATTGCTTTGAGCTCAGAAACGGGGGGCGGTTGCTCAACAATCGGAATAATTTCGGCCTCAACCCCTTTTGCCCTCAACCAACTCAGGGCCTTTTTGCAGGTTGAACATTTTTCGTAGCTGTAAATCTTGATCATTCCGAAGACCTCACTTGGGCAAGCCACCTAGGGTTGGCCATCCTACCCCGTCTGCCTTGATATTCCAGCGGGGCTGGACTAGGACACTCGGTAATCGTGCGGAGAGGTGTCCGAGTGGCTGAAGGAGCACGATTGGAAATCGTGTTATGGGTAAAACCATACGAGGGTTCGAATCCCTCTCTCTCCGCCATCTAAACCCCAAGCGGCACTCCTGCTTGGGGTTTTTGTTTTGGGAAAGTGACTTGCTACAAATGCTGGACGATAGCTTTTTCAGAGCCCTTGGTTGACCTACATGCACGCATCTGGCTTCGGCCCTTTGACCTCGCTGCTCTCCACCTCCGATCGGCGAACCCAATGGTTCTTCGCGAGCTTTGTCAGCGCACCCTTGTTCCCCCATGCCGCAAAACTTGGGTGCCTCTGTACGGAAGACGCGCCTGACGGAACGCCCTGTCGCAGGCTGCTTGGATCTTCCGGTATTAAACTCCGAACCCTCTTAGGCACACTTAAGATCATTTTGACGGATTTCCTGGATGCCAAGGTGAGCGGAGACTTGAAACCCGTCTCCAACAGTACGATAAAGAACCTCAACAATGGTTCATTTCTGCCCTGTTAGGTAAAAAAAAGACTTTAGTTATTCTCCTCAAAGGAGTATTATACACCTATATCAATAATAAGAATAACAATTATGGGTACTTATCATGCAATACATGCCTCGTACGGCGGACAAGCAACTGCAGCACTGGGCTGAGCAACAGGAACGCAAGCCGCTCGTTTTACGTGGTGCAAGACAAGTCGGAAAAACAGCTCTCGTCCGCCGCCTCGCATCCACTTCAAAACTCACGTTGTGCGAATTGAACTTTGAGAGACTCCCGCGATTGCGTGCTCTTTTTGAAAAAGCGGGCGATCTTTCTCCGCGGACGCTTCTCCCACAAATCGGAACTCTTCTCGGAACAGATATCAACGCTGGGCAGACGTTGCTTTTTTTTGATGAAATTCAGGAGTGTCCGCAAGCGATCACTTTCCTCAGATACCTTTATGAAGACACGCCCAATTTACATGTCATCGCCGCCGGCAGTCTACTTGAGTTCGCTTTGCAACGGGTTTCAACGCCAGTCGGACGTTTGTCGTTCACGTACGTGAGACCAATGTCTTTTGAGGAATTCCTGATTGCCACCGGACGTTCAGGCCTCAATCAACAACGGCCTGCGCTCGAATTTGAGAGCACAATGTCTCAGGTTCCAGCGGCGATACATGATGCATTGAGGGAGGCCCTTCGCGAGTACTTCATCGTGGGTGGCATGCCGGCCTGTGTTGCAGAATTTCAAAAAACTCGAAACTTTTTCAAAGTGCGGGAAATTCAAACTGACATCGTTCAAACCTATTTAACCGACGTGAGAAAATATACAAAAGGAGACGCACAGATAACAAATGTCGGCGAGGTTTTGTCCAATACGTTTTCGTTTGTCGGCAAGCAGATATCATATACGGCTCTCGGACATGGAGATGCCATCAAACGAACCAAACAGTCCATTCATCTTCTTTCACAAGCTCAACTTGTGAGCCTTGTTCGTGCGTCGAGCGCCGGCAAACCACCACTTGCTGCTGAAACAGATGACAAAACCTTCAAACTTGTCTTTCTTGATATTGGCTTGGGTCAAGCACTTGCAGGAGTCAACGTGAAGGATCTTCTCATGGCAGACGATCTGGTTGCAACGTACGAGGGTCGTCTCTCTGAGCAGTTTGTTGGCCAGGAACTGCTCGCAGGCAGCCGTGGTGCATCGGAGGGTGGACAGTTGTTTTACTGGAAGCGACACGCTCACGGTTCGTCAGCTGAAGTTGACTATCTTTTATCTAGAGAAGGAAAAGTCATCCCAGTTGAAGTCAAATCAGGGGCATCTGGTCGTCTAAGAAGTCTGCATCTTTATCTTGATACATATGGAGGTCAGGGACTCTGCCTTCAAGATACCAACCGCTTCGAAAGCAATAGAAATGTTCAATTTCTTCCGCTCTATTCTCGTCTTTGAATTCGCAAGAATAGACCGATCAGATTACTCCAGGACTCAGAGACAATCTGGACCAGCCGCTCACTCGAAATCTCTGCGACCTGACATTCAGGTACGTGTCCTGCAACTCGAGAATGGGATCCTTGGGGACTGAAAGGTCGTCGGCAGTGGTGTTTATGAAGCCATGATTTAACTTAGGATCAGAGTATCGAGTTTGCTTTGCAATTGATGGAACCACTCTGATTATGGGAGGTCCCAAAAGCAATTAAGTTGGCTGAATCAAACCCAAGAAAGCATCTTGATCAGAACTCAGTCAATAAAAAACATTTTCTCAGCTCCGAAACTTTTCCACTTCGGTTGAAAACAATCCAACGCTGATCGAATTCATCCGTACCGAACATTTGCCATGAATATATCCAAATGCATTCAACATGACTGTCGCAATCCTTTCGAAGAGGTTCACCGAGCAATTGGGAAATCTCAGATTGATCCATTTGAAGCCTAGCCTTTTCAAAAGCGTCGAGCGAAAATCCAGGAGCCCAGCGGGTTGCTTCAAATCCAGCTAAAAACGTTCTGAAGAAAGCATCTCTCCAGCCATAGTGAAAACGGATCTTATTCACAATCAAAGTCACCAAAAACAACAAAGCAAAAAGTAGAGAAATTCGCCTAAAATTCATTCAGCCCCTTTTTTCGATAGATTGTTGAAAAACTCTTTGTCTTTCCTTGTTCTAATATAAGGGCGACCGGAAACGGGAAAAACGGGGCGAGCGTTATCAATTTCATGCCGGCAGGTCATTTTCAAGGCCTGTTCAAGTTCCGGCGCATACTTCAGCACCCAGCAATTGATTGTCGAATGGTCGAGGTTAACTCCCTGTTCCTTAATCATCTCTGTGAGTTGTCGGTAGCTTGGTGGACAAGCCACATACAAAAGAACACATGGATGAATGACATCCTTCCGAAACCAATGCCCCCTTGAACTCGATCGCCACGGATTTAGCTGATGGCTACCCCGATATCGAAGGGAGCCTTAGCCCGACTGGACAGAATGTGCGACAGAACCCAATTTTCTCTGCACGAATCTTCGACACTCATGTTCTAGGCTGGAAAAATTGCAGTGAAATTATACTGAACTTCTTCCTCTTGAAAGATCCCAAATCTACCGATAATTAATGTATGTACAGAAAATGGAGGAACCGATGTATGTCTGGGACGAAGCGAAAAACCGCAGAAACCAAATCAAACATGCCGTCAGCTTCGAAGAAGCGCAAACCGTCTTCGAAGACCCAACGGCAATCATCGCGTCAAACCAAAACGGCTCGGAAGAAGTCAGAGCAATCATCATCGGCTACTCGAGGAAAAGTCGACAGCTCTTCGTCGTCTTCTTCGAAGAAGACGACGACGAAACCATCCGCATCATCTCGGCGCGCAAGCTCACCCGCGCCGACAAAAAATCCTTGGGATGGTTATGACTGGAATAGTGTGCCAACAATCTCCTCTGAACAGGGACGAACCTTCCGGAGAGTGACTCAGGAAGAACACGATCGCTTTAAGCGCGCACGTGGGCGCCCCAAAAAGGAGGTGTCGGAGAAAACTCAACCCATCACACTTAGAATTGAGCCCTCACTCTTGGAGTGGGTACAATCTGCGGCATCGAGACGAGGTCTGCCGTGGCAAACATATTTAAAAATTCTCGTAAAAAAGGGTCTAGAGACAACTCGCGAAAAGGCTGCCTCCGAGTAGATTCCTTCGCTGCTGAACTTTTGGCTTTGAAGACTGCAGCGCAGCCTGCTCCATAGGCCTTTGGCCGCCGAAAAATTTTGAGGAGAACTCGACACCATCAACTCAGATTGAAGAAGGTCAGTGCATTACCTCTTTCCATGGCAGTATATCAACATCGATTTCTTATATGCGATATGCATGCGGTGTGGAGCAAAATCAGTATCAAAAACAATTCTACTCCGACTCGAAGCAGTTGTTGTCAAGATACGAATGACGTTTAGCTTCGCCCGAGCCATCATCATTTTCCGAATTGCCGCCAAGGTCATCGTCATTCACCTCAATCCCTAGGCAAAGTGAATCTCCAACTCTCTTAAAGATGCTATAAATGTTTGGTGTTGTATCTGCCGTGCCGTCGGTATTTTTGCCTGTAATTTCTTTCTCAGCGTTAATTGCCCAATCCGAATAGCCAAAGGCGGCTACATTATTGAACGCCGTCACCAAATCAGAACTGCGAATGGTCACGAACGTCTTCCGCTGAATGAAATCGATTTCAGTTGCACCTGAGGGTTTGAGTGTATTCTCTCCAATTTCAATCGAAGATGTTTCGCGAAGTTCAACGATTTTCGTATTCTGATTGCAATCAGTCCCCTCAAAATCAATGTGGGTCGATTCAAATGTTGACCCTTCAAACTCCAGAACAGCAAGGGATGATGAATCATCGTCTTCTTCGCAGTCGGTTTGCCACCTGCCACCGAGAGCGGCAAGCGTGTTCAATGGAGTTGTTGAGGGGGGAAGAAGTTCGCCTCTAAAAAAGCAATCGGTGTCGAGTTTTGTTGGGCGGGTTGTGGCTAATGTGCCGGATTTTTCATCTGTGTCGAGGCCAAAACAGAGAACAGTATTCGACGCAGCAAAGATGTCAAACAGCCGTTTTGAAAACGCAACATCTACGCCCCCATCAGAGTCTTTTCCGGTGATATCTTTCTCAACGTTCTTTACCCAATTACTAAAACCAAACAGATTCTCCGAATTAGCGAAACCAACAAAGACATCACTTTTTATCGTTAGGAAATTTTTTAGACTTGAATAATTGATTTGATTTGCAGCACCGCTCGGAATCTTGTCTCCAATCGCGTAAACCCCAGTGTAGGTTATCTCGAAATTAAGAAATTCCTGTGAGCAAAAATTGTCGCCAAAAAAAGACTGTTTCGAATTTACATCATTCTTGCTGAATTTAAGCTTAGATGTAAACGAGGTTGAGGGATCCAGAGGCTCACACGTACGAGACCATGTCCCAGACAAAGGACTTGCTTCCTCATAAGTTTCATTTTTCTTTGCACACGAACTAACCAAGAGAATGAAAAGCAGAAAGACTCTCATCACCATATTCAAAACCTCAAAAAAGTATTTGCTTGTTTAAAATGAATAAAGAAGACGCGTCATGAGAAATCGATAATCGAGCGGCTCACTTTCAATAAGCAATTGCTTATTTAGAATTAAAGTGGAATCACTCGCTTGCTCGGCTGTTAAACTCACGAGCTTAATTTCATCATTTCGCAGAAGTGCACCTCGAAATCCAATCCATTCGATACCGACACTCAATCGACCCCATTGCCATCTATTTCCAATTCCCGAATGTATCTTTGAAGAAGTTGATTTGTAGGTGGCAAGGTACTCGTCGGTTTGTTTCAAGACACCATCGAACGATTTGATGGGTTGGAACGTTCCAACAAGAGTGTCTGAAGCAACGCCCGTCGAGACATAAAAAGAGTTGGAATTGTAGAACTGTATCTCAAGGATGCTCGAAAGAATTTGACTGTCGAGGGTTGTATTTTTCATCGCACCTGTTTCCCAAGCAGCGAGAAATGCAATGTTTGAATATGAACTCCCAATCTCGAGCCTAATCAGTGGAACTTGCATTCGCATTCCTGCTCCCGCTCCGATTGTCCAAGAACCTGCATTTTTGGTTCTATGCCATCCGCTCGATTGGGGCTCGTGGATTATCGCGAGTTGTAACGGTTGAAGTTCTGGATCTGGCGCCGTTTCTGCAACGAGACCCTTGAGCTTCTTTTTGCAGTCGTCACCAGAGACACTCGCAACAACTATCCCTTTATTAAGGGCAATAAATTTAGCCGAAATTGTGCTGCCATCTTGCCCTCTGATTTTTATGGGCAGGTTCTTGTTTGCAGTGGCTAGGCCTTTTATCTGGAGTCTGCAGCCACGTTGTGCCTCCACCGTCGGTGTAATAACTCCGGCATTTGCAGCCTGATTTGTCGAAGGCTGCTGTGTGTTTTCCTTTTCAGGTTGGATTTGATTAATGCTCTTTTTATCGTCCGTTTGTGATTTCGGATCGATCAGCTTGTTTGGTTCGTTTGTGCTTTGGGCATCCTGATCGGTTTGCGGCATTGCCTGAAAAGGTAGGAACAGACATCCAATGATGGTTAAATTGAACAAAATTGATCTGGAGTTCAAAGTGACAACCTCGTGTGCAGGCTTTTTATTTTTTTTGGCGTATAGTTAATTGGGAAGGATATGGCACTTGAGTTCTATGTAAAGTTGAGTATGTTTGTTTTCATTTTATTGAATTTTTTTTCATTAAGCTGAATTATTTTTTCGAAAAATGGATAAATATTCTGTTGGTAAATTTTCGCGCATCGGTATGAAATTCGGCAATTTGAATAGTCCAATTGACGGACCGTTGGGCTTCATCTAGTTGCTCTGAAGGTTAAAAGTTATCACAGTGGAAAGTATATATGTCTGGCAATAAAGAGATTCCCTTTGGCAAAAATCTCACGGCACTCATAAAACAACGACGAATGCGGTTAGAAGAAGTGGCCGATATGTGCGGCGTCAGCAAGAGTGTTGTGCACTCCTGGATGAACGGAACCAGTCCGCGGGATTTGCTTGCTGTGAAGAAGCTTGCGGACACCCTGGGGGTTAAATTCTCAGAACTGCTTCTTGGAGAGCAAGAGCATCAAATTTACCTCCATGCCGACCTCCATCAAAACTCATCTTCCGTATTCTTTGATGGCCTTTGTCGTTTGCGCATCGAGCGGGTGACTATTCCCCAGGAATCTCGTGTAGGAAACACGAGTCGTGTTCGATTGAAGGAGACCTCGAAAAAGTAATTTGACTGGGCCGGGATTTTTTTCTGATTTCTGGATTTTGGAATTGTTGGTGAGATTCCAATTTGTATTCAGAAGTTCACTTCAAAAACTCACCACCGAGTGTATTGCAGCTCTTGCGAAATTGCTCCTCTTGAGCATCGCGAGTTGTGCCCGAGTCTTTTCCCAGAAAATAGTGAGTGTTAATTGGTTCATTGGTCTGGTCGTCCAAGAAAACGCGGCATGTGGCATAGGCGCGCGAAGCTCGACAGGCCGCATTTTCAACCTTGAAGGCCGTGCCCTGCAGAACCTGAGCAAAGCGACAGCCAACTTCAACAAAGTTGTATTCATCTGCGTTTTGAACCGAGAAATCGTTACAGGAATGTGGAAGTCGCCTGAATGCATCCGGATCATTTGAATCTGCCTTCGCCATCGTTAAGTGGCAGCTCACAATCGTCGGATATTTCCGCGGCTCGTTTGTCGTTTTGAGCAATGCTCCAACTCTGGTAAACGCTGAACAAAAGCCACTTGCGAAAAATACAACACCCAGAGGAGCGAACGAGCGCAGCGCCATAGAGATTTACCTCATATTATTTGTTCTCTAAGTTTGCCTCGCCGAGCGAACATGTCAAGGAATCTTAAAGAGCTGATAAATAAAAATGAGAGGCGCTGGGTCATGGTGATGAACAGACGCCCGCATGAGGATGGCACCTCCACCGCAACGACTATTTTAGTATTAAATCATGCAGATTTATTTCATCTTTTCCGCAATGACCTGAACAACTGAACTTGTGCCAAAATGGCCTTGCCCCTCGTGAATTTCACGTTCACACTCACGGCCAACAACAAAAGAAAGCCCTTCTAGCTCAAGTTTCAGCTCACTGAGTTGCATGAGCATTTCAGGTGATTTTGGACCACCAGTGCCATGCTTCAATTGCTGAGGCGTGTAGGCTTCGAGAATGAGCCTTCCACCCGGCTTCAGCGCGCGCACAATTGCAGCGTGAACCTGCTTTCGGAGTTGAGAAGGAAGGTGACACCAAATAGAAATAATTGTGTCCCATTTTTCAATTCCCGGATCATATACAGCTAAATCGGCATGTATTGTGCTGACAACAACGTTCTTTTCCCGCGCCAGCTGTTGAGTTTTTTCTAGCCCAACGATGGAGGCATCAACCGCAGTGACTCTGACTCCGGAGATGGCCTGGGCAACAAAGACCGCATTACGACCCTCACCCTCCGCAAGACACAAAACGCTTTCGCCAGGCAGAATGAAATGCAGACTTTCACGGAGAAATTCGTTTGGTTCTTTGCCATAAAAATACTCTTTGCTAGAATAACGTTCGTCCCACATGTTAGACCTCAGTAATGATCGCCCATTTGCCAGAGAGCATTTTCAGATTTATTTTGAATAAAGGCAACGCCATGAAGAGTGCATTCAGTTTTTTGCCGCGTGGCTTTGGAAGTCTTCTTGATTACATCTCACCCTCAGCCTTCGACGTCATCGACTGGACATCAGCCCTCAAAAAGTCGGGAACCGTTTCCAGGGAGCTTATTTTTGAAACATCAGTGCTCAGACTAAAAGAACAAATGGGGCCATTTTTGCCAACCGGTGTCGCTTTTACCAGCAACAAACGAACTCAGAGCCATGATAGAGAAGGCCAACAAAGAGAAATTGCGGATCCAATGGGTCAGAAGCTACTCGAGATCTATTTTCTGCAAATTTACACGGGCCAAGAAGTGTTTCTTGATCTCAGAAAAGAGAGGTTTTCTGCAGTTGAGTCGCAGGAGATTACATGGAATCCAAATGGCCTTTGGTACAAATTCTCAGACGATTTTATTCACGGAATCAGAGCACTTTACAAGGGATTTTATGCAGACAACGAAGAGTCTTTGCAGGCTGGCTTGCTACAATTAGGGCTGTGCTCCACTTCCATGTCAACAGAGGCAAAGCGTGAACTTATGGCCCTTTTAGAAGGTCACTTTGGGCAAGGCAAAAGTGCTCCAATGACTTTTAGAGTTTCGCACTTCATGAATTCTTTTGACAGCCTCTTTCTGTTCTTGAAAAAGCATAAGCTTAAACTCTCGGAGGATTTTTTATTCTTGGGAGTTTATATTCTCACTCTTTATATGCACCTTGAAAGCTTGGGAGATGCCTTTGATGCTGCTAGCGCATACCGTTTGGGGGCAGAAAAAGGAGCGGCGAAATGGGCTTTTTAAAGTCAGATCTTAGCCGAAAAATAAATGAGAGCTCGAGTTGCATTGTTATCACCGGAGCATCCAGCGGTATTGGAGAAGCAACCCTGAGGCTATTTGCTCGCAACGGGTTCAAAACAGTGGGTGTCGCAAGGCGTGGCCACAAACTTCTCACGATCGCCGAACAGTTGCGACAAGAAGGCTTTGCATCCCACTGGTATGAATGCGACCTCTCAAACAAGGAAGCCACCACACTCTTATCAGAGAGAATCTTACTTGAGCACGATTGTCCGCACGGGGTCGTCTTTAACGCAGGAATCAGTTCAAATAAGATGTATTTAGAGAACAGTCCGACCGACAGAATGGAAGAGCTTTCTCTCAATTATTTGAGTCCCAGTTGGATGCTCGACATTTTTTTACCTCATGCGCAAAAAAGAGGTTCGGGTCACTTCCTTGCTATTGGATCACTTGCGGCTTGTACCTCTTTTCCCGGAAATGCAACATATGCGGCCAGCAAAGCAGCTCTCGCAGCGCTGTGGCAAAGCCTAGAACATGAGTACGCTCCGTCAGGAATTTCCTTTAGCACTGTGCTTCCCGGGCTCATACAAACCGAGATGAGTGAAAACATGAGCTCCTGGATCCCACGCCGCAGTGCTGAAAGTGTTGCTGAATTGATTTTCAAAACCTACGAAAAGCCAGGCATGGCGATCACCAATGGCGTCGAAAACCAAGCCATTCTTGCGATGACCCGGTTGTTTCCGGAAACAACTCAGAAT
>CAIZJW010000265.1 GCA_903933385.1 uncultured Silvanigrella sp. | reverse complement strand
TAACGTTCATTGACGTTTATTTGGTAAAACCACGCGTCCGTTACAAAATTCTCTGAGCATTGCTGCTCAAATCTTTCTGTCGCTTCGCGCGGATCTTCCCGCACTCTGTGACTTCTCTCTTCTCTTTTCAAAGAACACCGCATTTCTGCGTGAGCGGCGTGTTTAGCCATGTGCAGGGTAGGTGTCAAGCTTCGATTTTAATTTTTTTTCGCGCGCAAGAACTGCAATGTTTTTAGCCATTTTGAATTGAAAATTTGCAGATTCGAGGTTAATTGGGGGTATTGAAGTTCCTTATACCACTTCCCCATCAGCTCACCGGAGGACTTCGTGGCGATAGACTTTACATCGAAGATACAATTGCGCGGGCTTACTTTTGACGATGTTTTAATGATTCCCGCCGAGTCAGATGTGCTGCCCTCTGAGGTAGAGCTTGATACCGAACTCGCTGCCGACTTTAGAGTGTCTGTTCCGATCTTGTCAGCCGCAATGGACACGGTCACCGAGGCAAAATTAGCGACGCAATTGGCCCGTTTGGGTGGGATTGGCATAATTCACAAGAACATGTCGCCGAGTGAACAGGCGACACAGGTCGCTGCGGTCAAGAGAAGTGAAGCGGGAATCGTAAGTGAGCCTCATTCACTTCTTGAGAACGCAACCGTCGCTGATGCAAAGAAGATAATGTTGGAGAAGCAGATCTCTGGGCTACCAGTCCTCAAGGGTTCCGTCCTTGTTGGATTGCTGACTTCACGGGATCTCAGAAGTGCAACCCTGGAAAGTCAGCCCATTACGGAACTCATGACACCGATTGCCAGGCTCATAGCACTCAGAGTCCCTGGCAAAATTGAACAGGTGACAGAGGCGCTAGCAACAGAAGCCACTCGCCTGATGCATCAGCACAGAATTGAAAAGCTTCCTTTGGTGGACCCACAAGGTGAGCTTCAAGGTTTGATGACTTTGCGTGATTTGCGCAATCGGCGTGACTATCCCAATGCGACCAAGGATTCCCGTGGAAGGCTAAGAGTTGGTGCTGCAATGGGAGTCAGTGCCTTTGACACCGAAGAGCGGGCTCCCGCGCTCATTTCAGCAGGAGTTGATCTCCTCGTTGTTGATACCGCGCATGGACACAGCAAAGGCGTCATTGATGCTGTGCGAGCAATCAAAGCTAAATATGGTTCAACTGTAACAATTGTTGCGGGAAACATCGCAACAGGTGAAGCAGCACTGGCTCTCGCCGCAGCTGGCGTTGACGCAGTGAAAGTTGGAATTGGCCCAGGCTCGATTTGCACAACCCGAATTGTGGCAGGTGTTGGCGTCCCACAGGTTTCGGCGGTTATGAATGTCGCGGCCGCACTTCAAGGCACTCGTGTCAAGATTATCGCTGATGGCGGTTTGCGTTACAGTGGAGACATTTGCAAGGCAATCGCAGCGGGAGCCCATGCGGTCATGGTTGGAAGCCTGTTTGCCGGGACCGATGAATCGCCGGGCGACAGGACTCTCTACCAAGGAAAAGTTTTCAAAAAGTATCGCGGCATGGGTTCGTTGGGCGCAATGAAATTGGGCTCAAAAGATCGCTATTTCCAGGGAACAATCAATGACAAAAAGTTGGTGCCAGAGGGCATTGAAGGACAGGTGCCCTACAAGGGGCCACTTGCCGATGTTGTTCATCAGCTGATGGGAGGCTTGCGTGCCGGCATGGGCTACGTAGGCGCAGCTTCGATTGAAGAACTCAGAAGCAAAGCAAAGTTTGTTGAGATCACTGGCGCGGGGCTACGTGAGAGTCACGTTCACAATGTGCAGATCACTGAAGAGGCTCCTAACTACTCAACCCGCCCCTTTTAAGTTTCGTCGCCCCGACAAAAGTCAGCATGGCAAAACATATTTTCTGGAGTAGATTTCATGATTTTGATTGTAGATTTCGGCTCACAGTATACGGAAGTTCTACATCGCGTTGTCCGCGAATCCGGAGTCGCAGTTAAAGTTGTCATGCCACGCGATAACGCCTGCACTGATGATTTGCGCAACCCATCGATTCAGGGAGTTATTCTCTCCGGCGGCCCTCACAGCGTCTATGAACCCAATGCACCAAAGATAGATGCGCAATGGCTTGATGGAAAGCGGCCCGTGCTTGGCATCTGTTATGGAATGCAATTGATGGCACACATGCTAGAGGGTCGTGTCACACGTGGTCTCAGCGCAGAATATGGGGCTGCACAGTTGAAGGTGACCTCCGGTCAATCAACCCTCGTGAGAACTGAGAATCTCTCAGGCCAGGTGTGGATGAGTCATGGCGACCATGTTGAACTGCTGCCCACTGGATTTGCTTGTTTTGCAAAGAGTCATGACGATCTAAATGCTGTCATTATCGACGAAACCCGGAAATTAATTGGTCTGCAATTTCACCCAGAAGTAGTTCATACCACCAATGGTCAGAAACTTATTTCAGATTTCATTCATGACGTTTGCGGAATGAAGAAAAACGATCACGCTTCGCTTTACAAGCCCAAGGCAGAAACTCTTCTCACTCAACAACTCGCAAAGATTGAGGGTGATTGCGACGTCATTTGCGCACTGAGTGGTGGCGTTGATTCAACAGTCGCTGCAACATTGGTCGCAGAACAGATTGGATCTCGGCTTCATTGTATATTTGTGGATACAGGCCTTCTGCGCAAAGATGAATTTGCGTCGACCCTCAGAGTTTACAAAGAAAAACTGAATCTCAATGTGCATCCTATCAACTCCTCCGAATTGTTTCTCGAGCGCCTCGCGGGCGTCACAGATCCCGAACAAAAGAGAAAAATTATCGGAAAAACCTTTATTGACGTGTTTGAATCGGAAAGTAAAAGGT
>CAIZJW010000264.1 GCA_903933385.1 uncultured Silvanigrella sp. | reverse complement strand
GCCCTCTTACGAAGTTGAAGGCGCACCCTCGTGAAATATTTTTATGGATTCAAGCGTCGAATTCATCGATGCAAAAAATTCAGACCGAATGGCTAAAAATCAGTCACTGAAATGTCCAATTCGTCACAATCCTCACCATGTCACAGTCTGTCGCGCAGATCTCCGTATGATAAATGCCCGCTTAAAAATAAAAACATTCAAACGTCCAGGGGAAAAAAATGAAAGATGCGCCGGTCGAAATCAGCTTTGATGTTGAACATCTCGAATTTACTCCGGCGGAAAAGGCTCGATATATCTTTCTAAAGCTCTGGGCCTCGATTCCAAAGGAGCATCTTTGGATTGCAGATGAAAACGTTGAATACTTTGAAGCGCGCACAGGCCCGAGTTGGATGTGCCGCAGTGCATGCAAGCTGACCTCACCGATCGCGTTCGAGGAGGCTCTGCTTGAGTTTGCGAACTATCAATCCTTTCGTGCGGGGATGTTCTGCCTGTCTTCAGGGGGACGGATCATTTTTAATCTCATGGACGAACCAAGATACACGCTCAGAAAGATTGAGATTCCAATGGATGGTGAAATATTGGCACCTGCCTATACGTGCGAACTTATCGGACGATAAGAACAAAAGTGCTATATTCTGAAAACATTTTAAACATATGAACTGCGGCCGTTGGGAGCAACGATGAAGATTCCAGATCTGACTTCCAAAAAGAGTGCGATCATTGCAAGCACCCTGGTGCTAATCACCGTAGCGATTGCCGTCACTCGGAAAACCAAATCAGAGGAAGTTGGAGCCACCAAAGAGCAATCTGCTCAAATCGAAAGTTCTGAAACAAACGAAAAAAACGCAGCAGAACCTGAAGCGAAGACCGTCGTACCCCAACAAGACGACCGGCCTCTTTCGAAAAAAGAAATCCAAAATCTGAAGAAGATTTTAGCCATCCACAAAATCAAAGAAAATCGATTCGATAGATTTGATTTGGGACCGGTAGAAGCGCAACAAATCTTTAACGATGAATTTCGGTGGACAAAAGACAGATACCGCGAAGCAGTGATTGGTGTTGATGATGGCTTTATGTTCTTGCCGCTTTCGAGTCTCCGGTTCATTGATAAGAAGTCGAAAAAAACTATCGCTCAATTGCGTATCGACGTCATGGACGACAATTGCAGCGAATCAATCAACGTCGCGAATATCGACGTCTCAACCCCGTGGCCGGAATTTATTTACTCATGTGTCAGCAAAGGTTCTGGTGGTTCCACAGACACTCTGGTATTCAGCGTCACTCCAGACAAAAAAATCATCATGAATAAAGAATTATCCGATTCTTTCTACTTGGACAAACTCTCTCTTACGGGCAACGCTGAAATTCGGCCAGCTCAGATTAACAAAGGATTTCTCAACACAGCATTTTATTCCGGGGATACAATTATAAGTCGCAGCACCAGAGAGGTCCTGAGCGAGGGATTCGCTCCAAACACTCCTGTATTCTGGGTTGTCGCCCAACCTCCTGTGAAAAGCCTTCGGAATTGCGAGCAGTGCAAACTCCGTCCCATGTCAGTGGTTGCGCTTGAGAACGGCACTTGGAAGGACGCAAACAAAGAACCAGCAGCATTAAAATATTT
>CAIZJW010000263.1 GCA_903933385.1 uncultured Silvanigrella sp. | reverse complement strand
GTTCATGTCGGACTTTTCCAAATAAACGAGACATACCCCGGCGGTGAAGGTGGCAGAGGTGTGAAGCACCCGACACAACCTGCCTGGGATGCGAGCGGCCGCAAATGCGGCTACAACCTCCAAGATCCACAGGTAAATGCTGATTGTGCTTTTGTTCGTCTCTCTCGTGCCGGATGGAACGATTGGGATTGTGGTGGCGCTGTTTCGGCGTTGAAGACCAAGGTCGAGGCTTGCAGGTCGCGCTTAGACGAGCGACTGGGTCGATGAGATTATCTTTTAAAAAACGAATTAAAAAAATAGGGCTTCGAGCTGAAACAAACTTCGCGTTTTAGGTCAGGCCCAAAATCCAACCTTCGATGCGAGCATAACTTTTTTCGTCGGCAGACAACCGAATGCGTTCCCAATTCTCAGGCGAGAACCAACGCAAAAGTTCTCCATTTGCAGCCGCAGTTTTGAGTGAGAGAGCAACTGTGCGGGCATCATGTTGATCCTGAGACAGGGCTCCACGGGGAATGCTCTTATTCCAAAGCGCAGGATAAACCTCTGAGATCACCGACTGAGACGGGCTGGGAGTCCAGCCATCGAAAGGCCAAAAATGGATGCGATGACTGAGGGCCGGGGCGTTTCTGAGAAAACGTATCCAAGGCAAACCAGCGTGAGTTGAACTCGCTACAGCACCCGGCACACCAAAATGAAAAACTGATTTTGCACCCCGCGATTTTTGTTCGGCAAGTCTGCGCCATCGCGCGTTGCCGAGTCGTGACGCTCCTACCCTCTTGTGTTCCTCCAAAAGCGTGCGGACAGTGACTTGTGGAAGATCTGCAGGCCAATGGGAGCAAAAATCGCTGAGGAAGGTATCCCAATTCTGTTCCAGGCCATGAAGAGCGAAATACTCAATTGGAAATGACAAGGCGTGGTCGATGCCTACGAGAATTGGACCATCTTTTTCTGAACTCAGTTGCGAATGGAGCCAATGCGCTAGAGTAGAACGGCTCCAATGAACCCTCTCGGATTCGGTAGGGCGCAACTCCAACACCTCATCGTGATTGAACCTAGCCTCAAAAACGCGAATACCTGAAAGCCCAGCATCGCAATGCTGGGCTCCAGAATAGTCAATTCCGATAAATCGCTTGAAGTTTGCGCTCAAGAGATCAGTTCAGGCAATCGCAAATTGTGTAGGGATAACAAACTGTGCCGTTGGGGCCATAGCTGCATCTATTTTCAACCCGACACACAGGATAACGGCTCTCATAGCGTGTGGCTATAAAGACGGGGAATTGAAATGACTTGGTTTCAACAACACGCCCGCCGTCAGAGAACGTAACCTCGAAATCATTCAATCCTTCAGCCACGGAGAAGTATCTTTGTCCGTGATTTGAACGAGGTAAAAAATCGATTTTTTCAGAACGGCCACCTGATTGATACTGGCGGTCGGTAAATGGATAAGGATCGGACGACATCCCAGGCGTGACGTTGATAATTTTCACACGCCGACCATCGAGCGTTGGAACCTCAGGGTCGTAGAAGTAACCACGCACTGGCCCTAAATTAGATCCAGGACAGGCGCCGGTATAGATAACTCGTTCCATAATGATGGAGTCGGTGCGAGGGCCGTTGGGTGTATCGATCACGAAGCCCGGAGCTGCGAATGCAAGAGAGGAAACAAGACCTGCCAAGACTACGAATGCAAGCTTCAACATGGAAACCTCCAGTACATCTAAAACTGATGTTTGCCAGACTGGGTAGCACCTAGGCCTTCGCTCTTCAAGCAAAAAATTCTGCACTCCGGATCATTTTCAGCCCTTCACTCCCCCTAAAGTCAATCCGGAAATCATGTACTTGCTGGAATAAAGAAAAAGCAAAATCACAGGAACTGAAATGAGGACCGAACCGGCGGCAAACAATCCCCACTCCGAATTAAAATTACCCTGCAACTCATAAAGCCCAAGCGGCCATGTTCGGAGCCGGGAGTCTTGAAGGATTGTTGAAGCAACCAAGTACTCGTTCCAGGCTTGGGTGAAATTGAACAGAAAAACGATGGCCAAAGATGGCTTCGATAGCGGAAGTAAGATTCGGTAGAAGGCACCAAACTCTGTGCAGCCATCGATACGCGCTGCTTCCTCGAGACTTTTTGGAACCGTGTCGAAATAACCTTTGAGAATCCAGATTGAAAACGGGAGAGTTGTCACAGAGTAAGCCACAACAAGCCCTGTGTAGGTATTGTTCAGACCCATTTTCGTGAGCACCAGATAAATTGGCAACAGCAACATAGCACCCGGTATCATTTGGGTGGTCATGAGAAAAAGCAGCCCAGATTTTCTGCCGGGAAATTTGAATCTCGAAAAAGCGTAAGCAGCCGTGGCAGCCAAGCAAACGCCGATCATGCTGGTCGTCACAGTGATAAGCAGACTATTATACAACCACTGCAAAAACGGTTTCTCGGTGAGTATCTTTATATAACTTTCAAGCGACGCATCGTCAGGAATCAAACTCATATCAGACGACAGCAGCCGATTTCCGGGACGCAGTGAGATTGTTATAATCCGGCTCACAGGAAAGAGCGCAACCAAGCAAGCAGCCCACAAAAACACGTGACTCAAGAGTGATTGTCGACGACTGACTTTTTCAAGAGACGACACGGAATAATTACTCCCCGAAATATATCAGCCGCGGCCTGGATCTTCGGTCATTCGCGATGACCTCATCCAAACTACCGTGAGAACTAACAAAATTGAAAAAATAACGATCGCGTAGGCAGCTGAAAAACTATAGCGATTATAAACGAAAGCCTGCTTGTAAAGATCGCTCACGAGAATATCCGCCCCTTCGGAACCGCCACGCTGCGCCGTCATGAGATAAACAACGTTTACGTTGTTAAATGTCCAAATCATTCCAAGAATCATGGATGGAACCATCACCGGCTTAATCAATGGAACGGTGATGTGACGAAAGCGTTGCCAAGCCGTTGCGCCATCCAAACTTGCAGCTTCGTAGTAGCTTTTCGAAATCGACTGCAAACCGCTGAGAGAAACCATCATCATGAATGGAATACCCAGCCAAATATTTACAATACAAATGGATGCAAACAAGGCTTGGGGATTGGTCCACCACTCCTGCGGCTTGAAACCGATCCATTCAAGTGGAGCAACGCGGGCGTCGCCGACACCAAAACTGAACACCTCATTCACAATTTGTATGAGGTGATTCACATAACCATAGGCAGAGTGAAACTCACCACGCCATGCCAACACAGCAATGAGTTGTGGGATAGCCCAGGGCAACATCAAAATAGTGCGATAGGCACCCACCCAACGTATTTTCTGATTGAGAAAAAGAGCTAAAACCAAACCAAAGAACACGTGAAAGACAAGATTTATCCCAGTCCAGGCAAAGGTTCTTGCAGTTACGAGCCAAAAGCTCTCTTTTGTTTCGCTCCCTACCTGCAAAACTTGAATAAAATTCTCGAGCCCCGTGAACTCAATTGACCCGGTGCGAATCCAATCGCCGAGGGTTTCCAAATTGAGGCGATGAAATGAAAGATAAATTTCAAAAACCAGCGGGTACAAGAAAAGTAATGCAACTCCGACCGTTGCTGGAGCAGCAAAAAGAAAAGGCACCATCCATCGGCCACGAATCATATAGCGAAATACGAGCGCGCAAATGAAAAGAACGGAACCGAGTAACACAGCCGGTGTCAGAGCAAAACCAAACACCAAGTTCAGCTCAGCGCCGAGAGCCGCTGAGAGCAGAAATGCTCCACCAAGATAGTATTCGGACTTCCAGGCTTTGTAGTTGGCCCATAGAAATGCAACCAACCCAGCAACTGCAATCGCGACAAACAACAACAATCTTAAAATCTCAAGAACTGCGGGCAACAACGACAAGCTTGTCATGTTTCAAAAAGCTCACTTCTTAAGAGAAGCGAGCTTCTCCAAAGCACTCTGTTGCATGATGTTCACACCAGCATCAGCGCTCAGATCGCCCGACATTATTTTTTGTTGCACAGGTCGCATGGCATCCCAGGCAGCCCGCATTTCTGTTTGCGCTGGCATTGGGCGTCCACTCGCCGCGGCAGCGATGAGTGGTTGAATCGACTTGAGTGAGACGATTTTCGGATCGTTCATGGCTTCACTCGTCGACGGAATACGGTTGAGGCGCTCCGCAACTTCAATTTGAATTTCACGGGAGGTCAGATAACTAACGAACTTCTTCACCGCAGCTTTCTTTTGTTCAGACAACTGAGCATTTAAAAACACATAGCGCCCGCTCACCATTGGGGTCATGGCCTTGCCGGTTTCACTCAAGATGGGCAATGGTGCGATGCCCAGTTTGTCGCCCAATTTGGCTTGGTATTCCCTCACACTCCAATCGCCGTTGATTGTAAAAGCAGCTTTTCCTTCAAGAAATAAGCCTTTTGCACAATCGTAGTCGCACTCTTTTGGAATAATTTTTTCCACTGTTTTGAGATTATAAACATATGATAACGCGTTTTTCATAGCCTCAGAGTTCAATTCCAAATGAGATGAACCATCAGCATCCACACGCAAAGGCCATCCTCCAAATGCACCGACGAACGGCACAAGCCAGAATGGTTCGTTTTGGAAAAACACAAGCCCAAATCGGTTGTTCTTGGCATCTGTGTTCTTACGCGCTGCAGCAATGAGTTCTGCAGTGGTGGATGGCGCATCAGTCACAAGATTCTTATTAAAAAACAGCATGAGATGGTTGCCGTAGGTTGTCGGCACGCCCATCACCTGCCCTTTCAAGGTGACTGCTTCTGTGGCAACGGGTGTAAATTTGGCAACATCAACAAATGTTTCGACCGATTGAATTAACTTCGCTGTGGTAAAAACTCCGGCGATGTCGTTCGGGCCCCAAACCAAGTCTGCAGCCTGACCAGCAGTGGCCGCAGTTGTGAACTTTGTTCTCAGATCTTCGTTTGGATACGTTTGGCGAACAACGCGAATGTCGGGATTCGCCGTCGTGAAGCGCGTGATCCAGTCGTCCATGACCTTTGTGTTTTCTGACTCTTCTTGATCCCAGAGGGTGAGCTCAACAGTTTCTGATGAAGAGCCAGTTGTTTCGCCGGCATTCTTCTGATCTTTATTTTTACTCGTGAATACCTGAAGGCCAATAAGAGCTGCAACGCCAAGCGCTACCGCTGCGAAAATAATTTTTGGCTTGTTGCCACCCGATGCGGATGATGGTCCGGAGGAGGTTGGTTCACTGCCAAAATTAAAATTGTTTTTCGGGTTGAACATTATTGCATCCTTAGATGAATAGGTTTCTTGGTTGAAGTGAACGCAGACGCCGCCTGAAGAGATCTCGTCCAGACGTCTTTGGGAATTTGAGCACTCGCGAGCACAAACATCGCATGCGACCAGGTGAGAGGCATAACCCAGGCAGATTCCCCTGTTTGAGGATCAATTTGCTCAGGTAACTGACCTTCCCGTGGTGTGTGTGCCAAAACCCAGGCAAGACATTCGGCAGCGAGTTGATTGTCGCCCGACCGAACAGCAGCGAGAGCGAGCCAAAGAGTGGTCAGAATCCAGGGCTGTCCGTCCCGATAATGGTCGCCTTCATAACGCCCAACTCCACCCACACCCTTGCGCCAAAGGTGTTTACGCATCGATTTGCACATTTCTGGCAAAACTTTTTCTGCATATTTGGGCGAAACCGCCTCAAAAGGTTCAACAACACCGAGCAAGGAAATATCGACGACAAAATCCGAAATCCAGCGGCTCGCAGAAATTGAACCTTGCTCAACGGCAGCCGTGCTTGAGTACTGAAGACTCGATTGCTCGGTTGAGTTCTTCAGAAATAAAGTTCTTGCAAAGCAGGTTTCTCCGGCGACCTGATCGGAGACAAGATTTTCTTCGAGTAATTTCGAGAGTTCATTTGCTCGATCACGCCAGTTGGCTTTAGGTAAAGACCATTTCATTTCATCTGCAAGATCCGCAGCGGCCCTCAATCCGGCCACGGCCGCGGCAACAGAATAAAGATGCACGCCTTCTCGCTCTTCCCAGAGATCGAAACCATCTGACAGCCATTGGGTATCGGCAAACCGACATGACGCCAACCATGTTGCGCCGCGCTCAACCATGCCACGGAGTTCAGCCGCGGTTTCTTTACGCCCAGAAAGCTTTACATGTTGCCAGAGGCCAAAAAGAACGCTTCCAGTTTCGTCGGGTTGTAGCAAACCCCAGCTTGGCCCAAGGTTTCCATGCATGTCGTGGCGATGGAGGAAACTACCATTCTCGGATTGGCACTGAGCCATGTAGCGATAGAAATGGGCCGACTCTTCGAACATGCCGGCTGTGTCCATGGCCAAGGAAATAAATCCGGCGTCACGGCCCCAGCAGTATCCATATCCACCACAGGCAG
>CAIZJW010000262.1 GCA_903933385.1 uncultured Silvanigrella sp. | reverse complement strand
TCAGGACTGATTGGCAGCGCACTCGTCAAACGTCTTGCCTTGGAATTCGAAATTGCAGCAATTGACATCAACCCGCCCGCTCAGCACTCGTTGGAAAGCAGTGTAAATTTCTTTCAAGTAGATTTGGGTGAACCAGCGGCTATACATGCCTTTTTCGAAGCAAATCCGAGGCCTATTCAGGGTTTTGTAAATCTTGCAGGCTATTATAATTTCTCCAACCAACCTTCTGTCCACTACGAAAGATTGAAGCTAGGCTTGATTGAGCTTGCTCGCTCTTACAGACAATTAAAAACACCAACGAGTCGCTTTATTCAGGCGAGCAGTATGGCCTGCTTGGAGCCTGTATCGAATGGCACGTTAATTGAAGCACACGCACAGAGTTATCCCAGATGGAAATATCCAAAGTTCAAAAAAGATTCGGAAGACATTCTCCGAAAGGAGCTTTCAGACGAGCAATATGTAGAGATCGTTATTGCAGGGGTTTATACCGATTTCTGTGAGTTAGTTCCTCTATACCAGTTCCTGGAAAGTCATCTGAGTTGCAAACTACAAAGGTGGTTTTATCCGGGAGATGGAAACCAAGGGCTCACCTACGTTCACCTTGACGATGTCTGCACGGCGTTTCAGAAACAGCTCTCAGCTGAAGTTCGTTTCCGTCGAATATTGCTCGGGGAATCTGAGGCCACAACATACAGGCAAATTGCTACAATCGTTGATACTGAGCTGTATGGCTTCAAAGTACCCAAAATCCGCGTTCCAAAATGGCTGGCTCGTTTTGGAGCGCTGTGTCTGACTAAGGTCAGGAAAAAAGAATTTTACCAACCATGGATGATCGACTTTGCCGACGAACACTATCAGTTCAACCTGAGTGCCACATTCGAGCAATTGAATTGGACTCCAACACACCAATTGAAAAGCGAGCTGCCAGCAATGATTCGCCGCGCCAAAGAAAAACAAATGGAGTGGAGAGTCTTAAACTCAAAAAGGCCGTGGCATGAAGATGATTGGCCACAATTGACAGGTATATCTGAGAGGAAAATACATGGGTGAAAACATCGATCCCAAAATAGAAGAAATCGTTGACCTTGCAATGCAAGACACAGTTCCATTGAAAGCAATATCGGACCAGTTTGGCCTTACTGCCGACGAAATAGTTGCGCTTATGCGTAAACAGTTGTCTCCCAACTCATATAAGAGATGGAAAGAAAGACGGGGCTTACCCGCCTTTCGGAAGCAGTCTCAAGAAAAGCCCAAAAAACATCGAGTGCATGCAACCTGAGACGCGCAGTGACGGGGCTTGTTAAGCTTAATGACGACCTTGCGGGCGAGGCTTCGGGCTTCTTGGTTGCTGGCCTCTTGGTTGCTGGCCTCTTGGTTGCTGGCCTCTTGGACGGCCGCTGTTTTGTTGCACGGGCGGGCGAGCGTTAGAGTTTTGCGCCGCATCGGAGTGAAAGGGCTGCTCCCTATCCACTACAATAGACTTCTTAATGACTCGTTCTATCTGTTTCAAATAAGCGATTTCTTCGGCATCACAGAAAGAAATTGCCACACCTGATGTGCCAGCTCGAGCTGTGCGACCAATCCGATGTACATAGGTCTCGGGCTCGTTTGGTAGCTCAAAGTTGATAACATGAGAGATGTTGTCAACATCGATACCACGCGCAGCAATATCGGTTGCGATGAGCGCACGCAGCCGGCCAGCCTTGAACTCATTGAGAGCATTCTGACGTGCGGATTGCGATTTGTTCCCGTGAATTGCTCGTGATGAAACACCAACACGGTCAAGAAATTCGGAAACTCTGTTTGCCCCATGTTTCGTGCGGGTGAAAATAATAACTCGTTTAAATTCATTGTCAGCGAACAAATGAGCGAGAAGCTCTCGTTTCTGCGATTTATCTACGAACATGACGCTCTGATTGATGAGTTCTGCCGTTGATGAGGGCGGAGTGACAGCAACCTTCACGGGATTCACAAGAATGGAATTAACCAAACGCTCCATCTCTGGAGCCATGCTTGCAGAGAACAAAAGATTGTGGCGCTTCTTTGGAAGCACGGCGAGAATTTTTCGAATGTCGTTGATAAAACCCATGTCGAGCATGCGGTCGGCTTCATCAAGAACAAACGCCTCAACTCCCGCAAGACTCACATGTCCCTGCATGAGAAGGTCAAGCAGTCGGCCCGGGGTTGCCACCAAAACATCAGCCCCACTGCTCAGCGTATGAACCTGAGGAACCTGACTCACTCCACCAAAGGCGAGAGCCAATTTCATTTTGAGCGATTCGCCGTAGGTTTGAAAACTTTCATGAACCTGAATAGCCAGCTCTCGAGTGGGAGCCAAAACCAACACTCGAACTTGCTTTGCGACTCGTCGCTTCGGATTCTCGGCAAGAATTTGGAGAAGAGGCAGAGAAAACGCTGCTGTTTTGCCTGTTCCAGTTTGCGCGATTCCGAGAAGATCTTTCCCCTCAAGAAGGTGAGGAATAACTTTCATCTGAATAGGCGTTGGCTGGGTATAACCGCTTCGTTCCACTGATTTTAAGAGAGGTTCGATGAGTTTCAGGTCAGCAAAGGTATGAGTCGTGTTCAAAGAGGATCCTTTTTTTTCGGGAGAGCAACACAGCCGTAGGATAGCTATTATTTTGAAGAATAACAGCTTTTTTTGAAAAAATTGGATTACTCAGAGAAACCGACTCAATGAACCCAAACCACAGAAAAATCAGCTCTTCTTAACAACAAGAGACTCTTTTTTCGTTTTTGAATCAACTTTCTTCTCGAAAACAAAGCCGCCGGCCGAGAAACATTCAGCCTTATCTGCCTTCTTGATCCATTCCAGGTATCCCGCCTTCGCCCCACACCCATTGTTACCGCCACATTCATGAGCTTGGGCTTTGCTGAACTGATTTTTAAAAGCCTGATTAGCGACCGTAATTTGTTCCTTTGTCACCACACAAGTGCCTGAGCCCTTGCATGTGTTGACGCCGAAACATTTCACTCCACTGCCCACTGAATGACTCATGGGATGCGTCGCGGGAGTGTTTGCGGACTGTGCCAAGGCCGAACCTGAGGCCAAGCCAACACTCGCGGCAGAAAGCAAAGAGTTTTTTAAAGACATGATTGAGGCTCCGAATATGAGGGCATCGCAGAATCGAATGCCCTTCAGATTTATCACTAATAGGTCTCGATCGAAAGAATTCGTGTGGAATTCCGGATGCTTTTTCGAGAAAATCGCTCACCAATAAAGCAGCTCATCCACTGTCCAAGATCTGAACGAAATCTGAATTTTAGACACTCAGGTTGAGTAAACCCATCTCCGCCAAAACCATAAGAAGCTGTTTCTATGAGGATTTTATCCCGGACTTCAGTGGCACAGCTATTGCGTAATGCGATTCAAAGCCAAACAATTTCTGGGGGTATACAGCATGAGCCGAAAAACATCGCAAAAAAGTATTCAATTTTCACT
>CAIZJW010000261.1 GCA_903933385.1 uncultured Silvanigrella sp. | reverse complement strand
GCAATATCAACGAATTCAATAAAGGTAGGAAGAACACGTTTACTTTTGATGATGGCATCAATTTTGGTGAGGCGTTCATCTGGGACTGCAACCCGGCCCACATTGGGGTCGATTGTGCAGAAAGGATAGTTTGCGGCCTGGGCGCCTGCCTTGGTCACAGCATTAAACAAAGTTGACTTTCCTACGTTGGGAAGTCCGACAATACCGCAGTTGAAGCCCATGATTCCTCCCGGGGGTTTTCCGCTCTATTCATTGGGTTGTCCATACCGCCCGGTCCTGAAGGTGGCAAGCTTTGTTCTCACCATTGACAGACTCGGAGAGAGTGCTAAAGGAGTGAATCTGACTTCGAGGCCGAAGGTTGCCAGAAATGTATTTTTTGGTCTCCTCGTCAGCTAATATCAAGCTGTTCCTCTTAGTATTTACCGAGGTTGTAGATAGAATGAACACAACTCAGCAGTCGATTCAGGAAGCTAACAAAGCAAGGTCCGGTGCAGAGGCGGGAAGCCTCGAGACCATTCGCCTCGCGCAGGGTGGTCGTACCGTTGAAGGTGCGTCTGCGTCTGATGCGAGCATCGCAGAGATCGACAGCTCTGTTGGGCTTCTCGAGCAACTCAACATGCCACCCTGTCCCGAGCACCTTCGTGCGATGCTGGAAGAAACCAGCCTCGAGCAGCTGGTGTTCTGGAAGTTGCAGGGCTTGTTTGAGCGCTTCGATGAAGAACTTCCTGCCAACATATTGAAAACAGTTCTCTCCCACGTAGAGCGTCCTCTGTTTGCCCTTGTTCTTAAAAAGACACGCGGTAACCAGTCAAAGGCAGCTGACGTGCTTGGATGCAACCGAAACACCTTGCACCGCAAGCTCAAGGGCTTCAGTATCCAGCCGCGTGATGTGCGCAAGGTCCTCAAGACCCGCAATCGTCGCAGCATCGCTGATCTTCTGAATGAACTTGCTGATTAATTGACCGACGTCTCGTCGACTGGGGCGGATTTATGGCGCAACTTGAGGAAAGACGTTCCAAGAGCGCTTTGAATCTACCTCATTCTCTTGAGGCAGAGGTCGCCGTTATTGGTGCGCTTCTCACCAATCCTAGCTCCGCAGTTGAGCAAACTGAAAAGCTCATGCCGGAGTATTTTTTTGTTGAAAGTCACAGGGTCATTATAGAGGCGTGTCGCGAACTTTTATTCGAAGGCGTGCCTCCCGACCTTGTGAACGTTCACGAAAAGCTTCGATTTCACAACCGCCATCTCGCCGTCGGCGACTTTGATGGTCTTCGCCAGTTCATGAACTATGGAGCCAATTCCGAGAATATTGGATATTGGCTCGACGTTGTTAAACGCTTCTGGGAACTGCGCCTCGTTGTCGAAAAATGTTCTGATCTCGCGACACGTGGGCGTCGCGTCGCAGAGGCGAGCGTCGAATCTTTCCTTGCTGAAGCCGAAGAAACATTCATGCAGCTTGCCGCAACACGCGGTCATACTGGCCTGACCCCAGCATCTGTCGTTGTGCGCGATACCATTCGCGATCTCAGCGATTTGATGAACAACCCTGGAGGCATGACTGGTGTACCTACGGGCTTCACCGACCTCGACACCATCACAGCTGGGTTTCAGCCAAGTGACCTCATTATCCTCGCAGCCCGTCCGGCAATGGGTAAAACATCATTGGCACTCAACTTTGCACAATTCGCGGCAATTGGCGCAAAGAAAAACGTTGCAATATTTAGTTTGGAAATGAGCAAGCATCAGTTGATGCAACGTATGCTTTCCACGGCGGCTCGAATTGAGTCGCATCGATTTCGTGACGGTAAGATGTCCGCGGAAGAGCTTCACCGGCTCTATCCTGAAGCCGCAAATTTCAATACCGATTGTTTAATGATCGACGACACGCCGAGCATTAGCCTTCTCGATCTGCGAAGTCGCTGTCGACAAATGAAACGCGAAAAGGGCTCCGTCGATATGGTTATCATTGACTACCTTCAGCTCATGACGGCCGGAACGAATTTGGGTTCCAAGTCGTCGCGTGAGCGTGAAGTGGGGATGATAAGCCAGGGATTGAAAGCTCTTGCTAAAGAACTTTCTTGCCCCGTGGTTGCACTTGCACAGTTGAACCGAGGCTTGGAGCAGCGGCCTGACAAACGTCCTCGGTCTTCTGACCTGCGAGAATCTGGTTCAATTGAGCAGGACGCCGACATGATTATGTTCATCTATCGCGATGAGTATTATCACAACGATTCACCCGATAAGGGAATCGCTGAAGTGATTATCGGCAAGAACCGTCATGGTCCAACTGACACGGTTAAGCTAGCATTCCAAAGCGAATTTACAGCGTTTCATAACTTAGCGAAGAGTTATTAAAAGGCTTCAGCAGGAATGCGATTCTTGTCAGGAGCTCCTGCCTATTCACTGGCTTGCTCATATGTTCGTTGAACCCTGAAGCCAAACTTCTCTCCCT
>CAIZJW010000260.1 GCA_903933385.1 uncultured Silvanigrella sp. | reverse complement strand
TCTCGTTGGGAAGGTCAATGAAGTTTTTATTCAGGCTAAGCTCCCAGTTCGAATGACGGTAGGAAGCTTTAAACCCAAATTTCCGCTTGGCTTAAGCTTTGAAGATATTCAATTGAGCAACGTGAATGATCCATCGGCCACAGTTAAAATCGGGAAAGCCTCCGTTGCCATCTCGCTTCTCGCACCACTGCTTGGAAACGTTGCGGCTGACCTGCGACTCGAGCAATCTGGCGGCAGTGTTGAGATCGAGACAACCCAGAGCATTCGCGGATTAATTGCTGCTGGGAACTCGCGGTCATTTAGACTTCCCTCGGGCGACGTCGTCATTGAATTCACTCGGTTTGAATTGAAACCGCTGATTGCAAGTGCGTTGGCGTATGTGCGGTCAGGTAACAATCCTGCGTTGCAGACGATTCAGCCATTTCTGCGCACTGAGGTCAGTGGACTTCTTTCCGGCAAGATAAAACTCGACGTTCCGTCACCCGGCGATTCCTTTGATAAGGTCACTTCGGACATCGATCTCAAGATATCTAAGGCCTACTTTGAGATGAAAGATGAAACGCTGGCAATTCCGAGGCAAGATTTTTCCGAGGCCAGAATTAAAGCAAAGTTGGCGAAAAAATCACTTGAAATTCCGGCTGAAACTAAGCTCATCTCTAATGACTTGGGCTTAAACTTATCAGGTCGAATGAGTGTTTCAGATAGAATGGATATCACTGACGTGAAGTTGAATCTCGGTTTGACACTGAAAGGAAAAATTGAGGAGAATTTCAAGACTCTTCTGCCAGTTATTCTTGGATGTGACCTAGCGAAAATGGTGGGTGGGAAAATGGATGTTGAATTGAGTGGTAATTTCTCAGCACTTACCTGCAATTGATTTGCACGACAGGAGGACGAGATGAATCGATCGGGAATATCGCCTCATTTGAAGCGGATTTTTGGTTTGATTGCTTTGTCTCTTGCAATTTTCTCCCACTCGAAAAATATTTATGCTCAAGTGTATCAGGGAACTGAAGACGACTTCGCACTAGAGCTTGGATCTGGAATCCCCCTCTCAGTTGAGAAACTCCGACTTAGAGAATATTTGAGTGGAGTGAGCGACTATCAAATTGGCGATTCTTGGGGAAAGAAGCCTGTCTTAGAATCCGATCTTCCAAGCCGCAGTCCAGCCTATATTCGCGCGGTTTTAGCGACTGCTTCGTTTAATTCCGCAACAGCTTTTTATCTTGGACGCTTTGGACAATGGCATGTCATGGCTACAAATCACCATGTCTTAGAGCGTAGCTCTGATTGTCAGTCGCGACGAGCCAATTTTGTTCTTTTGAAAAAGAGATTCAGTTGTGCGTCAATGATTGGAAGCTGGCCTGAGATTGATCTGGCACTGTTTACGATATCGGTTCCAGAGTCGGATTCAAAGCTGTTGCAGAGTGTTGGTCGCAACTTCGACTTCAAATCGGAACTTATGGAAGACACTGCGCTGATAACCGCGGGATTTGGAATTGCTGGTAATTCAAATCGAGAGTTGATGGTCAATGACAACGACGATTGTCGAGTGATGTCGAACAACGGTGAATTTCGATTGATGGCTGATCCAGATGAATATAATCCGGCTTCTTATAAAGCTTGGTCGTTCTCAACAGGATGCAGTGTGTCCCACGGTGACTCAGGTTCTGCGATGGTGAACAAGATAAACGGAGCTGTTGTCGGCTTGCTCTGGACAGGCGCTATTCCTAAGGAAGCTCGTATTCAGAATTCTTCCTATCTGCGCCAGTTGCAGAAAGAAGATTCTGATGAAATTTGGTCGCTGCTGACATATGCAGTCCCGGCAACAAAAATTTCTGAAAAACTAAAAAGTGAACTGCAGAGCGGTCGCTTGAAAAATGAAGACAAGGAAATTGTTCAACTCATTTTAGACAAATAAGACCGGACTCTATTTTTTCAAAAAAAATCTACTTCAATTCCGCCATTGATAGAAATTCAATGGCCTTATTTTTGTCTGCTAACCACGCTGGGGTTGAACTGGGTGGCATAGGGTTGGATGTTGCCTTAATTCGGGCCAGAGCAACTTGTTGCTTGGCTTTCAGTTGAGGCAAATCCAATGCGAAATCGTGGCATTTTCCGCAGTGAGTGGCGAAAATTGCATTTGCACCATTGTTCCAGGTGATTTGTGTATTCGCTACAGTGGGCGTGGGCGTTGGTGTTGCTGTTGTTGTTGTTGTTGTCGGATCTAACGTCAGTTTTTCATTAGATCCTCCACAAGAGGCAACGAAGTTTAGAAGTGCCAGTGAAGCCGCAAGAAATAAATGAGAGAACATCGCTCACTTTCCTCCTTTAGGATTTGTCTAAACTTTGAAGACTCGGTCCTGAAGCGCAGGCAAACGCGTTCTGGAAGCATGAATTGCGTCCTTGGAGATCGTTGCATGCAAAATTCCTACTTCTTCTCCGAGGGTGGCAACAACTTGACCCCATGGGTCAATGATCATGCTGTGACCCCAATTTCTCTTCCGTCCTTCAGTATGTAGCCCCGTTTGGTTACAGGCTACGACGTAACATTGATTCTCAATGGCACGCGCTCGCAAAAGAACTTCCCAGTGATCTTTTCCGGTTTGGTGAGTGAACGCAGCAGGGACGAAAAGGATATCAATGGGCCCAGAGCGTGTGATTTCGCGGCGAACGATTTCTGGAAAGCGCAGATCGTAACAAACAATAGTCATGCAGTGCCAGCGCTCTGAACCACTCTCTATAATAAAAGTGCTTGATTCTTTGCCCTCGGCAAAGACGTCTGACTCGCAATACAGCGGTGCGCCATTTGCGTCTTTCAAATTGAACAAGTGAATTTTTCGATAAACATCCAAGAGAGCGCCTTGGGGAGAAAATGCAGTTGCTGTATTGAAAACCTTCTCTGGATTTTCAGAATTTTCAGCGTGTGTGCCTGCCACAAGATAGTGATTTGAAGAACGAGCCCAATGAGAGAGGGATTTGAAGAGGCCTTCTCCCAAATTGCTCGCACTCATCCGACGCAGATCGTCTCCGCCCATCACAGCAAAAACCTCTGGAAGCACCGCTACATTCGCCATGTTTGGATTTGCCGTTAGAGAAGACATCAATTTTTCGAGTTGGGAAATGTTTTCTGAGATGTCCGACCCTGGGTTGGTTTGAATGCAACTCATTTTCATATCACGCCTGCTTAGTTCTGAGACTTGAGAAAATTTCGCAGACGCTCTTCAGGTGTGCTCCCGGGTTGTTGTTCGACCGTATCTGCAAGTGAACCTACTTTGGTCAAACCGTCGTTCGGCGAACTCATAGCTCCTGAGGCGTTCTTGCTCCCCTGAAGAGCGTCGTAGATCGTCCGAGCATCGCTGTCACTCATCTGGTCGACCTTTTCATCGGTCATCTGTCCGCTGCCGTCACCGGTAGCCTTTTTTGCAACTGTCACTGCTAGTGTCGTTTGAGCAATTGCGAGTTGATAGTTTTGGTCGTCTGTTCGCTGCGACTCCGGTATGTTTTTCAGTACATCAATAGCCGCCTGCATGTTGCCGATATTCTCGGAAGTTCCTGCCGGGAGAGCTCCGCTCACAGAGGTCCAGTCGGATTGTCCGCTCGCACCACTCGACATAGAGGAACCTATTTTGAGTAGGTCTACGCCCGATTTTTTCAGATAAGCATTTGCAAGCATGGAGCGCGCCGCAGTGTCATTTGGATTTTTTTGAAGGTAATCTTCCAAAGTGCTAATCGCAGAATCAACGTTGCCTGACTCAAGCGCAGCTTGCGCTTTGTCTGAATCACTTCGCGTCACAGCGTTTTCAAATAGATTTCCGCCCCCACACGCACTTGTGACACTTGCAATCGCTAATGCCGCTGCAGTGAGAAGACACGAACTCCAAAGTTTCGTTCGGCAGTTTTGAATTCGCCTGCAAGCAATCGATTGAGTTTCTTCATTCGATGTTGGTGAATTGTTCATTTTGTCCACCCCACACTCACGCGTCCATAGTAACTTCGGCTTTTGTTGTCTCCGGGATATTTTCCGAGCTCTTTGGCAGAAATCCCCACGTCGAGACGCACGATCTTGCTGTTTAAAAACATTCCGTAGGTGGTGTAACCCTGGTTGAGTCCGGCGAGGATTCCAAGGTAGCTAGAGAAGGTAACCTCAGCACCCATATGAACTCTCTTGTAGATATTCTGCTTCGATTTGTTGAGAGTGTCTGTGATATCGAGTGAAAGTCGAGAGCGACTGTTCTTTGTTCCAGGTTGAAGTGACAGACCAATATCTACGGACTGTAGCTCGGCAGAAGGGCGGTTGTTGGATGACTTTCCTCCAACTCCGTAGGTCATCCCCAAATTTCTCGCGACAACTGCAAACTCAGGTGATGAGGAGCCGCCTGGTGTAAAAAGGAGGCCCACATGTGCACCAATACCAACGCCTCGCTTGAGTGCATTATTGAGCACGTTGCTGCCACCTTCACCACCGAGTTTGCTTTGCGCATCCAACGCAGAAACTGAAAGATCAGCTTCCGCCTTTTGAACAACCAGGCCAGTGGCGCCCACATGGAGAGAGTTTGAAGCAAAGCTGCGACCGACTCCGAAGGCTGCTCCGGCTCTGACTGCCGAATGCGCAGATGCTGTTGGGATGCCAGAAAGCGCATCATTCTTCACGCCCACTTGGAGATCTACTCTTTGAAAGAGTGCAAAGGCAGTCCGTCGAAAGCTTGCGCCAGTTGCGTTTTGAACGCCGAGAGATACTGGATGACCAATTGCGCCACTGACGATGTCGAGCATGTTTTTGTTCGATTTGACATCTTTGTAAACGTTGAGTCCGTTTTGGCTTGCCTCTATTTGAGGGCTCACGACTACAATCTCATCGATTAAATTTGGGGTTCTAGCCAAACTCGCCGGGTTGTAAAAAAGTGCCTCGATCCCTGAAATATCTGTAATTCCGGCGTTTCCTGAGCCCAGTAGAGTTGCCGAAACAAACTCTCGCTCATCGCTCGATGCGAACACATCCGAACTGCCGAGCAGGCAAAGCAAGCTCACAACAATGTTTGATGTTTTTCGGATCATTTCTTTATCCTTTTCGAGCGTTGGCCGCCCTTCCGGAGTGCACCTGACATCTTAGGATCGGTTGGTTTGGCGAAAAAAAAAGGCGACCCGTCAAGGCGGCCTCTTTTCTTTGCTGAAATCAAATTTAGACTAAATAAGTCAGCGCGTTACAATGACTGGGACCTGGCCAGCGACCGGCCGGAATGGAATGACATCCGCTGCTTCCCCGAAATTGGGCCGCTCGAGTCTGTCAATTTCGAGCTCCTTAGCAAAAACCGCAGTGAGACCAAGCCATCGCTCAATAGCTGGCATGACTCGGCCGACCAACACATGACAGGTATCTTTGAATTGCGAGTGCACGGCGAGAAGGGTTGCATCTTCGACATTCTGAGCGATCTTATCCAGCTCTCGCAAGCAGTCTTGTGCTGTGGCGCTCATCTCCAGTGGCGAGCGCTGAAGTAAGTCGAGTGGATGTGCACCGAGAGTGAGAAAAGTGTGGCAATCTTTCAGAAGTGTATCAATTTCTTTTTCAGCGAATGCGTTTGTGTCCCAAAGTTTTAGCGTCGTCACTTTGATGTCGAACGCCAAAAGTTCAGCCATTTCTTGCGCAACTTGGAGGCTTTCAAAAGCCAATTGCGCAGTGGTTTCAATTCTTGCCTCAACGACATCTGCAGTTGCGAGTTGCAAGTTCGCATTTGCTTCGCTGTTTTCGAGTTCAACATCACTTCCATTGACAACGAGCGCTGTGAGACAGCTTGAACTGCGAGCAGCGATATTATCCAATTTGTCAATTAACAGCGAAAGGCTTGTTTCCTTTTGAAGGAGAGCTAGGCGCCTACCATTCACACGCACATCAGCCATTTTTATTTCCTCCTTGTGCGAAATCCCTCAGGCCATCAAGCCTGGCGACGTGACTCGTTTCTTTTTTGGATCTGAACCATAAGGCCATGTGCCCTGCTGTTCATTGGATCGAGCAACAGAATGTTTTCCATAAGCTTGGCGGCTTCTTCATATTTTCCACCGCGGAACGCAAGGCCACCCAGAGTGAATATCATATTGATGTCATGTGGGTGGTGTCCAACATATCGAGAAACAACTTCTTCTGCCTCGGCGAAAACTTCTGTGTCGTATGCCAACTTCACCAGATTGAATATTGCAGCTGTGTTCTCAATGTTGAGGTTACATGCCCTACTTGTCCAGCGACGTGCTTCCTCGAGTTCTCCCAGTCCTTCGAACGCAAGACCGAGTCCGAGGCTTGCCATGTCATCGCGTGGCGCGAGTCCAACAGCCTTCTGGAATTGAGGTACGGCAACATTGTAGTTCTGTTGCTGCAACGCGACGGTGCCAAGACCAATAAGCGACTTTCCGCAATATGGATCGAGCTCGAGTGCGCGGGTATAATTAGCCGTTCCGTTCTCAAGGTCGCCCAATTTGGTGAAGCAATCACCAATGTGGCGGAACAAATTGGCTCGCTGTGTCGTTGTGATTTCGCTCAGATTGAAGGCTTTATTGATGAGTACAATTGCATCAAGATATTGTTTGCCTTGTATTGTTTTTTCGATCTGATCGAAAATTGCCTCTGTTGAATTGCCATCCTGAACCTGCGGTCCAGCGAGTGAGTTGACAATGATTTTTGAGAATTCTTCAGCAGACTGTTCGAAGTTCAATTCATTTTCGATCGCTTTGAATGCAGCGCGTCTCACGTTTGTTAACTTCTCTCTTTTGTCGATTGATTCAAACATCACACGAGTCAGGCTATGAATATTGCCGCCTGCAAATGTCTTGTAGAAGCGACCTACGAATTCTCCAACCCAGCCGAAACCGTTTGAAACCACAGTCACACCGCAGGCGAGCCCACAGAGAATGTCATAGGTGGTGTCGAGGAAACGTTGTGGACTCCCGTTGCTCGGAGCAAGCGGGCTGTGAATCAATACGTCACAAGCGGCGATCAAGGGAGACAATTGATTGCCAACGAGCAATTTGTTTGCAGAATCACTCGGGTTCAAGAAAAACACATGATCTTCAAGTTGAAGATCAACAACAGCCTGACGCACATCAGCGCTTGAAATGCCTGTGCTGCAGAACAAGAGTTTAACTTTTCCGACAAGTTTGTTGTGGCTTTGAATAAGGCTCTTGAACGCATAAACCGTATCGAGCGCGCCAGAATCTACTTCCAGTGGTCCTGTTTGCAGAAAGATGAAGTCGTTTGCTGCGATTCCCAGAGCCTTGCGTATGTCACGCTTGTTAGCGTCCCATTTTTCAAGGTTGAAAATCTGCGTATTGACGCCTCGGTTAATGCGGCGAATTCTCTGCGGATTAACCTCTTCGAGATAGGCCCAGGTTGCGCCTTCTTTATCAAGTGAAATGATCGCGTCGCAGGTTTTTAAGACCTCGCGGCGAATCGTTTTTTCCCTTGTCATCTGTGGAGGAAGTGCCGCAAATGGCGTTGCTTTCCACATGCCAAGTGTCACTGGTGGACGAGGCGCATTCTGCCAAACCAACAAGCGGTTCTGCAGCGATCGGCGGGCTTTCAATGCTTGATAGGTTGATAGTGAAGCCTCGCCGACTGCGACCACAACGGCCGCATCGCGGATTTCGTTTTCCAATCCACCAAGGAATGATTTGTTCTCGAGGGTTGTTTCAAGCGTCTTGCATGAAAGTGCCACTGGAATTTTTGCGAGGTTACATGTTTCGACGAAAGTCTGAAATGCACGTTCTTCTTGATCGGCTGTGATGATCACGCCAATCACGCCTGTTGACTGAACAACTGCATTCCATATTTCTAGTTCGCAATGGTGCGGCAGCATGGGCGCAACGAAAGCGACCTTCTTGCCCATTTGCGAAACTCGACTTGCATTCTGTTTTGCAGGCTGATTCTGCTCAGGCACCGACTTCATGCGTTCGATGATATCGATGAGCTTGTCGAAATTTGGATTTGATTTGAGAGTGTCTAGCTTCGATGGGCGCGCCACTGGAGGAGTGGGCTGCTGCGTACCATCTTTTTTATCCGTGGCCTGCACAGTCTTGTTGTTCTTCTGAGCAGCCTGGCTTTTCTTATCCACCTTCAGCATCCTTACTCCCCCCGGTACTGAGCCGTTTGTGCGTATGCAGTTACAGTTTTCTTCACTGCAAATGCGTGTGTCATTTGCTCTTTCACTCGCTCCAATTCCCTTTGAAGCAAGTTCACAAATCCATTGTCGTGCTCTGCGAGAAGCCTTTTCAAGGCGATTCGCAGTTGCGGCGAACCCTCGGAGGCGTTGAGTCCTTGCCCGAGAGTGGAAACCAAACGCTGACGCAGTTTAAGGAAATCGTTCCATCGTGGATCGCTCTCCGGCTGCTGCAATGCGCTCGATTCACGCGCGCCTAAAGTGCGGGCAATGCTCTGATGCTCTTTGCACCAACGTTCCCAGAATCCCTTCACCGCGGGCCAGTGGCCAGCCAGTTCGCTCACCTGCGTCTCCCATGTCAGAGACATGGAGACATAATCAGATTCGAGTGAGTGCGGATTCATGAGTGCAACGCCCCCCGTCCGAGGATGACGCATCCGCGGGAGGCACATGAGTTCATTTTCTGCAGTGGGTCAGAAGTGCGACGCCCTCAGGGAGGAATTAGCGGAAATATTCAAGCCAACGGTTGTTCACTAAATCGACAGTCTTTGAATCAGGTTCAACGGTTCCGGGGTACCAGGGCTTCATGCGGCTATCAAAAAAGACGGGAGCTTTGAGTGAGGTGTGGAATCGGTTGTGAGACATTTTTGCAGCGTAGATATCTGCGGCCGGTTCGAAGCGGGTAAACCACGACCACAGAAATTTTTCTTCGTTGAGCGTTGCTTCATTCACATCGTCAACAACGAGAACGAGTTCATAGGGTGCGAAGCCGGGATGGTTTGCAACCTCACTTACAAAAGTTTTGCTCTCTGAATATGTAGGACCGCTCACCACAAGGCAGCCGGGAACGAAAACTTTCGCATCGCGCACGCCGGAGGGTAACTCTGCCGGTGGCTCTCCATGGAGAGCTCTCTTTGCACTTCCGAGAGCGAGCCAAATTCCCTTACTGCCTTCATTCACCTTGGGTCCGCTGTAGTCGAGCGTGTCTTGACTGACGTTGCTAATGACAAATAAGTCCTTTTCCCAATTCGTTCGTTCGAGGAAGTGAACCAGCGTTTGTTTAAAATTATTGAGATCAACCGCACCGTCGGTGAGCATTAGGAATTTCTGCAGAGAGAGTTGTCCTTCTCCCAAAATCCGCAGCGCACTGGAAATAGCTTCTCTTTCGTATCGATCTTTAACTCGCGCGGCAGCTAGCGCGTGGAAGCCTGTCTCTCCGTAGGTTTTGAGTTCGACGACACTCGGCATCACAATCGGGAAAAGTGGCGAAAGCAGTTTTTGAAGGTAATCGCCGATGAAAAAGTCTTCCTGCCTTGGTTTTCCAACGACAGTCGCAGGATAAATTGCATCTTTTCGATGAAACATTCGATTGACTTTAAAAACAGGATAATTGTGAGCCAAAGAATAATATCCGTAGTGGTCGCCAAATGGTCCTTCAAGGCGTCGCTCATGAGCAGGGACTTCTCCAATGATGGCAAATTCAGCTTCGCTCACGACAGGATAAGGGAGATCGTCTCGACTCGTCATTGGCAGTTTTTCACCGAGAAGAAGACTGCATAACATTAACTCAGGAATGTCTTCTGGCAGTGGAGCGATCGCCGAAAGCATCAGTGCGGGCGGACCACCAATAAGCAGATTGACCGGCAGACTCTTATTACGGGCTTGAGCAGCGGAATAATGAAAACCACCGCCTTTGTGAATTTGCCAGTGCATTCCCGTCGTTTTTTCATCGTAGATATGAATGCGGTACATGCCTAGGTTGTGTTTTCCAGAATCAGGGTGCTGCGTGTAAACCAGCGGCAGAGTTACAAATCTACCACCATCCTCGGGCCACTGAACCAAAGCCGGAAGTTCATCCAATCCGCGTCCTGGAATCAGCGGGCTTTCCACTTCAAAGACAGGTGCGTTTCTCTTTTTCTTGAGTCCGATTTTGAGTGCGTCAAAGGCCAGGTCACGCGCTCCCCAGAAAGTACTTAACTTTGGTGGGAGTGCATGATGTACGAGGTCTGCGGCACGTTGAACAAATTTTTCAGGGCGATTTCCAAACGCTAATTCGATGCGTGACACGTTTCCGAATAAATTAGTCACAACTGGAAAAGGGCTTCCTTTAACATTTTTAAAGAACAAGACCTTTCCATTGTTTTCAATCACCCGACGATGAATTTCGGCAAGCTCAAGATGTGGGTCAACTTGCACTTCAATATCTTGTACTTCGCCACGAGCACGAAGTGCTGCAATGAATTCTCTTAGGTTGCGCATTGGTTAGTCTCGCTCATCTATTTTTGAGTGTTTGGCGAAGTGCCGCGGCGGAGGCCAAACAAAGTGCCATTGCCAACGGACCTAAAATGAATCCTGCTATTCCAAACTGTCCGAGGCCACCCATAATGGCCAAGAATAGCCAGAATGAATCGAGCTGCCCTGAACCGCGAGCGAGCAACGGCCTGAGAAGGTTGTCGGCAGTTCCTGCAATAAACGCGCAAACAAGCATGGCGATGGTTTTTGCTAGGCTGTCATCAACAGTCCAACACCACAGAGCAGATCCGAGTGTCACAGGCAGTGTTCCCACAACCGGAACAAAGGATGCAAAGAACGAGAGCGAGGTCCAGAGTAAAGCGTGTGGGACCCCGGCCGCTGCGAGAAAGGCACCAATGATGACAGCCTGAATCAATGAAACGAGGAGGTTGGCTGCCACGAGCGATTTAAGCAATTGAGCAAAAGTCACTCGCACAAGCGAACGTTCTTCAGGCCAGGGAAGCAAAAAGCGGAGTATTTGGACGCGCAGCATCCGCCCTCTCCAAAGGCAATAACCCCAGCTGAACAACGCCAGTGTTGCAAAAAAAACGGCTCCTGGGGCTTGCCCTATGAGTTCGCCTGTCGTGTTTCCAAGCCAAGCGAGGCTTCTTTGAGCGGCATGGGTGAGAAGAGCCGTCAGATGTTCTGAGCCCAATGGGAGAGAAAATTGCTCTGGGAGCAATTTAAGACGATGCGACCAGCCCTGGATGAGCTCAGAAACCGATCCTCCTGAAAGATCACGTATGCTTGCTGAAATGCGTTCAAGGGTTCCGATCACAACCATACTGAAGGGGAGGAGAAATCCGGCAACCAGGACCAGAACAGTGAGAATAGAAAGACTCGTTGCCTTGAGCGAACGAGGCGAAGCGTTGAAGCGGCGATGCAGAGCAGAAGTGATTGGCTCACTCAAAAATGCCAGCACGGCGCCCGTCAGAATTGCAGGCAAAAACGGCAATAAAATCCAAATCGCAGCTGCAAGGCAGAGGAAAAAGAACAGGCGAGGTCGGAGTGTCGATCTCAGCATTGCAAAATCTAACGAGCCCCGATTCTCACCTTTGTTCATTCAGAGAACCCCCGTTCTGAGTTCATCAGATGCGACTCGCAGCGAGTTGTTTTGCACCCGCGCCTTTAAGAATCGCCAAGAGCTTGTCCTTTTCGGGCAAAGAGCTGTTGCTGACGTCAACAATCATGCGATCAACTGTTTGTTCAGCATCAATATATTCAAGGGCGATTTTGAAGACCTGCTCGGAGTCGAGAGTCTCGAGCAAGCTCAAGCCTTCTTTGTAGATGAGGTGGCTCGCCATATACGCACTCATAATTGCGATCTTGTGAGCGCGAGGTAGCCGAGAAATAATACGATCTCGGTATTTCTCAACGAGAATTTGCGGGCAGTGCTGATACAAAATGAAGTTGAACTTCTCCGATGAAAGCTCCGCATCAGACAAACGATTGAGGCGATCGCGAGTGATGTCTTTTGCTTTGTTGATTTCAGCTGAAACCTCATAACTGAGATCAACAAGGTTCGTCTCATTTCCGCGTTGTTGCCATTCCCGGAACAGAAGTTTGGCTTCATTGTCAGCTTTCTCTCTCAGAATTTGCACCACCTGATTTACATATGTGGTTTTGATGGCTGCAAATTCCTCAGGTGAGAGGGTCAAGCACGCGATGATTTCATAGGATGAGCAAATCACTCCAGCCTTGTTTGCTGAGCTGTCTTTGATGACAACAACTCCGCTTTGCACCAGTTTTTTACGTGCGTCGGCAGTAAAGAAAATATTTGCCCCTTCTACAATGGCAAGCGAGCTTGGAGAACCGTCTGCCTTCAGGAACCGCTGCCAGTTGGAATCCTTGACGGTGTAGGGACGCCCACCTGCCGGAATGAAAATCTCAGCTTCGACGTTGGCGTATAGGTTGTCACGGATCTTCATATTCTCTTTAGTGTCAGCAGATACTACGAAGGCTTTTGTGTCGGCTCCGAGCTTTGTTTTGTCGAATTCCACGATTGATTTACTCTCGCGGACAAGGCGCAGAAGTTCTTCCCAGTTCAATCCGTTTGGATCGAATGCAGCACCATAGCCGTCGCCCACAGCAACAACGCGCGCGCGCTCGCCGTATTCGCGATGAAGGATCTTGAGTTCGTTGCCGGCTACGTCGCCATCTGGTCCGCCTGTCATTTTGACGCGGAATGTTGTTTGGGGGGAATTGAGTTTCAGATATTGGAGAACATTGTCCAGATAGACGTTGAGGCCTTCCGACGTCACTCCGTACGTTTTGTGATTGATCCCAAAGTCGGGTTTGCTCGACATGAATGCGTAGGCGTATTTGTACCCACGGTACAATGCATGTTCAATGACCCAAACTATGAGGTCGTCGGTCATGTTTTCATCGGGACCAAGATAAATAATTTCCTCTTGGCCAAAGTAATCGATGATGCCATCGGCAAGTTTTCCGGTCTTTGGATCGAGAGTGATGAGGTCGAGCAATCCGGAAACCGCGGCCTTCACAGCAAGATGACGATTGCCGCCAGGGCGCACTACGAATACGGCTTTTGAGCCGCCCTCTGGGATATCCTTGTTCTTCATTTGCTGAGCAGAGGCCAAACCATTGACTTCATCAAAAACACCAGCAAGCGCATTGTCGTAATCGGCAGCCGTTCTTGGCATAACGACACGAACACCACCGCGGGCAATGTCACGGTAACGAACCTGGAAACCGCGGAAGTCGCGGCCTATCATATAAAAAATTCCGTAGGGAGAATCCGGATAAAATTCCTTGTTCAGGCATTTGGGATCAACACGGAACGACAAGCCACCTTTGGAAACGAGGAAGTAGTTCGTTTTGAGAATGTGTTGAAGAAAATTGAAGCCTTCACGCAGAATATTGCGTTCAACGTCATCTTGAATATCGACAAGCATCCCTTCAACAAGGCGCGAGGTTTCAGCGGTGCGCGCTTTGCGATCTCCATCGAAGCGTGGGTCAAAGCGTGCACGGAAATAGCGAATACATTGTTCCATGTAAGCGTCGTTTCGAACCACAACTTTGGAAACGCGATCGAGCGCATAATAATAAGGGTTCACTTTGGTTAAGAAGATATGCGACCAATTGGCGATGGCACGAATGAGGTTTGACTCGTTTAAGCTGCGCGGATTACTTCCCTGCATGAGCGCCGAAAATTCATCACCGTGATCCACGTAGTTTAGAGCCTTGAGGGCCTTCATGACGCGGCCCCAAGGTGTCGCACTTGGATTAACTTTTTCACCCGAGTTTGCTGCCGCTACTATTTGAAGCACGGCAAACTGTTGGTTGTCAGAGAGTCGGACTTCGAAGCCGAGGGAGCGACGCACGTTGAATGCGTAGCGATTTAAAATGCCAATCACGTTTTCAAGGCCTGCGGTCAGAGGAAAGCCTTTGAGCCCGATGTCGACGCGAAAGCAGGTTTCTTTGGGATCTTCGAGTGTCGTCAGGTGAACATAAACATTTTCGTTTTCCTGGCAGTATTTCATCGCCGAAAAACCAATTGCAAGCATCTTGGCGGTTGCTCGATCGAGGAGATCAACATCGAGCGAGTTAAGGTAGTTTTCCACGTCTCCCGATGGTTTCATGGAGAGCGCGTGAAGTATGGCCGTTTTTTTCTGTTGCCTGTCGGAGGTGCTCCAATTGGCACCTATCGAATAAGGAGCCTGAACGGTTGAGCAAATTGCAACCCGCTTGTCGTTCGAAAGGAAATACGAAACAAACTTAGCGTTCTCTCGGCCCAGCCGAGGGGCCAGTCGCACTGCAGCTAAGCCTTCTTCACCTGACGCAATGATGGTCGCGGTTTTCGTTTGGTTGTTCCATCGCTCCATTTGCTGGCCATGGGTCAGAACCTTTCCGGAAACGATTTCCGTGAGGTGCTCCAAACGCTCTTCTCGCGGTGTGATGCACTGATAAAGTGGAGGCATCTGATGAAGGAACCATGTGACCGCGGAATCGAGTCCGCCGCGCAGTGTGCTCATGAGTCCTTGTTGAATCAGTGATTCAACGTTGCCATTGGCAACTGCTGAAGGCGGTGTCCCGCCATCTGCTCCAGGAACAGCGAGGATGGCCGCGCTTTGTTCTGGTTTTTCGAGAGTGGAATCGAGTAGCTCTACTTCACTGAGCCACGCCTTGGAGGGAGTTGCAGAAGGTGCCATGGGATAGGGTCTCCACCATTGCTGGAAATCTGTCTGTTCTTCAGATTGCTGGCTCATTTTTTGAACGGCAATCGGGCCGAACATTAACGCAAAGGGCCCCAAACTGCAAAGCCGTCTGGGGCTCGTTTTCAGCTGGTGAAGCATGTTTGAATGTTGGATAAATGGCGATTTCCCGGCGTCGGGCAGATTGCCACGTCAATGCACCGTTATCCCGCCTTTTCCTGCTCGCTACCTGCTGGCTTGCTGAAAGCCGAAGCAGTTTGTTCTTCTTTTTTGATCTCGCTGCCCGCAACGGGCTGCGCGTTTTGTGCTTTTTTCTTATCAATTTGCTGCTGTTTGAAGTGTCGACTTCTCGCTTCGCCGCCCTTTTGTCCAATCAGTGCCATATGCGCTCTGTCCCGGCTCACAGCCTCGCCACCCTTTCGTCCGATGGCTGACATGTGCTGTTTGTCTTTACTGACGACTTCTCCCCCTTTCCGACCGATGGATTGATAGAATTCATGTCCCCTCGTCTCGGCGGTTCTCTCGCCTCCTCGTCGTCCTGCCTCTTCAACAGTCATCTTTCCTGAAGGACGCTTGCTTGATTCTGTGTCCTTCTGCTCCCTGCTCTCGTGTTGTGTTGTCATGAGTGCTTCCTCCCTTCCTCACGCGATGTCGAGCCAAAAACCCCGAATCCACTCGGCATGCTACGACCCTGTTGAAAGGTCTGCTATTCATTAGTCTCTACCTTTCCGAAATGAATAAATTTGCTTGGAGTGGTCATGGGTCAGAGTTCAGTGCAGAGAGTTTTTGTTATTCTGAGCGACCAGTTGAGCTGCGAACATCCGTTTCTTAAAATTCCGTTGAATCCACTCAGTGATAGACTTTTGATGGTTGAATCTCTGCCAGAAGAGGAACAGCTCAAATATCACCCGCAAAAAATTCTTTTTACATTTGCCTGTATGAGACGCTTTGCAATCGAATTGCGAAAAGAAAAGCCCGACATTTCTCTGGACTATGTTGAATTTTCTCGGTCCACTTTTGCTGAAGTTGTAAATCGATATTCAGCCGTTGAAGTTCATTTTGTTGATCCCTGTGGAGCGAAGTCTCTCCATTGGATTCAGAAAGATTTGCTTGCGAAGTGCGTTGTGCATGCAAATCCATTTTTTCTTTCCGATGATTCAATGCTGCAGGCGAAGCCACCCTATTTGATGGAAACATTTTATCGGGCCATGAGAACCAAATTTGGAATTCTCATGCATGAAGGTAAACCGCTGGGTGGAAAGTGGAATTATGATGAGGAGAATCGTCTCGGCCCGCTGCAGATCTGGGAAAAAAATCCGCCTGAAGATTTTCTCCAGAAGGATTGGTGTGATCAGACGGATGTTGAAATTTACAAGTCGCTCGAGAAAACGCTGCAGCCTTTTTTATCTCAAGAGCGTTTTGGGACGTTTCGTAGGCCAACCCTGCCAACACACGCTCGTTCTGCGCACGTTTTTTTGAGTGAATTCATCGCTAAAAGATTAGATTTTTTTGGCCCATATGAAGATGCAATGATAGCAGAGTCAGTTGGCTTGTTCCATTCGGGACTTTCACCACTGATGAATTTGCAAATTATCTCTCCTCGAGAAATTCTTGCTGCAGTTGCCTCTGCGCCAGATGCTGTTCCACTCTCGTCTAAGGAAGGCTTTGTCAGGCAGGTACTAGGTTGGCGAGAGTTTGTCAGACTTGTTTATTTGCGCCATGAAAAAGAATATCAGTCGACCAATTTTTTTGGATTTTCCGAAAAACTGCCTCCCCTCTATTGGGGACATACGACGCGAATGAATTGCCTGTCGACGGTGGTGAGCCAGGTAAAGGAAACATCATACTCGCACCACATCACCCGGCTTATGGTGTTGGGGAATTTTGCAATACTCGCGCATACAGATCCTCATGAAGTGAATCGCTGGTTTTGGGCGGTTTATCTCGACGCTTTTGAATGGGTTGTCACGCCCAATGTTCTTGGCATGAGCCAATTTGCTGATGGTGGTGTCTTTGCAACAAAACCCTATGTTTCAGGTGCAAACTACATCAATAAAATGAGTCGATTCTGCAAGAAATGTAGCTACGATCCCAAAAAGACTTTGGGTGATGATGCGTGTCCATTCAATTCCCTCTACTGGGATTTTATAGATACAACTCGAAAGCAGCAG
>CAIZJW010000259.1 GCA_903933385.1 uncultured Silvanigrella sp. | reverse complement strand
CTGACATACATCACTCGCTGCTACAAGTTCATTTTGGGCAATATGGATTGTATATTCTGTTTCAAAAACCTCCCTCAGGCGCAAAAGACGCTCCTGCTGGTTTCCAATCGTGCTCGCCCTCTGCATTGCTCGTTCGGTGTAGTATTTTGCAAGCGAATGTTCGAAATTCCGCGCATGTAACCGCGCCGCTTTCAAAAATATTGTCGACGCTCTCTCTGCATCCGCGAACGATCCGGCACCCTCAAAATGCTTTGCGAGCGAAAGTATGTGTTCGCGACGTGGTTTTGGGTACAAATTAATAATGCGGTTTGCGAGCGCGAGATGTATCTGCCTTCTCATCTGCTGATCGAGTGAACCTAAAATTGCAGCACGCAACTTCTCATGACTAAAAACAAATGAGCGACGCTGAACCGGCAGATTTTCATCGCCGAGCATTTCAAATACGCCACGTCTGACAAGGCTAAGAAGTCGAGTTTCAAGTTCAACAGATGTAATATCCTGTTCAACTCTGAAGTATTCAAATTCGCATGCTTCATGTGAGACCGCCGCAATTGCAGTCAGACGTTGATCGCGCTTATCTAGGCGATCGAGTGACGCTAAAAGGGCTTCGATGTTTCGAGTATCAACAACGATTTGAGAAAGCTTCGTCCAGTCGACTCGAAAAACCGGAGCCCAAGGGTTGAAGTCGCGACGCTCTGGAACGAGCGCCTCAGTTTCAACCATCTGCTTTAAAAGTTGGTGCAGCATGAGAGGAGAACCGTCACATTTTGCAGTTACAAATTCAACAATGCGAGGCGATGGGCGCGCGAGTCCTGCTGCCTGGAGAAATTGCTGAAAATCGTATTGAGTGAGTGGTGCAAGGTCCCATACGTGAAATCTGCGGCGAAGATTTGCGAGTCTGACAAGGAAGTTTTCCAAAACAAAATTTGTACGAGAAATTCCCTCGCGTATTGTCATAACGAAGGCAAAATTGGCCTGCGCATTCACCCTTTCAGTGATGAATTGAAACAGACCAATTGACTGATTATCTGCAAGGTGAAGATCATCAAGTAAAAAAACAAGATACCCATTCTGCTCGGCTAACTTCGCAAGCAGTTCCGAGAAAATTTGTTGAATAGGCGCTCGAATTTGAGCCATGCGTCGCGCTCTTTGCTTGACCATCTGAATCTGATTGACCGAGTCTTCCAGGCTTCCGCCCAAATCCGCACCATCATTCTGTACTTCAGCCTCTTCAAATTGAGGTGCATCGATCGTCGTGGAATTGTTGGTGCTTGTGTTTTTCAATAAATGTGGCCGCAGTGCAGGAATCAAACGAGCGACATCGGCTGCTCCACTTCCTGCAATTAAGGCCATTTCATGCATTAATGTCTGGAAAGCGTGGGGCGACCTGGCTTCGAGTGCCTGCAACTGCTCATTCACAGCCAAACTCAGGGCTCGCAGAGGAAGGCGCTGCTCAGATTCAGTGAATCGAATGTGCAGAAAATGAATCTGCTGTTCATCGAGCCGTCGACGCACCTCTGAAAGGCAACGTGTGCGTCCGAGTCCAACACTCGATCGCACCATCGACCAAGTGACTCTGGAACGCTTTTGTCTCTGGCCAATGATATTCACAACCTGATCGACTAGCTCTCCACGTCCAACAAATATATTGTTGAATATCCGACTCAAAGCCACATCTTTGGTCGCAATCTCAAATTCATCAAAACGCTGTGAACTCAGGTTACCCAGCAAACGTCGCAAATCTGAAAGCAATCCGAACATGCTCTGATAGCGATCCTCTGGACGCTTTTCTATGCACTTCATTACAATTCGCTCAAGAACTTCAGGAACCCTCAACCCTTCAAGTTGAGAAAATGATGGTGGTGTCTTTTCGATGTGCGCGCGTAAAAGTTCCTCGTTGCGAAACTCATGGAACGGCGTTCGTCCGGAAAGAAGTTCGTAGGCAACAATTCCAAGGCTGTAAATATCGGCACGCGCATCAAGCGACCAATTCACCATGCCTGTTGATTCAGGAGCCATATAGTTCAACGTACCAACAACTTCAGAACGGCCTTTTCCGGTTTCAGTGTTCTGACGCACCGGATCGTTCAAGCGTGCGACTCCAAAGTCCACAATTTTCACTTGAATTTTTGAGTCAACACCGTCTTTTGTATTGTAAACCAGAATATTCTGGGGCTTGATGTCACGGTGAACGATATTATGTCCATGCACATATTCCAGGGCTTCAGCTGCTTGGATGAGAACACCTAAAATTTCAGCCAATGGAAGTCGTCCACCGCGCGACCTCACATAATCGCGTAGATTTGGACCATCAACATATTCCATCACGATGTAAGCTCGCCCATCGGCCTCACCGAGCTCGTAAACTGTCACAGTTCCGGGATGGAGAAGCTGACTCATGAGAGTTGCTTCGCGCTGAAAACGAATTTGCTCCTGAAGCGGGAGCACATTACCTCTGCTGAGGATTTT
>CAIZJW010000258.1 GCA_903933385.1 uncultured Silvanigrella sp. | reverse complement strand
CGGGAGAGTTTGCAATGCCGCATCTGCATCCCCCCGAGTTCCTGGAACACGCTCAAGCTCAGAGCGTGTGAGGCTCTGCTGACTCACTTCAACTTTTCGACGCGCACGAATCACGCCAACTCCAAGGACCTCTGCCGATGGGTCGAGAAGAACTCGTTCCAGATTATCGACGTTTGCTTCAAGGCGAATTTCAAGCGGAAGATAACCTTCCTTTTTCACCAAAAGTGCATCTGTGCCCGAAGGAATCTCAAGTTCAAAACTGCCATCAGAAGAGCTTTCAGTTGCTACTATTTTTGATGGAAGCGCCACAACGGATGCACCTTTGAGCAACTCTTTACTGCCGCGAACACCAACGCGTCCGCGAATTTTACGCAACACAGGGGCAGATGTTGGATTTGCGGTGGGCGATGGAGCTGGAATTGGCAACGGGGTCACAGTGGGCGATGAAGCTGGAATTGGCGACGGGCTCACAGTGGGCGATGGCACTGGCTCTTCGGCGGCTGCTGCATAACTCGCCAGTGGAACCACAAGAGAAAGGAAACCAACAGCTGCAACTCCTAGGGCTTTGTCACGCTGTTGGTGGCGAAAAAGTTGAAATCTGCAGTTAGTCATACATCACCTTCCAAACCAGTTTTTTACCGGTCACAGAGACGGGTTTGCCAGCCAAAACAGCGGGCTTGCATTTCAATTTCAGAGCAGCTTTGATTGCGACTTTATCGATCTCAAAGCCAGTCCCAGTTCTTAGCCGCGCGTCTTGAATGGAACCACTTGAGGCAATCGCTACCTCAATGACAACTTCCGCATTTGTGAGCCCAGCAGTGAGTGCATCTGTTGTCAGCTCCAAATTCGGCGGCAACGGACACTGAGCAGGTGCATCGGCAACTGCTTCAGCAACCGGCTCGGGCTCACCTGTGGCCAGCGGTTCTGCGATCGGTTTGTTGGCATCCTCAGGATTCACTGTCGCCAGACTCGAATTTCCAACGGCAATTGAGGGTGCGCTCTCACGCCCCGTCCCAGGTTTGGCAAGAGAGTCAGAGAGACCGGCACTCTCCTCCGGGGGCTTCTGAGGCGTGGGCGGAGGTGGAATTCTTTGATCGACCCGAATACGAGGACGAGGTGTGGGTTTTATCGTGGGTTGTGCAACAGGAGTTGAAACAACACGAGGGGCGGGCGGCTCGGCAAGGCGCACCTTCACTGATTCTGGTTCGGTTTTGACAACTTTTTCAGGAAGAATCCTGGATGCACTGACGTAAATAACCAGGTGCACGCAAAAACTTGCAAGCAACGCTGCTTTAAAAATATTCCTGTCGAACAGACTCTGGAACAGCATGATCCTCCCTCATCCGGACAGGCGCCTAATTTGACACGCACCAGCACAATGCTCAAGCCATTGAATTGAAGTTTCAGAACTTTTTCCACGACGTCAAAACGACGGCTCACCGGGGGTCCACAAAAAATATAACAGCAGCTAGTCTTTCTTTGGTGAAACTCTTTCAACGGGCAGGAGAATGGTTCTTATGATGTCTACAAGTTGCCTATTTTCTGCGCGTATTGTCGCACTCGCTCTGGGAATTGTAACCGCAGGCACTGCCTTCGCCTTTTATGGATTGGATATCAACGATCTCCCGCGCGACGGCGACGTGACCGTGCCTGGAGACTACCCTATTATGGTGCGACGAAAAAACACGGTACTGCTCAGCGGATTAAATGAAAGCATGACGCTCAATATTGTCAATCCGAACTCGCAGGCGGCGATTGTTCAAATTGCGGCACCGAGCGAGAAAAAAACGCGCACCCTCAAAGTGCTCGCGGGAGTGCCAACCCTGTACAACGCAAAAACAAGCAAGGAAGTCACTTTGCGAGTGACCGACGGCGACGTAACAATTACGAGCATTCATCCATTGAAAGTTCAGCACCCCATTGCAAAGCCAGCGACGCAAACAAAATAAAAAAAATAGTTTTATATACGCATGAGCGGATGAAGCACTTCACGAAAGATGCTTCGTCCGCTTTTTCAATACCCGCACAATTCTTTCCACTTTTTCATGCCACTCAGGGCTTTGCAGGCGCTGCTCCACGTGCTCCATCACAGCATTGAGAACCGTTTGCTCGCGCAGAATCGACTGACAACTTAAAAGAATATCGCAGCCAGCCTCAAGAGCATCACAAGATGCG
>CAIZJW010000257.1 GCA_903933385.1 uncultured Silvanigrella sp. | reverse complement strand
GGTTTGATTGGCGTTTGGATAATCACAGCAAAACTTGCGGTGCAAAAGGTTGGAATCATTTTGAAGCAGGCGCGGAACGAATATCTGTCGATGCTAAAATTCTCACCTAGTGCTGGAGTATAGATAGGTGGATTGGTTGCAAGATTAACGCTTCCGAGAGTTGGCTTTTCAACCAACGTAAAGATCCAATCTCCAGCATTATTTGCCAACGCTCCAGTCATGCTGTCTAGTTTGGGTGCAGATTCAGGAATCGTGGGCAATGCTGGCGCATCAATTCCTGTGGCAACCTTAGCAGAGGTTGCCTTCAGATCGACGCTCCATTCTCTCAATGAATTGGTCAGCGAACTTTTGTCGATTTGCCCCGTGTCTTTCTGACTTTGAAGTGCGCTCGAGAGCAACACGCCATTGCTAAGTGCGGCTAATGCAAATTGCGTTTGCTGAAATTCTTTATTCCCTGCCGGATCTAGCTTTGCAGACAGGGCGAGGGCTTCAGCGAGAAAGGGTTGCAGCAAGAGGAATGTTTCTGTTTTGAGTTTTGTAAGCTTGCTTTCAATTTCTTTAACCTTGAGCAAGGTGTCATTTCCAACATCTGAAAGACTGCCATTTTTGGGTTCTAAACCCGCTCGCTCGACCACTGCTGCAAGAGTGAATAGGCCGCGAGCGAGAGAGTTGTTGATTGCAAAAAGTTCTGAATTCAGTGCCAGCGACTGGGGCACAGGCAGCCGCCCCACATCCTGCAGGTAGCGCAGCGTCGAGATATCAAAAAGGATGATCGCGCTCCGCAGCGCATTTACAGCTGCGTTGAAATTGGCTGCGTCGATTTTGGATGATTTGAGGTCAACGAGAATTTCCAGTCCCGTCTTAATCAGATCGGCTTGCTCTTTGGTGTCTGTCTTTTTCGCCGCGGCCTCGACAACGAAGTATTCAAGAGTTGCCAAAACTGATTCGTCGAGTCCTCGGGAAACAGATGTGTAAAGAACCTCGAGGGTCGCATTCACTGAATTTAAAGTAGTCAGAATGTTTTGGGCGGCCTTTGGTCTTTCGTCAGCAGTTCCGCTAAGCTCTTTTTTGGGAAAAAGGGAACAGGAGACGCAAGTCAACGCAATGAACGTGACCAGCATCATCCGCACACGGGACACAAAAGTCCTATTGTCAGACGCACCAACTTTTAATGGGCGCGGTTCGACAGGGTGCACCGTATACACCTCCCTATCGTCTGTATCGGCGGTCTCTTTTCAAACTTATGGGCTGTGTCACCAGAGCAACGGGTTTTTATCCCGGCTCCTTAGGCCCTTGCGGCTCGTCGCGGCCCTCGTATGCTGTTTTCCCCAATCAGGACGGGCACAAGAAACTCAACCGATTGACCTGAGAATCGAAATTGAGCCATCCCTCTACTCGAGCACCCTCTGTCAAAAACTTGTCACTCTTCACAAAGATAGGTTGAATTCACCTTGGGGGATGATTTTCGCCAGACCTTCACATTTATGCACATATCCTGACACGATTTCGAAGGCCTACGCTCCGAACATGTGGCGTTTGGTCGTTTCGGAGCCCCCCGACGGTATTCGCTTTTCGGTGTGTCGCCCCTTCAAAAGAGGAGGCGTGCTACGCGAAGATTGCCCCTGGTCAATCTCCCTCGAGAAACCGAGAAATTGGCGCGAGAAACTCGTGACTGACGAATTCCTGTTCTTGGTCATCGCAGGCTTGCACGAACAACTCCCCCTGCGTGACTTCAATGCCCGTGGCGAAAACCTCTCCCGTCCGGAGCCCAGAATTAAATCCGAGCGACTCGAGAACCCTCCACAGATGGCGCGCGGGAAATTGAAGTTTGATGCCTCCTCTGGACGGATGCTTTTCACTCCGTTCAATAAGCTGAGTGATTCGCGTTTTGCGGCCGAGTCTGCGCAGTGGTGGTTTCAAACGGAAGCAAAAAATAGACGACTCGCGGCGTTTGAAGAGCTTGTCGCGGAAGAGGGATACTCATTTCTTTCCTCGTCTCAGCCTCGAGTTCAGACATTCGCAGAAAAGGCGCCTCCCCCTCTCGCGGCTCCACAGCCAACAGTTCCCAGACCGCTTGCGACAGCTTCTCTAGATGAAATGGATGCCACCCAGGAGCCAAGAGCAACACAAAATCTTCTTGAGAATTTCTGGGGCGGACTCTGGTCTGGTGAGGCAACCATAGGTGGCCTTCCGGTCGCCGACGAACTCTCCTCGCGCATCCCATCCACTTTGCACCTTGGTTTCGATTTAAATCACTCGCTTTGGCGCTCTCTTTCGGCGGGACTGAGCGGGCAATACGTGTCGGAAAAGGAAGTTGCGGATTTGCGCGTCAACACATCGCTGAGCGGCCAAACTCAATTGGCATCTGGCGAACGAACAACTGTTAAACTCGCGGCGCACTTGAACTATTCTTTGGCCTGCGGCGCCATTCTTTGCCGCACAGGACTCAATGCGGGCCTCGCTCAAGTACAAACCTCTTGGAAATACGACCGAGAACTCACAACACTGAACGTGTGGACTCCTACTGGCAGCGGAAACTTCATTGAGCCTTGGCTAGGTCTTGAACCCGCAGCTTCAAACCTCGGTGGTTTTAAGGGACGTGCGTCGTACATTGTTCACGACTTTAGTGATGCAAAAGCAAAAAGCCTTGGCCTAGAGGCTGGCTGGCTGTGGCGCCCAACATGGGCTCAAGCTCAATGGGGAATGGTCAAGCTCACCGGCTGGCAAACTCTTTTGGGATACCGCACCGGGGAAATCAGTAAATCGAATCCAGCTCGCGGCAACGAAACTGGGACAAACGTGGCCTTGAACGCTTTTTGGTTTGGACTGCGAGCGGAATTAGAAGAAACTGGCGAGTAAGAGAAAGTAAAGATGAAAGCGCGTGTGGTGACAGGAGGCGGAATTGAACCGCCGACCTGAGGATTATGAGACCTCCGCTCTAACCAACTGAGCTACCCTGCCACACGCAGACAGGGGCAATAGCGCGTTGCTGAGGGGTTCGTCAAGCGCAACAACGCCCAGTAAGCCCTGCAGGCAAACCCCTGAAATCACTCAGCCGCTGCGGAGTCAGACTTTGCTGTTTTCCTGACAATCTTGGCTTTTGTGCTTGGCTTCTTCGCCCGAGCCTTAGGTTTTTCATCCTCACCTAGCAACTTCTTGCGTGACTCAAACTTGAATTCGAAGTTTCCATTTGTCTTCAGATGAAGACTCGCGGCAAAAGGTCGCCCTTTTTTCGATTTAAAGTCGGTGATTGGCGGAGTCATTCCGGTGATAACGAAGGACTTAAACTCATCTCGCGAAACCGCATGGCCACAAAGAGTTTTGGGCATGCGGGCCATCAATTTTTTGGGCTTTTTAGGCGGCGTCTTACGCGTTGTGGTTGGCGTTTTGGTCGATTTTTTACGGGTAGGCTTCTTGCCACTGCCCGCTTCATCCGCCTTTGCTTCTAAAGCTTCGGCATTTCCAAATTCACACATGTACGCGTTTTCTGTTTCGATCAATCGTCCCGGCAGTGCCAAAAAGGTTTCAGGAATATTCTCTTCGTGAAGAACCTTAATTTCCGCACCTGGCAGAGCTTCCATCGGCGTGCCATTTTCATCTGAAAAGACAACACCCTTTTCGGTGGCAGTCAGGAAACTCGAGTAGGAAGAGCCACTGAAAGTTGTAAATTCAACGGGCCCAACGGTTTTGTGACTCAAAAGATCAGAGACAAGGCTACGATCGAGATAGCGTTGGTTCTTTTCCTTCCAGATGATGAAATTGCAATCGTCTTTCTGATTACATTTGTAACCCCAAAACGATTCATAAATAGTGCCTTTTTTACAAGCAGGGCAAGAACCAAGAGGGGCTTCTTTTGAATACAATTCTTCATAATCAAAGCCGCGTGTTTTCTCTACGATTTCTCGAGTGTAATCGGCCATCTCTTTCATAAACTCACGCCGACTTTTTGCACCACGTTCCATTTGCTTGAGCGAGAATTCCATTTCACCGGTCAATTCAACGCTCGCCAAGCCATCGACAGGAACTCGATTGAGAACATCGAGCAAGCGCATACCTTTGGAGGTTGCGCGGAGGGCCTTGCCATTGCGCGCGATGTATTCTTTACCGATGAGGTTTTCAATGATGTCGGCGCGAGTCGCGGGTGTCCCGATTCCCTTGTCGCGCAAGGCATCGGCAATATCCTCGTCTTCCACAGTTCGACCGCAGTGCTCCATAAGACTCAGAAGCTTTGCTTCAGTGAGACGCGGAAGTGGCTTTGTCGCATTTTCCTGAGACTGAATTTCCTCAGTTTTGACGCCCACGGTGGCGTTTGGATTGCTCGGATCCAACTTAGGCAGGCTCGACTCATCTTCAGAATCTTTGCCATAGACTTCTCGCCAGCCCTGTTCCTGAAGATCAGAGACGCGTGTTCTGAAGCTTTGATCGGAAATCTTGGTAATTCGCTCGACCTTTGCCCACACTGCAGGAGGCATAAATGCAGCAAGAAAACGTTTCACAATCAAATCAAATATGCGCTGATCGTCACCTTCAAGTGCGGCTGCCGGAACTTCGCCTGTTGGGACGATGGCAAAGTGATCTGAAATGCCTTTGTTATTAAACACTCGGTCTTTGTTCAGCAATCCGCGAGAAAGAATTCGACGACTGACGCCCGCAACATCGAGCTTCGAATCGCCATATTTACGCAGGACTCCCATTACGTTTTCAACATAATCCTCGGGAAGATTTTTAGAATCAGTACGAGGGTAGGTGAGTATCTTGTGTTTTTCATAAAGACGCTGCGCGGCTTGCAGTGTGCGGCTGGCAGGCATGCCAAATCGACGGTTGGCTTCGCGTTGCAGGGTGGTGAGGTCGAAAAGTTGCGGAGCAATTTCTTTCGACTCTTTGCGTGTTTCTGTTGCCTTTGCAGAGTTTTTGCTCGCATCAAGAAGTGCGAGAATTTTCTCGAGCTGTTGCTTCGAAAAAATACGATCTTCTTTTTCTCTGAGAGCAACATCTTCTTCGTCAACGACGGCTCGTTTGAAATTCGGATCAAACCATTGTCCCGAATATTCATGAGTGTCCGTCGAAAAACGTCCTTCGATAGTCCAAAAGGGTTCGGGGCGATGTTTGAGGATTTCGCCTTCGCGTTTCACGATGAGGGCAAGGGTGGGAGTTTGCACGCGGCCCACACTCCAACTCACTCCTTTTTGCGCTTTGGGCTTAAGGCGACGAGTGACAGCGCGAGTGGCGTTCATTCCAATAAGCCAATCACTCTCTGCTCGACAGCGTGCGGCATCTCCGAGGTGATCGAAATCTTTGCCCTCTCGAAGGCCCTTAAACTCCTTACGAATGGCGTCGTGGGTCATGCTTTGCAGCCACAACCGGCGCATGGGCTTTTTCACACCGGAATAATCATAGAGCTCGCGAAAAATAAGTTCGCCTTCTCGCCCGGCATCGCATGCATTTATCAAGCCAGCAACTGCAGCTCTATTCGCTAACGACTTAATAACATCAAGCCGCTCTTTTTGACCCTCTTTAGGCTTGTATTCAAAATGGTCGGGAAGAATAGGGAGGTCTTGCAGCAGCCATCGCTTGTACTTGGGATCGAGATCTTCTGGTGACAAAAGTTCGACCAAATGACCCACGGCCCAAGTCATGTAGTAGGAGTCGCTCTCGTAGTAGTCGGCTTTCTTTTCAAAGCCTCCCAATGCCTTGGCGATATCGCCAGCAACGCTGGGCTTTTCTGTAATGACGAGCCATTTGCCGGATCCGCTCATTCGTTCGTTCCTCGTTGTGAGCTGTTGCTCATGCGACCCCTTAAGACCTCAGCAAGAGGTTGGACGTCGACCTGACCGCTGAGTTTAAGAGACTCTGCGGTCATGGCAAGGACGTCGTCAAAAGGGAGCTGCCTAAGACGCAACAAAACGTATACGCTATAGCTTGTGCGAGGGCCATCAGGCGAGGGCTTGCGCAAGGACTCCCAATAAACATCCTTAAGCTCCAACTCCGGGCAAGTTTGGCTTTGGCCCAACTGCTGAAGCGTAGATTCAACGGCTTTCAAGCCTTCAGGGGTTAATCCCGAGGCACTGCCACCGCCCTTATTCCCAGAATTGCTTTGCAGAGATTGCCTCGCTAACTCCTTAAGTGCCGACTCAATTTCATTGCGCATGCGAGTCGCAATGAGCTGACAGTGAGCCGAGAGAGCCGCCGATTGTGCTTGGCGAATTCCGAGGTCGAGGCGGATGATGTCGGATTTTTCATAAACGAACCATTTTTCCGAGGGTGGTTCGACCTCAAGACTGTTCGTGACCCACTGCGGTCGTCCTAACTCACTGCGCTCGAGCACAACCGCCTCAGGTGGAAGCGTTGTTGTGACACATCCGACAACACCCATGGCAACCCAAACAGCCAGTGTTTGCAAAAGAAAACCGAACAACCTCATGGACGAACACTTCCTTTCAGAAGACCCAAAACATCATTTACAGCGACGGGCTTACCCGACGCATCAAGAGGATAGGCAACACTGCTTCCACGCTCGAGGCGAGCCGTTGCAGCGGTGCGGTTCCAGGCGTGAATTGCAAAACCAGCCTCGGGTAGAATCACATGAAACGGAGCGACATCCCAAATTTCAACTTTCGGATCGACGAAAGCACGCACTGATCCCCTCAAGAGCATGTAGTAACCCAAAGCATCGGGGTAAGTCCTGGCCTTGATTGCTCCGGTATAAAATTCGGGCACCAGTTGACCGACATTTTCCATTGCGAATCGATAGGGGTCAGCAGTCGCCACGAGCTCTATTGCATCCTGGCCAATGCGCTCAGGCCGGACATAAGGCACATTGTTGATCCAGACTCCACGCCCACGCTCGCCGCTCATCACTATGCCCATCTCAGGCAAGGCGGCAAATCCGATCTGTGGAACACCATTTTTCAAAACCGCGAGAAGCGATGAGTAAAAAGGGACACCATGGACGAAACTAAAAGTTCCATCGATGGGATCGAGAATCCAGGTCCACTCATCTTTATTCGAACTGGGTGTGCTCGGAAGCTCATCGCCTTCCTCTTCGCCAATGATCCGATGTTCTGGAAAGGCACCACGAATCATTTTACGAAGCTCTTTTTCAATCGAGAGGTCAGCCTCGGTCACCCAAGTTTTATCTCCCTTGCGCAACTTGCCCACAGGACGATGACTGAAATCTTGGCACATTGCCACCGAGCGCTGCATGCACTGTCGAGCAAATTCATACACTTGAGTGTGGCTGGACATCGCAGGTTTCCCCTATTAGTTTCCCGAAACAACTTGCATGAAACCACTGACCCTCTGCAACCCCAGGACACAAAACATGGACCTCACACTGCCGCTGGAAAGCCTTCGCTACTTGCAAACAAACCAAGCATTTCTGGGTCGTGAATTCTTAACTTGGCTTTGGTATCACACAGAATCGGGCCGCCATGAAATTAATCTGGGCGAATTGGGAATCTACAAGCTCTATGTCGATGACCGCCTTGTTTTAAGTTCAAGTTCAGGATCGGCACACGAACAGGCGCTGAGAGGCGGAACACCAGCCTATGCAGCTGAAGCTCTCGTTGCTCTTCAATCAGGCAAACTCGTACACGAGGCCAAATTTATTCTGCAGGACAATGAGCGTCAGTGGATGTGGTCAATGCGAGCTGACGACCTTTCCCTACGTAGTGTGCGACTTCCCACAGTGCAGGCACCGGACGCTTCAACACATATGCAGGCAAGAATCGCCAATACACAACTCTTAGTGGATGTGGTGGAGACTCTCTTCAAGAGGTATCTTGAAGTGCGCATGTCTGCGAAGTTCACCGAGGAACTGCAACGCATCCAAGACTGGATGCTCAGCAAACATACAAACCTTGGCTAACTCCCGACAGACTTCCTCAATAGGAGTGATCATGTCAGTGAGCCGAAGTTTGTTTAGAATCACTTGTTTTGCACAACTCTTTGCCTTTGCTCTGACATTTTTCGCAAGCTCTCTAGCGCTTGCTTATCCTGTGATTTTAAACTCAAGCGAAATCACTCCTCTCTTCGGAACAACGCGAAGCCAACTCATTGCTTTGCGGGCCGATGACCAAGGTGCAAAGCGAGTTGCCCTCCAAATAGATGAGGTCGAAGACGATGCTGCTCTCGTCCTCAGAGAGCCCTTCGAAATCCGAAAACTCCGAGGCAGTTTGTCCCATCCGAAACGAAACGATCCCTTCGCCGGACGAATGCAATCGGTGCATCGCATTGTTCTAGATGATCGTGATTTCTCAAGCTGCACGGAGCAGTGCTCAAAAAGAATTACAGAATCTGCAAAAAACGTCTGCGCAACGCCATATGCGAATGTGCTTCTGAAAATTACACTCGCTGAAAATCAGAAACAGGTTTTTCTGGTTGACTGCGGAATACAAATGAATGTTTTCGCAGCTCGCGACGTTAAGTACGACTCGGCAAAATCAAAAATCTCTACGCCAATCTACGAATACATTTATCAATCCGACAAGAATATTTTCTTTAAAGAGATAAAAACAAAAAACACCACACAGCCAGTGCTCTCAAACAGTGAATTAAAGGCGTATCTTAAGCCGAAGTTTCTGTTCAATATGAAATTCAAGGATGACGATCTTGTCTCTCAAATAACAAGTGTCTCAAGAGGATCGCAGAGTTTGAGCCTTGAAGTAGCCGTTGCTCTCAATATTTTGGCTATGAAAATAAACAACCAAATATGCTGTGATGTCTCATTTTTCGAAGACTCACTCTACTTTCCCGTTGTCCTCGACCTTCCTTTTTCAGGGAATTCATTCGCAAAGGGAAGCGGGGTCTTTTTTGGATTTGAAGGAGATAAGGAATCGAAAGTTCAGACTGAATTTTTCCCAGCTAAAAACTCTGATTCCAGTGATGCAATTGTCATTCGGCAAGAAAAAAACATTATCGTCATCGGCATGAGAAATCCCAACCGCAAAACAACCGAACTCGTGAGACCAAAAGTTGTTTCATCTAAAGACATGAGTGGCATAAAATTCATGCCCGTGGAGAGCGAAAGCGGAATATTTTACGACATACAAAACGCAAAGGAGGGTTTCCAACATTTTAACGTTTGGATGTTCTTTGGCGCAGAAGAAGACAAAGCGAAACTCATTAACTATGCACAGAATGGACCAAGAGTGACAGTTGAAACTGTTAGGCCACTTTGAAAATATGAATCCTGCAACATCCAACTCTGGTTTTCAAAAAGACTCGCGTGACACTCACCAGTCGAGGCGAACAGGGATTGCAGCATCTGCGCAACGGCTTTTGAGTTCGCGAATAGTTATTTCGCCTGAGTGAACTATACTTGCGACCAGCGCTGCGTCAGCGCCTTCCTTAAAAGCCTCAACGATATGCAGGGCATTGCCAGCACCACCTGACATAATTACAGGAACATTCACGTGTGCCTTAAGTTTCTGCAACAGTAAAAGATCGTATCCCGATCTCTTACCATCCTGATTGATACTGTTGACACAAATCTCACCAACACCGAGAGGCAACGCAAATTCAATCCAACTCAGCATATCCCAATGAGTTGCAGTGCGGCCGCCCTGAACAAAAAGACGGTAACCGCTCGGACAGCTCTCGTCGATAAGCACATCTAAACTCAATACCACTGCTTGCACACCGAAATGATTTGCAATTTCAGAGATCAATTCTGGTTTTCTCGGCGCGATTGAATTCAAAGAAACCTTTTCGGCACCGCTCGCAATGCAACGAGAGGCATCAGAAAAGTCACGAATACCACCCCCAATGCAAATGGGAACGAAACTCTTGGCAGCGATAGCCTCAATCGTTGAGAAGTCGGGAGGCCTATTTTCAGAGCTTGCTGCTATATCGTAAATTACAATTTCGTCGGCCCCATGATCGCTGTAATGGCATGACAACAAAACAGGATCGCCAACATCGATATTATTCTTGAATTCAATTCCCTTGGTCACGCGCCCATCTCGAATATCTAGGCAGGGAATAATGCGCCTTTTGAGCATCAGCTTCTCTCCCAGCGCAAGAAATTTTCTATTAATTGCAGACCAACACGGCCACTTTTCTCAATGTGACATTGTGCACCCCAAATGCTTCCTTGAGAAACAAGTGCACAAAAACGCTTTGGCCCGTAATCAGTTGAACCAAGGATGTGTTGAGGACAATTCTCTGTTTCGTTTATGAACGCAGCATAGGAATGGACAAAGTAGAAGTTAGCATCTCCAGCCAATTGACTAGAAGCAGCCGAAAAATTCGGATGATTCTGATTCCAGGAAATTGAGTTCCATCCCATATGAGGGATGGGTTCTTTGCAGTTGAATTTCTCAACCTTAAAAGGCAACAGGCCTAAGCAAGTTGTATTTCCTTCTTCTGACCAATCACCCAAAACCTGCATTCCAACACAAATACCGAGTAAGGGCTTGCCGCTTCGTGCAAATTCTCTCAGTGGCTCAACGAAACCACGCTTTTTCAATTCAGACATGGCTTGCTGCGCAGATCCAACACCAGGAAAGATAAGTCGTTCTACAAACTGAAGTTCGGCGGGTTCTTTCACTTCAATTGGGCTTACACCCAACGATTCAACTGCTCTTTTCACAGAGCCAAAATTACCCGCACCATAATTAAGAATGCCGACGGTTTTCAGAGTATTCATTCCATCTCTCATCAAAGATGAACAAAGAAGACATTATTATTTCAAGAATGTGGTCCAATATAAACCGTTATCTCTTCACGATCATGATAGAGCTGCTTCATCATGAGTTTGTGAGGGCGATTAATTTTTTTGAGCTGCTCATCAAGGGCCAATCGAATCTCAGAAACCTCGACCCAGCGCTTCTTCATTGGTAACTTGAGATTAAAAATAAGCCGCCTTGCGGACTGATTTTGCCACCAATTCATTGCCAATTCTGCAACTCTCTTTGGTTGTTCGACCATGTCGCAAACCATCCAGTCTACAGGCCGGGCAGGCACAAATTTAAATCCATCAACTCGCAGGTGTTCAACCAATCCGCTTTCCAGGAGCCGTTCATCCATTGGTCCGTTGTCTACAGCCATCGTACGCACACCGCGCTTCACAAACTGGTACGTCCATCCGCCTGGACTTGCACCAAGATCAACTGCACGCCGCGCCGGGGAAAGCGACGAGGCGCGCTCATCTTCATTCATGAAGCTGAGGAACGCTTCTTCGAGCTTCAGAGTTGAACGGCTCGGCGAATCCGATGGAAAGCGTAAGCGAGCAATTCCTCGGGGCCAAGGACTGTTGTAACGATGCAGCGATACTCCAACATAGACGCGAGAATAGTCTAAGAAAAATACGTGCAGACAACGCGTCTGAGGTTCGGGACTTGAGGATTCATCCCAGAATTCGACCTTATTGCCCGCTTTGAGGAGTGCGGCCCGCAACGGCTTGCTAAACGATCTGCAGAAGGCGGAAAGCTCTCGTCCTGAGTCAGAATCGGATGATTCAACGAGGAGCGTGTTGAACCTCAAACCTTTATGCCATTCCTTGAGCGCACTTAAGATTGGGGTCACGCGATCAGTTTCTGGAACTTCGAGCATTGGCGTTGGAAGGCAGAAAATACTGCGAGCGAAAATCAGCGACTTCCATTGAAACGACTCGAAACACGACTCACCCACAGGCTCATTAAAATGATAGACGCAAAAGCCTGCATCTGGCTTGGTCTGAGGATAGCCAGACAAGCCCAGTTGTGTGGCTCTCTCGCTCAATTCAGAAGCACATTCTTTTTCAAATCCTGGTCGACACGTTGCCAGCACACCGCGCAGCATTGAGGTTCCTTCCGATGGTGTCAAAACGTTGACGCTCTGGAAACAAAAGTCATCAAATTCTCGCCAGTTGCATACCAAAAAGGCGGCAAATTCTGCCGTTCTGCGGCAGACTGGAGATGCGACTGACATCGCGTTCCACGCACCCTCTTGAAGGAGTCTGCCATGGCGAAAGCCTCCAAGCCCTCTCGATCCGGCGCATCTGTAAAAAAGCCGGCTCCCAGCACAAAACCCGCAACCACGGGACTGAAACTCAAACCCGTAGAGGCCCCCAAAACATCACGAATTATTGCCATTTGCAATCAAAAAGGTGGGTGTGGGAAAACGACCTCAGTGATAAATCTCGCAGCTGGCTTGGCCGGCATGGGACAGCGCGTCCTCGTCATCGACCTGGATTCTCAGTGTAATGCAACACAAGGACTCGGCCTGCCCTTAGCCGAGATCGAAGAAACCATCAGTGATGTGCTTCTAGACCCTAAGGCGCACACCATGGCAGACGTCATCGTGGAGACTCCATACAAGAACCTTCACGTTGCCCCCGGTTCAATTGAATTGTCCGAATACGAGAGTCGCGCAGCGACTGAGATCGGCCGCGAGAATCGCTTGAAGAAAGCTATCGCTCAGGTCAAAGAGCACTATGACTATGTGTTGATTGATACTCCACCCTCACTCGGTCTGCTTTCAGTCAACGCACTTAACGCAGCAAGCGAAGTTCAAATCGCAATGCAGTCGCATCCTTTTGCTCTCGATGGACTACATCTGCTCCTTGAGACAATTGAATTGGTTCAACAAGAATTGAACCCCGAGCTCAAGATCACAGGCGTTGTCGTAACGATGTTTGATCCACGCACAAAGATTTCAAGGGAAATTGTTGATGAAGTCTGCGCTATCCCGAGGCTGCAGGGACGCGTTCATAAGACGGTCGTGCGTCAGAATGTGAAACTCACAGAAGCATCGCGACTTCGCAAACCTGTCATGTACTACGATGCAGAGTGCACCGGCACGGAAGACTATCTGCAACTGTCTCGGGAGATTGCGGCGCAAGCTCACTCTCAAACCACTGTCAAACCAAAAGTTCCAAGTAAAATTCAAATCAAAAGCCAAAGCAAAACATCTACCCGTTCAACACGCGCCTGAGGAGGACTCACATGAACAAACCAAAGAAACCACTGCGTGGACTTTTCGCAAGCACCGAAGCACCTGTCAGCACGCCAACGAGAACCCCAATTCCGGTGCCGACTCCCAGAAGAGACATTCCCCAAAGACCCAAGACACCCAACAAACCCAAGACTCCTCCCGAGCGACTTGCGCCTCCTCCACGCATCAAACCAGCCGTTCCTATGATGATCATGGAGAGCTCCACAACCACAGAAGAACCAACCGTGACACAAGTTGCCAATTATGATTCAGCTGAATCAAGGGTGATGGCTATCCAATACAACTTTGAATCGATGAGATCCGTGCGCGAAGGCTGGCTCGAAAATGATTATGCCCAATTTCTTAAGCGCCTCGACCATCTTCAAACCGAGGCATTCCTTCTGCGTGGCAAGCTTTTGTCAGAAGCAAAGGTACGATTTTTTGAAACGAGCAAAATTGGATGGGCAACATTTTGTGACAGTGAGCTGGGGATGAACTACACCACAGCAAATCAGTACATTCGAGTTTCAAACGAATTTGATGTGACGTCACATCAACGTCCTGATCTTGGCTTCGAGCATTTCAAAGCAATGCTACCGCTTTCCATAGAGGACCGTGCCATTTTCCTTGAAGATAGTCAGACCTGGAGTGTCAAGACGATCCGCAATAGGGTTCGTGAGATCGTCAAAGGCAAATCTTCGCGGCAAACCTCTACAACAGTAAAAGAGGCTCACAGACAATCGGCACGCTTTATCAGGTCGCTACAAGCCATAAAGTCGGATGTGGCAATTCATGGAGAATCGTTCCAGGAGCTCAGCCAAACACAACGTTGGCAAATTTCGGCTGCCTGTCAGAACATCGCAGCTCACCTGAATCAATTAGCCCGAGTTATGAATGAAGAACCTGTGATCGAGCCTTCCCTTCGCACCGCACATCTCCGCGCAGGCGCCTTTGCCACTGTCGATGGCGTTGAAGCCATGCAAGAAATCCTTCCCGTTCTCGACACGTCAGATCGTTCTAATTAAAATGTAAGGAATTGAATTATGCCGGAGTGCTTTTCTTCACGATTCGTGGGAACGTCCGGCACTGCAGTCTCGCGATGGATTCTAATCACAGCTTTCTCTGCCGGCCAAACACTTCTCTCAAATCCCAGCTTTGCCGCAGAGAACAAATCAACATCCGGAAACTCAACGCAGTGCCGAAATCTAAATCTCTCAGTTCAATCAAATAAAACTGAAGTTTTTGAAAATAAGTCGATTGCCCGTGCCTTAGAAAAATTTGAACGTTCATTCGCAGAAAATGATTCTGAACTCTTTGCTGATGTGGCAAGTGATTCACTGCAAAAGAAACGCGACGAACTTATAAAAATTTTCGACGGAACCGTCCTAGAGTATGATCTTCAGAAGACACGACTGCAGCGAAATAGCATCTGGGATTTGAATGTCGGGAACGAACCACAGCCCGGACAAACACTGCGTTGTGGTGAAAATGAAATTCAACCAGTTTACGGACCGCTTCGCCAAGTCGCTGTGATGTACTCCGCCTTCACTGCAAAGCAGCAAACACGCCTTCTTGTGTTGTTCGCCAGCACGAATCTCGACACCAAGAAAGAAGGTGGCCTCGGCCTTGTTCTTATGCAGGTCCAGCGTTGGACATACGATGGTCGCACTCCAGAAAAACTACTCGCTGAAGGTGCACAGAGCGCAGCCGCTCTTGACTACGTCGTTGGAAAAATACTGACCGAAGCAGCTGCAAGAGTGCTTGAGAGTAACCCTTACTTGATAACTCCGGCACAAAAACTCGCTCGAGAGCAGGCTTCTCGCCTTGCGGGCCAAGCCAACCAGCTTCAAACCGTTCTATTAAAGCCCCTGCAAGATGATCCGAGCTGGACTCCGGAGAGATTTGCCCCGGTGTTCAAAGATGGCTCGCTCGCAATTGGTCTCAAAATCAGAATGAAATTGGAAACAGCTCTCAACGATCAAACTAAAAAATGCTTAACCGTCGGTCGGAAAGTTTTCACAACCAATTCATCCTGGAGAAAATCATTCTCCGGCTTTGAGTGCATGCCATATGATTTAAATGAGGATATTGGAGGAGTTCCCAGAGGGGGCAGCCAGTATTTTTCCTGGGACAAGCTCGACTCAAAATAAAAAACTCGCCAGTTCAAACAGGTGCCCACAGAGCGTGAAACATCATTTCAGCTCTGTGGTTGCCAACCCATATGAGCCCTCTTCCTCTCTTCTCACGCTCGCAAAAGCCCCATCTGCCTGTGAACGTAATTCACGCGAGACCTGAGGATGATCCATCACCATTCGGAATTGCTTCCGAGCGTCTTTGTAACTGCGAGACCCATAGAGATAAACCAACCCCAAATTATAGTGTGCTAGTAAATCATTTTCGTCGCGAGACACGATTTTCTTGTACGTCTCTAAAGCCAACGGGTATTTGCGAGAACCATACGCAGCTTCTGCAACCAAATGGGCCAAACGAGAATTTCTGGGCTCTAGAGATTCGGCCTGTCGAAAAAATTCCAATGCCTCAAGGGTTGAGCCCTGCCTCAAAGCCAGCAAACCCAAATTCGCCCTGGCGGCTGCGGCTGTGACAGACTGTTGAGAAGCCTCGCTGAGTAAACCGCGAGCCTTACCGATGTCTCCCTGCAGACCAGATGCAATTCCAAGCAACAATTGATCTTCGGCGACCTGCAACTTTCTTTTGCGCAAATTTTTGGTGAAGCGAATATACCCTTCAACCATTTCAGGTTGTCCACTCACCAGTGCATCGGTTGCAAGAACCCGAAGTGATTCTGAATCGGCCGCAGATTGATTCTTAATTTTCTCGCGCACTGAATCAGCGCGTTTGGTCAGCGACCTCAACATTCCTGCAGGAAGATAAAAATCACGACGCAAAACATTCTGAAGATTCGACTCTCCAGAGGATTCCTCGAGAGAACGAAGTGCGACGTCGGTTTCGTCACGCTCACGATCGTAAGTTACGCTCGCAAATGCTCCATCTTGAAATCCCGCTGGCTCCGACTGCGTCGACGTGCATGCCACGAGTCCCCACAGGGAGGAAACTAAAAGGAGGGCGCAGGAGCTGGATGTCAGCATTTGCGCGACCGTTCGCTTCAATCTTTGGACTTCACGCGTCTTCATAAGGACTCCAAGATGCACGTAAAAAAGCCCCGCTTCCGGGGACCCTTCCCAGGGAACAGCAAAACAAGTGCCAAACATAACCCTGCGGCCTGCATGCTTATTTCGGTTCAAATCCAAGAAAAAATGTACAGATCCCGGTCAGATGGAAACTGTTTCGACACAATTCAGGGATTGAGTCGCCGACAGGAATCAGCTATGCGCCAGTGGGATTCATCTCCAGGAGGTCACCCATGGCATTCAAAAATCATCGATTTAGCCGTCTTGAATTGCTCGTAGGCCGCGAGGGCATCGGGCGTTTCAGAAACAAGCACGTTGTGATCTTCGGTGTGGGTGGTGTGGGTAGCTTTGCGGCAGAGGGCATTGCGCGTGCGGCCGTGGGCAAGATCACTCTGATTGATCACGATGAGGTTTGCGTCACGAACGTCAACCGACAGTTGCACGCATTCACAGACACGGTAGGCAAGAAAAAAGTCGAACTGATGGCCGAAAGATTGAGAAAAATAAATCCTCTTCTCGAAGTTTTTCCCTTCACCGAACATCATCATGCTGACAAAGGTGACTCTCTGCTCAAGGAAGCGGAGAGAGTTGCTGGTGCGCCCATTGATATTGTGCTTGATTGCATCGACACACTCGGACCAAAGGTCGATCTCTTAGAGAGATGTGTCAAAGCGGGCATTCCTATTATCAGTTCGATGGGAGCTGCCAGCCGGCTCGACCCTTCCCAAATTCAAGCCGCAGACATTTCGGAAACAAAGACAGATCCATTCGCAAGACAGGTCAGAATGAAACTTCGTGAAAAAGGAGTCACGACTGGAGTGACTGCAATCTTTAGCACCGAAACTCCGATTGACCCTGAACAAGCAGTTCCAGGAACAGAATGGCATTGCATATGTCCAACAATTGAAAAGCAATTTGGAGCATGCCAGCACAAACGTGTCATGCTTGGAACGATCTCTTATATGCCAGCTATTTTTGGACTATGGATGGTAAGCTCCGCAACACGACTTTGGCTTCAGGGTCTGGATCTCACCAAGCGTGACACACTCGAAAATATTCCCACCTTTGAAGAAATGCAGCGCGCCATGTCTCTCGCGTCCCGAGATGACATGGCGTAATTCACTCTGAAACTGAATTCAGACTTTTATCAGTAGCGAATCCCGCCATCGATACGGCCAACACGCGGACGCGCAGAGTCGAACTCTCGCGGACGTGCTTCATTGACCGTCAGGGGACGACCCATGAACTGTTTTCCGTTAAGCAGCTGAGCGGCTCGAACGGCTTCATCGTCGGAACCCATTTCAACAAAGGCAAAACCTTTGCTGCGACCGGTCTCACGATCAATGACAACACGAGCGCTCGTCACCGTGCCGTGCTCACTGAACACGTTGAAAAGATCATTCTCTGTGCTGCTGAACGGCAAATTACCCACATACAACTTACGACCCATGAAAGAACCTCCTGGAATCCCGCAATGCCAGCAACCCAAACTCGAGTCGGACGTTTGCACGTCAAACACACGCTGGTCCCTGAATTACTCTCACAGAGATTAAAAGTTGTATTCATTTCATTGGTACGATGCCGGCAGCATTCAGGCCAAATCTTTCGCCTCAGTCAACAATCTCTTCAGTGAGCTTTTTGCGAATCTCTATGACAAGAGATTTGACCGTGTCAGACAATTCACCCTCAGGCGCGAGTCGCACAGTTTCGCCAATTGGCGCCTTGGCAGGAAGGGTGTCAGATAATTGACGCAGTGATTTTGCTATCGCGATCGAACGACGAATTGCTACATGAAATGAATCGAGCTCAAAAGGCTTCTGCACAACATCGACAACAACCACATGTGGAAACTGTTCTGCTGTCGCCGGCTCTTCATTGCCATCACCCTCGGTGAGAACAACCGGAACCTGACGCCAATTCGCAGCGACCTTCTTCAAAAAGTCAGCATTGCTTTTTTTTGCTGGCGCTGCGTCAGCAATGATCACTTGAATTGTTTTCTGCTTCAAATGCACGAGCGCATCAGCCACACTTCGCGCAGCGTGCACGTGAGAAAAATATCTATTGAGATGAATCTTGACGAAGCGAAGAACTTCGTCGGACTCGTCCACGACCAAAACATTGCTATCGCGGTCATAGACCTTTGTAGGCGGGCGACTCATCGGAGGAATAGACTGAAATCCACTCCCTCGTGGCCCTGGATCCATCGGATGACGACTTTGAAACATCACTTCTCCCCGCTCACTACTCTGCTGAGGCGTTCAGCTTGGACGCGAAAGATGTCATGGGCATCCGAACTCGACAAATAATCGAGAGCGAACTGCCTGGCATCTTCAATGCGACCCTCCAACAGAGCGACTTCGCCTGCAAGAATAATCCAAACCCGTTCTGACGGCCACTCGAGCCGTCCTCTTGAAAGAACACCCGACGCAGCCACAGCATCACGTCGCCGAACAAGGCACTGTGCCCAATTGTAGACTACAGCAACTTGACGAATATCCTTTCGAAAAAGACTCTCAATAAGTTCACAGCCTTGCGTCAAATTATTTTCACCAAAAAATCCAAACGCTGATTCAACAAGAAGTGAACTCTCTTGAGGAAACTCATTCAACCCAAATCTAACGACCTGACGAGCCTCTTCAAATCGGCCCGATAATCTGAGACATCGAGCTTGAATAACCCACAATTCTAAACGCGGCTCGGCTGGCTCCCACTGCAGAGCAGATGCTGCGAGTTGGGCACAGAGATTCGTGGCACCAGCTTCCATATACAAACCAGAGAAAAACAAACCATCCTGGCTATTCTTACTCCTCGAGGCGATTGCATCGAACACCTTCCATGCAAAACTGGAGTGCCCAAGACGAACATGTGCCAGTGCACGCGCGCGACCAAGCTCCCGACAGGATTCCGAAAATGCACTAAACTGTTTTGTACAGGTCTCCCACTCATCTCCAGTCTCATTCAAAAGCTCAGCCCATCTCTCTGAGCGAACGAATAAAGTCGTCGTCGAAACGCGATTCGTAGAACCGCCAGAAACAGACTGGCCCGCGGGATCATTCGAAACCGCTTCGCGCAAGGGATTCTGGCTAGCCTTCCCTCGCAATTCATTAAAGCGATCAACGTGCACATGAGACAATCCTGAGTATGTCTTCACTGCGGCAACAGGGGAATCTTTTCCAACTGGGGAGGTGGAAATACTTTTCGAAGCGTTCTCTTGCGATGATGAGGAAGATGAACCCGACCCCGAAACACAACCAACAGAAAATCCAAAAACAAAACAAATTGTAAAAAACCCTCGGAAAATCTCTACCCCGCTTTTCCAACTCCGAATGAAAATACTCATCGCTGTACTCCACTGACTTCCGGGAAAAGCGGATATCTTTTCTCAAAAATAGAAAATCCACCTGCAGATTTCTGTAGAGGAGAGTGGGGGGCAACAGAAACCCTGCTTCTGAAAAAACTATCCAGGTTCTGCAGCTCGGAAAAGGCCGCGCGATACTTAGAACTATCTGCTGTGGAATAACTTGAAAGAGACTGTTTCAATTTCTCATTGAGGAAAACAAATGAGTCGGACGTCTTTCGAACGCAAGAGATGTCGATTGAGCTAGAAAGAAACTTGAAACGTTCAGTCGTCTGACAACCAACCATTAAAATTGAATAATTCTTCCGCAAACGCGCTGCCGCAGGCAAAACTTCTGCCAAACTCTTCGCTTGCGCAAATCGATCAGATTCATTCAACAAATCGTTCTTCCAATAAGAATGCATCGAGATAAGAAGCTTTTCTGGATGATTAGGAAATAATCCCTTCAAAGAGCCGATCAGAGTTTCAGAATTGCGAAATGACAGAAACTCAAAAAGCATACTTTGAATCATTGTTCCCGAACCAGAACGTGCGCGTACATTTGCGTACATTTCGACAAGTTCAACGAAGCGCTTTTCAGCGCTTTGTTTGATTGAATTCTTAACCCCTCTTTTTCGATAAAAATCAGAAAGCCCAACACTCAATTCCTCTGCTCTGTCGTAAGCTTCATTCACAAGAGCCGCGATGCTCCAATTCAAAATCGCTTTGTGGGCAAGCTCTGACTTATCTTTGTAATCGGATACCCTTGTGAGCAGAGTTCTAACCTTCATTGTTTCCTGCCACATTTTCAATTCTGCAAAAATGTTTCCTGCCTTTATGAGAGACTGTTCAGACAAAATGGCAAGGTCACTTCTTTCTGAAGACAGGGCAAATTCCGAGCTACGAGTCCAGGCATCAGCCGCAGCAAGAAAACGCCCTTGCAACAAGAAAAATCCACCTCTCCAGCGAAAGGCCAGAAATCTATCATGATCAGAGAAGTTCACGTTTTCGCTAATTTTGTTGGATGTTGTGAGGCACTGCTCCACTAATCCGGCAGAACAAGACGCGCGTGCAGAAGCAAAGGCAAGATCTCTTCCAAACTCACTCTCTGAACCAATTTTTTCTGCCGAACTCGCCAAAATGTCAGCTGCACCAGCGACATCACCTTTAGATTTCTTCAATTGTGATTGATAGAGTGCAGATGCAACCAATCCTGCCTCGAGCGAGCGTCGTGAAGATTCAGACGTGGCCAATGACGCCGACACATCGCCGAGCATGAGCCAAGCCAACGACTGCAGAGATTCATTGCCAGGCTGAAGAGAAAGAAGCTTTACCATCGCCGTGATAAAAGCAATCCTTTCAGATTGCAGACTCTCGACATCATTCGATCGTGACGCGTAGAGCTTTTGAAGAAGACTCTCCGAATCAACCAACCTGTCATATTCAATAGCATCTGAAATTGTTTCAAAGCCAATTCTCCGGAACTCTGGTGTCACAGGTGAAGAGGCCAATGCAAGGTTCAGGGCATCAAAGAATTCTGACCACTGACGAGAATTCTTAGCGTTCTCTTTCCAGGCAGTTTGCAACATCTCGAGCCGAACAGCTGCTATCTCGTTGCTCTTTGCCGAAGGCAAAGCACAACCCTTGAACGTTTGAAATATTTTCTCACTCAAGCTCACATACTTTGCGTGTGAAAAAACTCGATGTGCAGCTCGGAGTGATTCCGACTCACTGCATACGTCGATATTCTCTGCCAACAACGCTTCTACGACGTTGTAAAACTGAAGCACTAACGCACGTCCGAGCGATCCCGGCATTTGCCCAGCGCGGTATGCAATAACGTCTTTTGACCACGAAACAACCATACGTTGCCGTCGGGCATCTAGCTCACCTTTAAGCTGAAGCGAACGAGCGTAGTTGCTGTTAACCTGAAGTGCCAGAACTGCACGCGACTTGAATTCAATCTGACGCTCAACCAATCCTTCCTGCTCAGCTGCAGCAATCGCTGCTTGATAAAACTCATCTGCAGCTGTGCTATGCATCACATTCTGCTCGATCGCATCAGACCATTTCACGGCATCGCGTGAGTTCTCACGTTGGGATAGAAACTTTATTGACCGGGACAGACCACTTGCCACCCAGTCATAGCGACCTGCCGTTTGTAGCCAGTGCGACGCAGGGAGAGAACCACCCACTTCACTCAACGATACAGCCAACATAGCCCCTAGGTCGTTGCTGAGCTGAGAATTTCTTGAAATTTTGTCAATTGTATCGGCACGAGAGACTTTCTCGAGATGCTGCAAAACGACTTGGTATCGGAGCAGCCTAAACGCAGTCCAGGCAATTCTCAGATTAAGATGGAAAGATTGAAGGGCGGAGTCGTCGTTTATTCGTAATAGGCAACTTTGCGCACTCTCATAATTGTCTGCTGCCTCTGAAAATTCCCGTATCTGGAATCTTATGTCACCAACGACAATTTTCGCGAAACATGCAGCGCGAGTGGCGGACACTTTTACGCTCTGCGACATCTCAAACAGTTTGTTTCTCATGCGACCTGCCTCGGCTAGGTCACCTAAGGATATGAGAGTTGCCGTGTAGTAAGCGGCAAGTTCCAAAGTCCTCGCCGTACCTGGCTCAACAAACTGCGCTACGACAAGTGCGCGCTTCAAAAGCTCCTTTTTCTCCGCAGCAGAGACCCGCGGTGCAAGAAAGATCGCAGCCCTCAGTGCAGACTCGTCCTTTGGGCCATTATACGCGAGATCCAAGAGTTGAGCTTTGGCTTGATCATTAAGTTGTCTTTCAGTGTTGATGACGTTCGAAAGCTCCATGTCGATGGCAGACAAGCGCCCCGCCATGTCGACAGCGTTTCGCTTGGTGATTTCTTCAGCCCAGATGTCGTAGTTATCCTTCAAGATGGACATTGAGAGGTCTGACGCTGTGAACGACTCTAGTTCGACTGCTTTGCGCGGCGAAGCCGAGACATTCTGAGTGATTGCCGAGTCAAGGGCTACTGAAATTGTGAGAACGACCAAGACCATCTCGATGGCCTTTGTAACTCGAGACAAAGAAAGGTTGGAGAACGTCATTGAGCAATCCTCCAATCCAGGTTTTCACTGCGAATACGTCTTAAATCTTCGATTCTGTCTCTCGTCCACTGAAGTGACTCTTTGCGAGACGTAATGCTGTCTTTAATCCCTGTCTTCGCAATTGCAGTTTCAAGATCGATTTCACGATTCTGCCGAACCAGGTCGGCGCTTATGGAACCCAGGATATTTTTGAGTCTTGGCTTCAAGTCATTGCCCGCGTCCTGGATAAATTTTCGAGCCTGACCGGAAATAAGAGCGACCTCTTTTTCAATGGGCTGGATTGTCGATACAAGTCTCTGCGATACAACTTTGCGTTTCGACATCACCTCAGACGTCTGTGACTCAATCTTCGAAATGAGTGCCTCAGATTCGATGACAAATTTCTTTTGATGAAGCATCGATGATTGATCGACAGCTGACTTCGGGTACAAATTGCGAATCTCAGCCAGAGTTTTTTTCAGTTGGGCAATTGTCCGAAACAGCGCGCGTTGTGCGAGGCGTGTTCGGGGTTCAAGTATGGTGTTCACAGTAAAGAATTCCACGAGAACTTCTCGCCGAAGCATCTCCAGCTCAATAAGTTCTGCACGAATGTTTCTTATGTTTTGAGACGCCGCAGCGTCAAATTCTGTTTTGAAAAAATAACTCGCTAAAAGTGCATTTGAACGCCTCAGCCGCTTATCCACTGCAGCCAGTTGTAGTTGCAGCTTTTGCACAGCCTGAACATCTCTTTCAAAAAAGCTGCTATTTATGGATTGTGTTAATGGGGAAACTATATCCACCAATCGCTTTTCTAGCTCTTTCCAGTTCTCAGACGTCTGTGAATTTCCGACGTCTCCTCTTGTTTTGGAAAGAATGCGCCCCAGCAGAGTTGCATACTCAAGCACAATGAGATTCGACTTTGCGATTGTTCTGTCTTCATCTGACTCAAGAGAAGTCCCTGGATGCCTTGCATTTATAATCCAGTTTTCCATGGGTAATTGCAGAGCTCGATTCCTGGCGAGCAGCTCCACACCAGTGGTGACCCGCGCAATAATACTCAATATCCCACGCCATTCTGAATTATCAGGACTGTACTGTCGGGCAAGCAGATCGATTCTGGAAATAACGTCAACTTCGAGATCATTTTCCTCCAAAATTTCCGAGATCGCCTGTAGCTCATCTCTGTCTTGTTCGATTTGCCAGCGCTTGTAGCGAAGTCGATTAAGCGTGTCTTCTGGCTTTTCTGAGCGCTCTGCTGCTGCACCCAGTTCAGTTTGCACTGCATCTGAGAGGCGCCTTTTAATTTCCCTAACAGCAACTTCGTCGTCATGCGATGAAGTCAAATCGTCGATCAGTTTTCTCCGAATTGAGTCATCCTTTGATGAGAGAATCTCCAGGCCAGTGCGAAAGAGCTGCAATCGCCTTAGTATCCAGGGCTGGTGAGTGACCAAGCTCGTAGCTTGCTTCTCGGCATTTTCCAAAAGCCTTTTTGCAGCTTTTGCCTCATTTGCAAGGGCCAGTGCAGACGACAGCTTTAACCATGACTGCCAATTGCCCTTGGAGGAATCCTTGAGAAATTTTTCAGAAAGCAAGATCAATTGTCCGCGTGTTATTCCGTCGATTTTTCCAACTGCTGCCTCGATCGCGGCTTGTCCACATGCGTCTATGACTTTGTCATCAACGCCCGCTGCAAGAACACAGTCGGTAATTTTTTTTAACTTAGAAGAATTTTTTTCGATGCTCTCTTCACTATTTATGTCGATTCTGCTGTTTTGAAGCGCAAGCAAATACTGAATCCGGCCACGTCCTTCCATCCAGACGTGCTCTGATTCGAACTTTTGTCCGAGCGAAAGTGTTGAGATAAAAAATTGTCCTAAGGCAATGAGTAGAATCGCAGACCATCGAAATTGGCCAGAAGAATTTTGCTGCGATGTTTTTTCCTCACGAGCGATAGTCACAATTTCTCCATCG
>CAIZJW010000256.1 GCA_903933385.1 uncultured Silvanigrella sp. | reverse complement strand
TCGGAGTCTGCCCAAGTTTGGCCATGAAGTCAATTACTGGCCTGTGGAGCCAAAACCGCCATCGCCGCGGGTTTTATCGGCAACCGCAACGCTGTGTGGGCGAATTGCCAAGGCAAAAACACCCTGAGAGATTTTGTCGCCTTTTTTGACTCGAAAATCTTCCTTGCCGTGATTCATCAGGCAAGTCATTATTTTTCCCTCGTAATCGGCATCGACTGTCCCGGGTGCGTTTAGGACTGTGATGCCTCTTTTGACGGCTAGTCCGCTTCTTGGCCGAATCTGGAGTTCGGCGACAACGTCGAATCCGGTGCGACCCCATCGGATGCGAACTGACGGCTTATTTGGTTGAGTTGCCAGGCGGAGGCCAGTGTCCACAAGCCGCCATTCACCAGATGGAATCACAACGTCGTCGGCTGCTTTCAGGTCGAAGCCTGCCGATAATGCTGTTGCGTAGTTGATTTCGCCCGCTGCGTCGTAGTCGGGGCGAGAGTTTTCGAGGCTCAATACCGGCAGGGCTCCGCTCAGCTCTAATGGGAGCTGCCTCAACGCATGCGAGATTTTCGCTGTGGCGCGAGGGAGAAGACGGTTGCCCAAACCAGTCACTTTGGCGGCGATAATTTTTTTTCTTAACATGCTTGGAAACCTCCGCCGCGACGAAAACACTTTTATGAGCGCTCGTCAAAACTTGACCGGGGTGCTTCTTCCAGCGTAAACACCCCACACGCATAGGTCAGTAGCTCCAACGGTAGAGCAGTTGATTCCAAATCAACGGGTTGTGGGTTCGAATCCCTCCTGGCCTGCCACTTCAAATTCATCACATGAATTCCCCCCCCCTGCTTTGCTCTTATTCTTGTTTGCTTTCGGCTGATATTAAATAGAATTTCGTGCGCTTGTTTCAGGGAAACTTGAAATAAAAAACCCCGGTTCTTGCGAACCAGGGTTTTGGGGGATGGCGGGAGCGACGGGACTTGAACCCGCGACCTCCGGCGTGACAGGCCAGCGTTGTAACCAACTCTACTACGCCCCCGCGGCAGAGACGGTGTGTAACAAAGCCGAATGACGAGCGCAAGTCCCTCGTTCGAAAAAAAATAATTCAATAGTTTTAGATTTTTCCACAGTTCTTGAGTGCAAGGAGAAAAGCTCCGGCAAGCAATACAATCTGAAGTGCCTGAGCAACCTTGCCTTTCCAGGGGGCTGAAGCCGCTAATTTGCTTTTGTCGCGGCCAACTCCCTGATTGGTTCCCACACCATCGCCAGAGCGTCTCACAAGAGTGGGTTGGGGTGTTGGGCGACGAAAGGGAAGAACTTTGCCAAGGGAATTCTCTTGGCTTTCGTTCGTATCTTGGTCTGAATTCGACTTGTTGTCTTGATTCATTTTCAGCTCTTTCATTCGTCGAAAAATGATGATGCGGAGCGCATCATGTTGCCTTTGAGCGTCGCATTGCTGCGGAACAGACCCACTTTCGGGCAGGTCTCTTGAAAATAAGAGATGTTGAAATCGTTGCGAAATAAGAACAGAGCATTTCCTTGCATGTCCCGCACCACGGTTGCGTCAGTTTTTTCTTTTGCTTCTGCAATTTCCGTGTCCGAGACGTTCGTCCAGCGTGCGTGTTTGTAGGGAAGAATATCCAGTGCGCAATCAACATTGTATTCGTTACGCAATCTGAACAAGAGGACGTCAAATTGAAGCACTCCCACTGCTGCAAGAATGGGGTCACTCGCGGCTCTGGATTCGTCGACGAACATCTGCACAGTGCCTTCTTGGCAAAGTTGCACGAGGCCTTTGAGAAGTTGTTTTCGCTTGAGCGCGCTCGATGTTCGAACCACTCCAAAGTTCTCCGGAGCGAATTGTGGGATTCCTTCAAACTCGAATTTTTGTTGCTCAGTGAGTGAGTCGCCGATTGCGAAAATTCCGGGGTCGTAAATGCCGACAATGTCGCCGGCGTAAGCTCGTTCGCTCGCAGTGCGTTCCTGCGCGAAGAATTGTTGCGGTTGAGTGAGCTTAATTTCGCGACCAAGGCGCGAATGATTCACCATCAGTCCCGCTTCATAAACACCGCTTACAATTCTTAGGAAGGCAATTCTGTCGCGGTGTTTTGGATCCATGTTGGCCTGAATCTTAAAAACAAAGCCGCTGAAATTTTGAGACAGTGGATTGACCGGACCAGCACTGCTCCCCTTGGAACTAGGGCCAGGACACATTTCCAAGAACGCCTCTAGAAATGCACGAACACCGAAGTTCGTCATTGCACTGCCAAAAAACACAGGAGAGATTTCACCGCGGCGAAATGCCTCTTCGGCAAAATCATTTCCTGCAGTGTCGACCATCTCCAGTCCTTCGAGTGTGGATTCGAGATCCGCCTCGGGCACCAGAGCGCTGAGCTGCTCTTTGTCGTTTAGCGGAATGAGTTGTGCTGGTGTTTCAAGAGTTGTGTTTCTTCCTTGAAAAAAGTGCACGAGACGGGTCTTGCGCTCAATAACGCCTTTGAATCTTTCGCCGCTGCTGATTGGCCAAGTCATTGGGTATGTTTGAATACCAAGAACTTGCTCAATTTCATCCATGAGATCGAATGGGTCACGAGCGTCTCGGTCCATTTTATTCACAAAAGTGAAGATCGGAATTTGACGGATTTTGCAAACCTCGAAAAGCTTGATCGTTTGAGGTTCTACACCCTTTGCGCCGTCAATAAGCATAATGGCCGCATCTGCTGCCGCCAATGTTCGATAGGTGTCTTCCGAGAAGTCTTGGTGTCCAGGGGTATCAAGCAGGTTGCAGACAAAGTTTCGATATTCGAAATTCATCACGCTTGTTGAAACTGAAATTCCGCGTTGTTTTTCCAATTCCATCCAGTCGGAAGTCGCAAATTTTTTCGATTTTTTGGCTTTCACCGAGCCAGCTAGGCGAATTGCACCACCAAGCAGCAGTAGCTTTTCGGTTAGAGTGGTTTTACCGGCGTCGGGGTGTGAAATAATGGCAAACGTGCGTCTGCGCTGAGTTTGTTCTTCAAGTTCACGTAAATCTGCAGGCATGGACCCCTCCCAATTGCAACGCGACGACTACCACATCGAACAGGTTTGGGGCAAGGTAAAAAAGTTCTGTAAAATTTGGTGCTTTCAATCATTTGCAGAGGTTTCGGGAGTCCAGCGTTTTGACGCCCCGTTTGGTTTCCCACCCCCAAGATTCGGGTCATACTCTCATTAGGCTGTTTTGCCAGAATCCTTAGGTCGGCCTCCCCAAGAGGTCTTTGCACGAAGCGGACATAATATGACTTTTGTGAGTTCAGATGAGCTATCTCGTCTAGGCAATCAGCTTGGAGTGCTTGCTGTTACATTTGCACAGGCTCCACAAGCAATTCGTGCTGTTCACATTAGACGTGCTGAACGTTCGTTAATGGTCCTCGAGGAATTTTCGCGCTCAGCGGTGCCCGATGAAGCACAACAGTGGCTCAGAGCGAAAGATGCATACGTCGTTCTCTCCCAGCGCACGGCGCAGTTTGATGCTCTTCAGGCAGAGATGAAGCGACAACAATGTGAAATCGACGATCTCAGTAATACGTTGCGATTGTGGAACGCGCTGCAGGATGCAGAGAGACAGAAGTTTCTGCTGAACCATCAGCGTGCGAAGCAATTTCTCGAGCAAAATCTTGCGCATGCAGAATCGCATATTCTGCATAAATATTCTCGTTACAAGACGCTCAACCGTCTTCTTCCCTATGCCGATAACGCCGAGCATTTATGCGATGCAATTTTTCATTTTCAGAATCGCGAGCGATACGAAGAAAATATCCAGCGCATCGAACAGCGAAAGGAAAATGCCCTCGAACGGCTTGCCAGTGTGAGGAGAGGCTTCAATCTTGCGTTGTTGATTTGCGTCTTAGTCGTAAGTATTCCGCTGTGCGCTCCGGTGGCATTCAGCTTGTGGAATCGACGACGTGAAATAGAAAATCAGCTTGCCAACATGGCTGAATCGCGTCGGCGTGAGGAGCGCCGCTTGCAGATTGCCGATGAAGGTGTGATTGCTGCCGAGGAAATTAAAGAAATTCTCGGCGACGTGCCGCTTGAAACCGTGAGAAGGACTCTCGAAGAATTGCGCGAATTGCGCTCCGAGTTTCAGCGTGCTGAAAAGAACCCGTCGGTAACTGCGGGACTCGTATCTTTCATCGATCTTTACAAACCTCGTTTGCGTGAGCTTTTTGGCGAACTACCTGAAGACATGGGACACACATTTAGTTGGTTCAAGGCGGAAGTCGACAGACTTTTAAATGTTGAAGCGGAGCGGGCTGTACTCATTTCAACCCTGGAAGAATCCCAAGGAAGAGTGCGACGCTTACTCAAAGGGCACAACGAGGCCATTCTGCGTGAAAGCCATACTCGGATTAAGAAAATAATCGATGAAAATTTTACGATTGAAATTGAGATGGATTACAAAATTGAACTTGCAAAACAAATGAGCAGGCTCCCGTCGCTTTTGCAAGACGTTCGTGTCCTTTTAAGTCAACTCAGCTATAGCCAAGTTATCGATAATCGAGTTTGGCAGGAAACCCATAGATGGACGCTGACTCTCGAGTCGAGCTTTCAGGCGATGGCTTTGGAGCTGCAATTATCGCAACCAGCCGATGACCTTGATAACAGTGAACTTGAAACTGTGAATACATGATTTTGGAGAGATGCGAAATGAACTCTTTTTTGAAATTATTTCGTTGTTCAGCAGTTGCGGCAACGTTAGTTGGTGTGGTTTATTCAGTTAATTCTTTTGCAGCAGAATTAAAAAATGACACTCAAATAACCTTCGACTTTTCGCAACGTCAGGTTCAGTTTTTCGGTATATACACACCCGAAAATGGCGGAAAACGTGGTGGTTTGGACGCTGAAATTACTGCGCGACGCAACGGGATTGCAAATCTTAATTCTAAACTAACAAGTCTTTGTAATGCTGGTTCTGCTGAACAAAATGTATCTCTTCCGTCGTGGCAGGGAAGTGTAAAATCACAGGGAAGTGAGATTTTTTCGAACGGTGTGTTGAAGATTTCTTTGGTAGCTCCGCTTCGTGAAGTTTTCAAAAACGTGGCACGAAAGCCCGCGACACTCAAGACAAAAGGCGGTGCTCCGTTGGCCCTTAAAGTTCCGCGTCTCTCGCTGGCAAATATCAAGTGTGGCTTGGTGAGTGTGAGCGTCGGCGGAAAAATCATTGACTTGAATCCGCTCTCAGGTGCATCCGAATCTGGAGCAAAGGTTGTTAGCCTTGAATTAGTCGGCGGAAATCTAAAGCCGGCCTCCTCAGAGGATGCTTCACTTCTTGAGAACTCTAATCTCTTCGCATCTGTCGAGCCTGCTGTTGACGCCCCGGAGAAGTCAAAGGATGCGCCGGTATCTACTCCGGCAAATGCCAACTAAGGCGGGTCAAAAATGTCTGCAGCGGCTCTAGTTCCGATAGCGATGTTTCTTATCAACGAGACGACCCGAGATGTATACGTTCTTCCTGCTGAAGCGGCCTCTCGCATTGAGGGTGCAAAGCCGTGCGCTTCAATCAAGCTTAATATTGTTGTTTCCGAGTTTTCTGCCAGTTCGCTCGATCAAATGTGTGCTTCCTTGGCGCAAGGTATGCTTCCGAAAATTTCTTCAGTGGTGAAAACAACCTGGTCAACTGATCACGCAACGCGGGTGGGCGGAATAATTAAAAATCTTGGAAGTCTCAGCGGGGTCAGGCGAGATCCGCAGGTTTGGCCTCCAGAGGTGCCGTTCACGGTGTCTGGATTGAGTCAGCCACAAGGAGTTTCAGTTGTTTTTGGGGTAAAAGTATTTGAGAAGCAGCCCGTTCTTCTCGAGAGAGTTGACGCATGGGCTCAGGTGGACGGTCGGTTTCTGCGCTCGTACTGGAGTCGTGCGATACAAGACCCAACGAATTCTTCGACAGTTTTAAAAATAATGCAGAGGATTGGCAGTAGTTTTCAGCGCTCCTGGAGAGCTCCCTCTGCGCCTGCCCCCAACCAGGAAGCTTTGCGAGTTCTTGTCGATAAAAAGATCTCGGAACGAGAATTGGCTTCATTGGAATCTGTGGTAAAGGCCTTTTCAAAGGGAGTTGCCGAGACTCATCTGGTGCCCGTTGATGTCAGCAAAGATGGCATCCTGTATCAGACAAAAATTCCTAGGGGCAAGATTCAGGAAGTCGTTGCGAGGTTCTCGAAAGAGATTCCTGCGCTGAAGGCTCAAACAATGAATGATGGTCCTGTGGACATCAGTCTTGCGGTATCTGCTCCACGGTAAGGAGCTTTCATTCCAATGCAAACGTCGAACGATCATTTCTGCCTTCCTCAGACAGTGCTGACGCTTGCGTTTTTTGCTGTGACTGAATTTTTTATACATCGCAACAAAGATGTATTTCATGCGCTTGTAAAGTATCCCAACCATGAACACACGACTCTCAAGCTTGGCGCTGTCTGGAGTGATTCCCGAATAAGTGCAGATTTTTCGAAATTGATTTTCGATCATCTCATTTGCGTTAAAAAAATGCTTTCAATTCAGTCTCTACCGTTCCTCCCAGATGAAGTTCACGAAGATTTTTCTCTTGCAAAAGTTGAGAATAAAGAAAGCTGGAGAAAGATTTTGGTGATTTTTCCGGATTTATTTTTGAAGTATGACGCGTTCATGAGCTCAAGGTTGTATGAAGAGATTGACATACTTTTCGTAACCTTCGTCGAGTGGATGCAAGACGTCGAATTTATATCGGCGTCTGAGGTAGCGAGAATGAGTTATCTCCAAGAGTTTCCCTTTGACGCCAAAATTGGAGCTGAGAGATGAGCCAAGAGTATAAACAGGTTTGGCGATTCTATGCGCCTCGTGACAGCTCCCCGAGTGGCTCTAATTCCCGTGTGCAGCTGAGTGAGGATGAATCTCATCTTGCATCGCAAGTCCTTCGACTCAAAGAGGGTGAGATAGTAGAACTGGCGGATGGTTGTGGATGGACTGCTCGCGGACCGATTGTCTCTATGCGCAAGAAATCTGTTGAGATAGTAATTCAGTCAGAGTTTTTTGCTGATAAAAGCCAATTTGGTCGTTTTGCCATAGTAGGGTTACCTAAACCCGGAGCTCTCGACGAAGTTGTTCAGGCTTGTGTTGAGTCAGGGATTGATCTGCTCGTTTTCTTTCGTGGAGAACGCAGTACCTCAAAGCAAGATTTCAAGACAGAAAAGTTGCGAAAGCAGGTCGCAGAATTGAACCGCATCACAAAATCACCCTGGAATCTGGAAGTTGTTTTGTCGGAAAATCTTTCTTCGGCAGTTGAAAGATGCATTCAAATTTCGGGTTCGGAGGTGTTGGAACTTTTTGTTTGTGACGAACGTCCAATTCATTCTGAATTTCAAACTGGTTCACGTCATCTGCTTGAATGTTTGAAGAACTCGAAAAATCGATCGTGGGCATGCGTGGTCGGGCCTGAAGCGAGCTTTAGTCAGCGCGAGTATGATTACCTTGCAGATCATGCAACGCAGCGGCCTATTGAATTCGTGAGTCTGGGTCCACGTATTCTTCGCACTCCTGCCGCTGTGGCGGCCGCGACTTGGCTCATGTCGGCTTCAGCGGAATCGAATTAAAAGAATTTCAAATTCCAAATTCAGCGCACAATCCAAAGTGGTCCGAGATAAACTTTAGGTCGTCACCGGCATGGTTGGAGAATTCATCTCGCGATTTGTAATCGTCAAAATTGTCAGAGATGAGTGTCTCGCTTGTGAGTGGATTACCAGATAGGTAGCCAAATCTTTTCACTCGGAGCAAATGCCCCGAAGCTCCAAGTTGAAAGTTTTTGCTGGCAGGATTGTTCTTAGCCGGTTGTCCGAACATGAAATCAATCCGGCGTGGCAGTGAATCAGCCTGCTTGAGTACTTCCGCTATGTGTGGATGCTTTCGGGCGGTTGAATGCTGAAATTCCTTCACGCGTTCGGTGAGAGTGTTGCGTGGAGCATCCCAGGTGGCGCTTTCGAGAAGATCGCTACTGTTTCCCGATTCAAGCCAAAGGTCATGCCACCCTCGTCGCAGGAGGGCGTTGTAAGGTGCACTCTGCGGTTCGCAATTGAAATCTCCCGCAACAAGAATTGGTTCATCAGGTTGGCGCAAAGTTTCCAGCCAACTTGCCAACTGATCGACTTCTGTCATGCGGCGTGTATTTGCGAAGCGAAAATGTTTTTTCATAAGTTCAACTTCGGCCGCCGTTAATTTTCCTTCTTTCTCCGCTTGTTTGACAAGCTTCTCATTGCGGGGAGTTTGCTCGTGCGAAACGTGAAGATGCGTTACGGCAACCAAGAGTGAATTGCGACCTTCGTATCCATTGATGCGCCGTTCTGGCGGTATTTTAAAACGCATTGCAAAAGCAACGCGCGACTCATGCAACTGAAAACTTAAAAACGGACCAGTGACTGCGGAAATGCGCAGAGGATTGAAACGCAGTTCCCCTGAGAGCCTTTTTCGGCCTAGGAATTCGTGTTGCCAGTCGGTTGGAAATAGGATTCCAAGGCCCTCGTTCAAGTTGCCCGGTGGGCCCCACCCAAGTTTGATTCCAGAATTGCATGACACATATTCAGCTCTCATTCCCAGCTTTTGCGCATACCAATGAGCACGAAACGGAAGTGGATTGAGCTCTTGGAGGAGAAGGAGATCTGCATTGAGGCTTTTGAGGCAGGAGATTTGCCTTTCGAGCCGCGCCATTCGCTCCGCTCTGGATTCAAGCTGACCAAACAAAAACGTGCCATGTCCATCGAGTCCATGCCACGTGTTGAGGGATGCAACTTTCAGGAGAATTTGATCCCGCTGAGTTGCCATTGTTTACCTGTCGTCGGTGAATCGTTTTGAGAAAAATCCAAGGCGCACGAGAGTTTCCGAGAGTCTCGGGAAATTTTCTTCGAGCCTTGAAACAAAACGATCTTGGAGGTTTCCGAATGCTCCGCCCAACTTCTCTTGCGCTCCGGTGAGAACTGCTGCTGCAATTTCATCGATTTGTTCCGTGACGCGAGTTTTTCCATGCTTTTTAACGGTTGGCGTTGTTGCAGAACCAGAGCTGCCATGGCCGCCCTGTCTGCGAGCAGCGGCTTTTTTAGCTGCCTGAATTGCCATTTCAATTGTCTCTTTAGCTTTCTCATCGCGGCGTGGCGTCGAGGTGGCGTTAGAATGTACTGCATGTGTCGGACGAGCTGCTGGTGCAGACGGGCCGGCCGCGTGAGGCGCGGCAGAACGCACTGGTCCCTGATGCGGAGCGTGAGTCTGCGGAGCTGCCGTTGATGGACGCTGGGACACAGGTTGTGGTCCGTCGACTGGCCGGCTGTGTGCCGCCACCGGAACACTCACTGGTGCTGCAGCTGCGATGGGCCCCGAATTCTCAATGTGTTTTTCTTGCTGAGGGCGCGGAGCAGCATGGCGTTCAGTTTGTGCTCCCCGGCCAGCATCACGCCGGTGATGTGGCAGAGTGGACTCTGGGCGTTCACTCCGTGGTCCGCGTTCTGCGGCTGCAGGGCGATCATCTCGCTTCTCGTGACGTTTTTGTTGAGGTGCTTCGAAGGATGACTCTTCACCTTCTTGTCCGGCCGCTTCGTGTGTTTGGCCAAAGACCTTAACCCGGCCGTTGCTATCGAATGGATAGTCGGAGGTATCTTCTGCTTGTAGATAGGAACTTGGCACTGGTTCCAGTGGAATGCTGAATCCAAGAAGCTTTTCCACCGCGCCCATGTTGTAGCCATAATCATCACAGATAAGAGTGATGGCGTGTCCGGTTGCACCGGCGCGTGCAGTACGGCCTATGCGGTGAATGAAGCTTTCTTCATCATCTGGGATGTCGAAGTTGTAGACGTGCGAAAGATTGGCAACGTGCAAACCACGAGAAAGTACGTCGGTTGCCACAAGAAGGCTGCATTTGCCTTCCTTGATTTTTTTAATGAGTGACATGCGTTTACGCTGCGGAAGATCCCCAGTGAGGACTTCTGCATTGAGGCCATTGCAGGCAAGTTTGTAGCCAACCCATTCAGCAACCACCTTAGTGTTTGTGAAGATAATTGCACATTCGGGGTTGTTCGCCTTGAGGTGGCCCATCAGAGTTAGAAATTTTTGCTCCGCTGAGACGGCGTAAGCGACCTGAGTGATTTTCTCGGGAGTGATGCTCACTGGATCGGTTTCAATGTATTCGGGTTCTTCAAGATATTCGAACGCGAGTTCCTTTACCTTTTCGCTCCCGGTTGCACTGAAAAGAAGTTTCTGCACTCGCTCTGTAGGCAGATGACGCAATATGTACTCAACGTCATCAATAAATCCCATGTCGAACATGCGATCGCATTCGTCAATAACGAGTAGTTGAATGTCGTCGAGTTCAAGTCTTTTGCTGCGGTGAAGATCGAGCAAACGTCCGGGTGTGGCTACGACAAGGTCAACTGCCTGGCTGAGTTCACTCACATGGCGCTCAACATCAACACCGCCAAATACTGCAATGCTCTTGAGTTGAAGGCTACCAAGAAGTCGCTTTGCGTCCTGCGAAACTTGATCGGCCAATTCGCGCGTAGGAACGACGACAAGAACGTGTGGCTTGTGCGGTTGAACTTGCCGATTTTCCTGGCTGAGGAGTTTGTGGGCAGCAGTCAGAAGGTAAACTGCTGTTTTACCGGTTCCGGTTTGCGCAAATCCCGCAACATCCTTGCCATCAAGTGTGAAGGGCAAACAAAGAGCTTGCACACGAGTCGGTTTATCAAATTTTTGTTTTCGGATGGCTTCGAGGATTAAGTCGTTGAAGCCAAGATAGCTGAAAGTCACTTCTTGCTTTGGTTCCGTTTGCCCCTCGGTTCCCTTTGTTTCTAGGCCTGTTGGCAATGCGTCACTGAAGTGCGGAACTACTGCGTCGCGAAACTCGGGCGGCGTCTTGGCTTCGATATCTGCCATGTTGGGATCAATGGGCTCGTCGCTGAGTGCAGGAAGCACACTGACCACAGGTGTGTCTTGCTCGACCGATACATGCTCGAACAATTCAAGAGTTTGGGGCTTCGGCGACTTCGCTTTTGCTAAACCGCTCTTACTTTTAGAGGGTTGCGCTGTCTCGTTTGCTTTTGTGCGTCGGCTCGATGTGCTGGCTTTAACGGCCTCTGTTTTTGCAGCGGGTGCAGCCTTGGTTTTGATTGCTGTTGTTTTTTTCGCAGGACTCTTGGTTTTCGAGCTGTCTGCTGCTGATTTGCTCACAGGCACAGTTTTGCTTGCGACCGCTTTGCCACTGCCAGATTTGCTCGGGCGGGCGGTTTCGGTTTTCTTTTCTTTTGACGTTTTCGTGCTGCTGGAGCGAACCATTCTGAATTTCTCACTTGTGAATCAAGAAGAGGACCAAAAGGGCCAATTGGCCGGATTCGGCTCAAAAGGCATAAGGCGAAACGTCACAAAGGTAAAGGGAAAATCTTCAAGTTTTCCCTCTGGGGAGGGTGCGTAAGCTTGAGCTGTCCGTTGCTTTGTGTAATAGCTCGGAGTTCGAGTCTTGTTTCCGGTATTTTCGGGGGTTGGGTCGTATGCTTGTCGGTCTCCTTACTGCATTGCTTATCTTTGTGAGCGTCGTGCTCATCGTTTTGATTGTTGCTTTGCAGCATGGGAACGAAGGCGGAATCGGCTCGGCGTTCGGCGGAGGCAATTCAGCTGGGTTCTTTGGTGCTTCGGGTGGTGTAGCGCTCATAGTTCGTGCCACCTGGATCTTTGGAGCTGCGTTCTTTGGCCTTTCAACAGCTTTGGCATGGGTTAAAACCCATGAGAAGTTCGGTGTCACTCGCGAGCTCGATTCAGCGCTCTCAGCGACTCCCACTCCAGGAGCCGTTCCAGCAGTTTCGCCAGCGAGCACTCCAGCTACGGCTGCCGAGCCTGCGCAAGGCTCTGGGAGTTCAGTGACTCCGGTGAGCACACCTGCTGCTGCCCCTGCGGGCGAAGCGTCTCAGGCTCCAGTGGTTCCCGTGCCAGCTGCATCGCCTGCACCTGCTCCCGCACCCTGATTTTAGCACGAAATTTTAGTCTAAAAAGAATTCAAGCGAGCAGTGGCGAGACCGATTTCAATTTGAGAAGTCTCCCCACTGCTATGTTTTTTTGACGATTTCCGTGTTCAAGAAGAATCATGAACTCAGCCTCAGGATCGATGAGTTCAACGAGTTTCTGGAGAGTGCGCAGTTGTTGCAGGGTCAATGAAATAAGATCCATCTGCTGGCGAGATATTTTTACAAATCCAGCTTCGGAAGCAGCTCGGCGTATTTTCGATTCGTCGCCTCCACTCAGTGCCTCTTGAAGATTGTCACTAAAGTGAACCGGAAATTGTTCCTTGAGATCATAAAGCGCAGAAACGTGCCACCATTCTTCTGCCGGTTGCCAGTGACCATCAGGAAGAATCCAGCCGCTGATTTCTTTTATTTCAGTGACCCCATCCATATGTTGCCAACTCTCGGGGGACGAGTGCCCAGCCTTTCAAAGGATCGTCTTGACCCTGTTGAATGAACGATGGCTGGATATCGCAAAGGCCATTGAGAAGTCCCCATGCACTCAATGCTGCCATGCTTGCAGCAAATATCTCGACGTGCTCACTTAATTCAACAAAAAGATCTTCAATGAATGTTGGCGAACGCAAGGCCACTCTCTGCATTTCCAGTTTTTTCAGGAGTCCTGCGCGAGAAACGCGCCCTGCGTCAGGCTGACGAAGTTCAGCAATGTGACTCAGCCTATAGCCAGCGTGAAGCGCCCAGCCCACCGCAGCAAGCCATGGGTGTGTTTCAACCACAATTGCATTCGGAAAGTTTTGATGAATGCGTTGAGCGAGGTGATGCGCACGCGCTGAAAGCGGGGCTTTGTTGCTTGAAAGCGCACTCTCAATGTCCATCGTTCCGCTGAAGCTCGCATGCTCATATCGCCTGCGTGCATAGGCTTCAAAGTATCTTTCAGTGTGTGGCATTGGCATGCGTGGACGTTTTTCTTCGCTTTGTTTGTCCTCGTCCCAAAGTTTCATGAGTCCTTGAACTGCAGGCTCAGGACACATTGGAACCCCAGGGCACCGTCGCACGCATGAAGTACAGCTCGGAAAAGTGATTGGGGCATCAAGACAAAAAATCTGCGCACCACCCAAATCGGAGATGGTTTGCATCAGTTGCGTGTCGGAGTCAGCTTGTGGAACGGGTCCGAGTTCAGAGGAAAATGCTTCCCAAAACAATGGCGAATTCAATTGATGAGGTGAGTCGTTATCAAAATGACTGCCTGGTGAAGCGAGCGGGAGCTCTGTCATCGACTGCTGCAACCGTGAACAAATAACCCGGTGAAGTTGTGAGTCACCAATGCCAGATTGGAATTCTTTAAGAACACATCTAGCTCTGACGAGCGAGGTTTTGTGAGTCGAAAAACCGCCCACATGGATGCCAATGATCTGCACAGATGCAGAGGTCCTGCGGACGGATAAATCGCTCATTCAAGCCCCGATTCATTTAGCGCTGACGCAGCACAACCAGTTGATTTCGTCCATTACGCTCAATCAAGAACAAAAGATCTCGAGGTTTATCTTTCGACACCTTGAGTGCAACTTCGACGTCCTTGATGTTCTTTACTGCTTTTCTGTTTATTTCTGTGATGACATCGCCCCGGCGCAGACCAGCAAATGCGGCATAGCTATCGTCCGCAACAGCTGAAACGAGGACACCTTGTGTTGATCGAATGCCTAACTGTTTACGCAATTCGGCTGACAAATTTTTGAGAACTAAACCAAATTCACCCGCAACGCCGCTCGCTGAATCGCCGTCGCTGTCAGCATCTCGTTGCGCAACTTCAGGGCTGAATTGGCCAATTTTAACTTTGATGTCGATCTGCTTGCCGTCTCGCAGAATCCCCAATTTAACTTCTGTTCCGGGTTTCGTGAAAGCGAGACGTGTGCGCAGTTGTGCAAAGCTTGAAATCGCACCGCCGTTCAAAGTTTGGATAACATCGTATGGTTTCAGTTCAGCCTTTTCTGCAGGACTTCCCTTCACAACACCGACTATCATAGTTCCTTGGCTATCTTCAGTGAGCTTCAACTCTTTGAGAACATCAGGACTCAATTCCCCGAAATCACGGCCGTCAATTCCCAAAAATCCTCGGGTGACGCGTCCTTCATTGATGAGCATCTCTGATGCAAGGCGAGCCATATTCGCAGGAACTGCAAAGCCAATTCCCGCAGAACTTCCGGTGGGTGAGCTGATGGCCGTGTTGATTCCAATCACTTTTCCATCAAGGTTCAGCAGCGGTCCGCCTGAGTTACCAGGGTTGATTGCTGCGTCAGTTTGAATGAAATCTTCAATTGCGCCACCACCCAAAACACCGCCACGGCCAAGTGCACTCACAACCCCAACGGTGAGAGTTTGTGGGAGAGAAAACGGCGCACCTAGCGCAACAACCCAATCTCCAACTTCAACAACATCCGAATCAGCAAGACCTAATTGTTTGAGAGAGCCGGAACTGAAATTCTCCATTTTCAGAACGGCAACATCTACCGAGGGTTCACTGCCTATAAGCTTGGCTTTGAATTTGCGATCATCAAAGGTTTGAACGGTGATGTCGGTCGCTTCTTGGACAACGTGATTGTTGGTTAGAACGTATCCCGATTTTAGATCGACAATGAATCCAGAACCTGCGGCTTCCTGCATGCCGCGCTCACGTCCTCCGCCTCCTCCCGGTGGAAGAAAAGGAAAGAAGAAGTCGTCAGGGAATGGAAAACCGCCTCTTCCCCTCGACTGAACTTCTCTTTTTGTTTTGATGAAAACGAGAGCTGGTCGGCTTTGTTTAGCCAAATTTACGAAAACCTTCGAGAAGGTTTTAAGTGTTTTGATTTCCGCGTCCGAGCTGTGGGGAATTGGGGATGTGTCTGGGAGTTTGTATCCCCTTGAACCCATGGCGACGAAGGAATCTTTGACGTTATCGAGTTGTTCGGGGGTAAAAAATAAAATTCCTCCAGAGACAACTCCGAAAATGGCACTCAAAGCAAGTGCAGCGACGAAAATACGCTTTGTTCCCGACTTAACAAAACCAACGAAATTGAAATTCATAGGCGCACCTGTTTCATCTAAACATTTTGTGATCCAAAACAACAACTCCCAAGGCACTCATGGCCTGCGGGAGTCGACAAACACACAATATAAACGAGGTGGTACGGTTGCCAAGTCCCCCTCAATTGCCTGCCTGAGAGCAAAGAATCAAAGTGCCTCAAAAATACCAGCGGCGCCCATCCCGGTTCCGATACACATGGTGATCATCCCGTATTTGAGCTTGCGCCGACGAAGACCGTGCGCAAGAGTTGCCATGCGGATGGCACCTGTGGCTCCAAGAGGGTGTCCAAGTGCAATTGCTCCACCCAATGGATTCACTTTCGCTGGATCGAGGCTGAGGTCGTTCATGACAGCCAAGCTTTGTGCGGCGAACGCTTCGTTCAACTCAATCCAGTCGAGCTGATTTTGGCTCATGCCTGCCATTTTGAGGGCGCGCGGAATGGCTTCTTTTGGCCCAATTCCCATGATGTCAGGCGGCACGCCCGCAATTGCATACGATACAAATCTTGCCATCGGAGTTGCATTGTAGCGTTTGAGAGCTTCTTCGCTCATGAGCAGAACTGCAGCAGCTCCATCCGACATTTGTGAGCTATTTCCCGCTGTGACACTCCCCTTTACAGAAAAGACAGGCTTGAGTTTGGCAAGTGATTCAATCGATGAGTCGGCGCGTGGACCCTCATCTCGGTTGAAAATCGTGTGGGTGTTTTTAATTCGCATTGCCGTTGAATCGAAGATGCTATCTTCCACATCAACAGGCACAATCTCCTGGCTGAACTCACCATTTTGCCAACCAGCTGCAGCACGGCGATGGCTCTCAAGAGCAAAGGCGTCTTGTGCCTCCCGAGAAATTTTCCACTGATTCGCAACGCGCTCTGCAGTGATTCCCATCCCGTATGCAATTCCTAGGTTTTCGTTGCTCTCAAAGACTTTTGGATTCATCACGACCTTGTGTCCCATCATCGGGATGAGGCTCATACTTTCTGTGCCGGCTGCGATCATTACATCGGCCTCGCCAAGTCGGATTTTGTCAGCAGCATAAGCAATCGCCTGAAGGCCTGAAGAACAAAACCGATTCACAGTGATCCCTGGAACCGTGTGAGGCAACCCAGCGAGCAACAGTCCGATACGAGCAATATTCATTCCTTGTTCTGCTTCTGGCATGGCACAGCCAACAACGACGTCGCCAATTTCCTGCAGATTAAGTCCTGGAACTGAACCAACAACCGACTTAAGCACTAATGCCAAAAGATCGTCGGGGCGTGCATTGCGCAAAGCCCCGCGGGGAGCTTTGCCAACAGGGGTGCGTAAAGCTGAAACTATGTATGCGTCGCGTGTGTTTTTTGTCATGAAATTATTCCTCATCAATGATGCGCGATTTCAGTTGCGCAAAGGTTTTCCGTTTTTGAGCATGTAGTCGATCCGTGCGAGTGTTTTCTCAGTTTTGAGAAGTTCAACGAACAGGCTACGCTCAAGCTCAAGAAGCCATTCCTCGCTCACAGTTGTTCCGCCATCGACATGCCCGCCACAGATCACTGTTGCGGTTCGCTCAGCAATCGCCGCGTCATGTGCGCTGATAAAGCCACCCTCGAGCATGTTGGCAATAATCATTTTGAGAGTTGCTATTCCGCCCTTTCCGACAACCTGGATTTCGCGAGGGCGCAGCGGCGGACGATATCCCGACTCACTCATTGCCTTTGCTTGTTGTTTTGCGATGTAGAGAAGCTCATTGGCATTGAATACAACCATGTCAGTTGTTCGGAGTAATCCGAGCTCGCGAGCGTGTTCCCCGCTGCGCGAAACTTGCGCCATTGCAATGGTTTCGAATGCTTGCTTGATGAAGTGAAAAATATTTCCGCCGCGTGCAGCCTGAGCGGCGCGCAAAGCGAGTTCTTTGCATCCGCCTCCGGCAGGGATCAAACCAACACCAGCTTCAACCAGGCCCATGTAAGTTTCCAACGCCACCACGGCTTTCGACGAGTGCATTACAAATTCACATCCGCCACCAAGTGCTAAACCACTCACAGCTGCAACGGTGGGGATCATTGAATACTTGATCGCTTGTGAAGCATCTTGGAATTTTTTCACCATTGCTTCAGCGGCGGTATAATTCTTGGCAACAAGCATTTCACTGACTTGTGCAAGATTTGCGCCCGCGCTGAAGGGTTGTTCTGGTTGCCAAATCACGAGTCCGCGCAGATTATTTTCTGCAAAGGCAACTCCCTGAATGACTCCATCAAGAACTTCCTGTCCAATGGCGTGCATCTTGCTTTTGAATGACATTATCCCAATGTCGTCGCCCGTAGTCCAAACGCGCACACCTTCATTTTCCCATAATGTTTTTCCGTATTCGACAGTTTCACCCACCAGTCGTTCAGGAAAAATTTGTCTGGCATGCAATGCACTCTTGGGACGAGGTGCAATGATTTTTTGCGAAGGTGACCATGAACCTTCGTTGCTATGAACTCCCAATCGTCCTGGTTCTGTGGCCCAAGCAGGCAAGGGAGTTTTTGCAATTGTATTTCCTGAGGCAATGTCTTCTTGAATCCAGCTGCTCACCTGTTGCCATCCTGAGAGCTGCCAGGTTTCAAATGGTCCAGCGGTCCAACCGAATCCCCATCGAACGGCGAAGTCTAGGTCGCGGAGATTGTGGCAAATGCTTTCAGATTGCACAGCGCAATAGTGGAAAAGGTCTCGAAAAATAGCCCAGAGGAATTGTGCTTGTGGATGTTTGCATTCGCGCAATTTTGTCATCCGCTCGGCTGGATTTCTTATTTTGAGAATCGGTTCAACTTCTGCTGCCACGGAGCCAGCCGAAGGTCGGTAATCGCCTTTGGAAGGATCAAATACCATGATGTCCTTGCCAACCTTCTTGTAAACCCCAGCCCCTGTTTTTTGGCCGTGTGCCCCTTTTTCAATGAGCCCTTTGAACCAATCTGGCAGTGAAAAAATCGAACGCCAAGCGTCGTCTGGAAGGGTGTCCGACATGGTTTTAACAACGTGGGCAAAGGTATCGAGACCTACGACATCAGCAGTTCTGTAGGTAGCACTTTTTGCGCGTCCGATACCTGGTCCGGTCAATGCATCAACTTCATCGCAGCCCAATTTGAATTTCTCGGCGTGATGAAGTGTTGCCAGCATTGAGAAAACACCAATGCGATTTGCAATGAAGTTAGGGGTGTCTTTTGCACGCACTACACTTTTGCCAAGAGTCGTTGTTAGAAATGACTCGAGGTTGTCCATTGCTGCGAGCTCTGTGGTTGGTCCGGGAATGATTTCCACAAGAGCCATGTAGCGTGGTGGATTAAAGAAGTGCACACCGCAGAATCTCTTCTTTAGGTGTTCGGGTAAATGTTCACTCAGTGTTTTGAGACTCAACCCTGAGGTGTTGGTTGCAAAAATGGCATCAGCTGAAATGTGAGGTCCAACTTTCTTGTAAAGATCTGATTTCCAGTCAATCCGCTCCGAGATGGCTTCAATGATCAGATCGCAATCTTTGAGCTTCGCCAAATCTGTTTCATAGTTGGCAACCGCAATTTCGCTTGCTTTTGACTTAACTGAAAAAGGCGTTGGTTCGAGCTTTTGCATCCCTGCAATCGCCTTCAGGGCGATCGCATTTTTGTCGCCGTCCTTCGCTGGAAGATCGAACAAAATGACTTCAACGCTTGCATTGGCGAGATGGGCAGCGATTTGAGCTCCCATGACGCCGGCACCCAGTACGGCAACTTTTCTGAAAAGGAAGGGCTGTTCCATTGGAGTCCTCACGATGTGTTAGTTGGACCCCAAAATTCTATCGGTAGTTGTGCAAGGTAACAACGATTCTAATTTTTGAGAAAATTTACAAGTTCATCGATTTTGTGGCTTTCTCGTGTGGTTATCCTTCCGCCTGCAACAAATGCGTGACCCCCGCCGCCAAAATGGGTTGCAAAGTAATTGCCGAGGTGCTTGTCCCCTTTTTTGGGCTTGTTCCAGGGGTTGATCCCACAAGAAATGGAAGAAATTCCTGATTTGTTGGGTTGTATATGAATTGCGTAGAGTATCTCCGGATAGAGGAGGTACGGGATGAATCTTCCCATGCCGGGAAATTGTTCATCGGCGGGCCAATTCATGAAATTGCTCAGCGCTATTTTTTGATCAACTACGGTTTTGTCCGCATAAACCTGTCGTTGCTGCAACACGAGGTTTTGTTCGTGTTCGATCAGCGCAGAGTAGATAGGGTCAGAGTTCATCAAATCTTCGATGCGCGGTGAAATAATAAGTTGCTTTACCAAGTTTCTATAGAGAGCAACGCGATCAATCGAGGGATGTGATGAACTAAAAAGAGTCTGAAGTTTAACCGAATTGCTCGAAAAATCGTGAGCTGATTGTGCATTGGCGAACATCGCGGCATCAATAATTTCGGCTTGATCAATTAACTCCTCATACTCTTCAATGAGTTCACGAGGTATTCCAAGGGTCTTGTGATGCTTGCGCATGAGACCAGGAGTGCTGGTGGCCGTCACATCCCACAGGCTTTTCACGTGTGTGAGATATTGCTGGCAATTTTCAGGAGTCAGAAATGGAACTCCTGCTCCCGTGGGATGATGGTCAATCCAGTAGCATCCGAGCGGATTATTTTTAGACTCTACACTTTCACCCGCAATCGAGAAGAACTTTTCTGTAAGAAAGGATGGATGCAGGGAGAAATCGAGAATAGCGCAAGGATATTTAAGTTCAGTCAGGGTCCAGTCTTGTTGATCAGGGCCGTGATTCACTGGATGAACCGAAATCTCGGTTCTCAAATTTCCTGAGATCTGCTTCAAATACCGAGCAAAAATAGCGGACGCTATGCCGCCATCAGCATCGGCATGTGAGTAGATGTTGTAGTTTAGTAATTCCATGAGGGCTCCACAATTCAGTGCGCTCCCTCTTGCATTTAAGCAATGCGCTGGAGAACGAACAGATACAAGCCTATCGCACCCATGAACAAAGGGCTCAAGACATTCGTCAAAAGAAGGACGAGCATTACGATACTGATTATGTTCGCGTGTTGAATCAGCGACTGTGCCCATTGATAGCGAATGTTGTTCAACAGCAGACGCCAACCACTGGAGTTTGGGAACGGAAGCAAGTTGAGCAGACCAATCACAATATTTGATTGAGCGATTGCAAGTAGGAGACGTGGAACCGGATCTTGGCCAGCCCACATCATTTCTACCTTATAGCCAAGCAGTAATGCGATTGCGCCACAAATTACAGCAATGCCGAAGTTCGTCAGGGGGCCAGCCAACTCTGCAATATTTATGTCCCGGCGCATTTTCTTGAAATAGCGGGTGTCGATGTTGAGTGGTTTTGCCCAACCAAGAAGAAACGGGATTCCTGACAGGAGAAAGACTCCCGGCAAAATAATTGTTCCCAGCAAATCAATGTGCGGCACCGGGTTGATAGTCGCTCGAGACTCAGTTTCGAGTGAACGATCGCCAAGGGCACGGGCGGTGATTGCGTGTGCTGCCTCGCGCATTGTTATGGCAACGAGGAATCCACAGTAAGTGAGTATTGCATCTTCGATTCTCAAGCTTGCCATTGTTTTTTGTTCCGTTTGCGAATGTAAAAAATCATGACTGCAGCAAGAATGATAAGCGCAAGCACAACGATTGTGGCAACCTGCCCCCGCTTCACCCATTGCATGAGCCATTCGTGGTTGTTAGCTCCGAAGTATCCCAAATACACCCAGACCGGCACGCTGATGAGGGCGGCCAATCCATCGAGCGCAAGGAATTGCAGGAAACTGACCTGACGTGTGGCACCGGCGGTCAGAAAGACGGGGGTTCTTAGGCCGGGCATAAATCGCGCAGCGAAAACAACCCAGCGGCCATGTTGTGCAAATTTTTTCTGAACCTTTGCGAAGCGTTCAGGCGTGACCAGTTTCTTAACGAGCGGAATTTCGAAAACTTTTTGGCCAAAAAACCGTCCAGCCGAAAACACTATTCCGTCGCCAATAAGCACGCCGGCCATACCGACCAAAAACATCACATGAACGTTCGTATATTTAAGGCCGGAAATAATGCCCCCGGCGACAAGTGAAATATCTTCCGGGATAGGCAGCCCGAATCCGCAGGCGAGCAACACCCCAAAAACGGCCATATAACCGTAATCAGTAAAGAAGGTCACCAATAGGCTGAGCGGTTCCATAGTGCTCCCGGCCAGGATGTGACGGATGTGTCCGCCACAAAGTCCTGATCATATTACATGCAGGTCTTACTCTTGGGCTCCTCACAAGGCAAATGCGGCTTTGGATGTTGACAGGCTTTCAGTGCCGATTATGTTCCTGCGCATGCTCGGCCTTGGTGAATCAAGGTCGAGAAAAGCCAATGATTCTTTGGTTTCTTTGTAGTGTGAATGGCCCGCAGCGGAGGACAATAGCAATGGGAAAGATCATCGGGATTGACCTTGGTACGACCAACTCGGTTGTTGCAGTGATGGAAAATGGAACACCTAAGGTGATTCCCAACCATGAAGGTGAACGCACGACTCCGTCTGTAGTCGGCTACACGCGCGATGGTGAGTTTATTGTTGGCCGCGCGGCACGCAACCAGGCTGTCACCAACCCAAAGAATACAGTTTACTCTGCGAAACGCTTTATTGGTATGCACTACAGCGAGCGCAAAGATGAAGCCTCCAAAATGCCTTACACCGTAAAGCAAAGCAGCGGTGACAAGGTTGTTTTCGAACTTGGCGGCAAAGATATAGCTCCTCCAGAAATCTCTGCGAAGGTACTGACCAAACTTAAAGAATCTGCCGAAGCTTATCTCGGCCAGTCGGTGACCCAGGCCGTGATTACCGTTCCCGCTTATTTCAATGACTCGCAACGTCAGGCGACAAAAGACGCTGGTCGTATTGCTGGTCTCGAAGTTCTTCGAATCATCAACGAACCAACGGCAGCTGCGCTCGCATACGGAATGGATAAAAAGCACAATCAAAAAATTGCCGTATACGATTTCGGTGGCGGTACTTTCGATGTTTCTATTTTGGAAGTGGGCGACAACGTAGTTGAAGTGCTTGCAACCAATGGCGACACCCACCTGGGTGGTGACAATATCGACGAATGTCTTATTGAATTTCTCGTCGGTGAATTTAAGAAGCAAACGAGCATCGATGTGTCCAAAGATCCTATGGCAATGCAACGTCTCCGCGAAGCTGCAGAAAAAGCCAAAATCGAGCTTTCTTCAACAACGAAAGCTGACATCAATCTCCCCTATCTTACCGCTGACGCATCTGGGCCAAAGCACCTTGCTTTGTCGTTGAGCCGTCCGCAGTTTGAGCAAATGGTCGACAAGATCATTGAAAAGACAATTGAGCCTTGCCGTTCCGCTCTGCGAGACGCTGGCCTCTCTGTTGAACAAGTTGATGAAGTTGTCATGGTTGGTGGCTCAACTCGTATTCCTTTGGTTGGCGAAAAGGTTAAGGCATTCTTCCGCAAAGAACCCAACCGTTCCGTGAATCCAGATGAAGTGGTTGCTGTGGGTGCTGCTGTTCAGGCTGGTGTTTTGGGCGGAGAAGTCAAAGATGTTCTTCTCCTCGACGTCACACCTTTGAGCCTCGGAATTGAAACATTGGGCGGCGTGTTCACCAAGTTGGTTGAGCGCAACAGCACAATTCCAAAACGTGCAAGCCAAATTTTCTCGACTGCTGCAGATCACCAAACCAGCGTTGAAATCGCTGTGTATCAAGGTGAACGAGAAATGGCGCGCGATAATCGGTTGTTGGGTCGTTTCAGTTTGAGCGAAATTCCGCCCGCGCCACGTGGTGTGCCACAGGTTGAAGTCACCTTCGACATTGACGCCAACGGTATTTTGAATGTGTCTGCAAAAGATCTTGGAACAGGCAAAGAGCAGAAGATTACTGTCACAAGTTCTTCCGGACTTTCCGAATCGGAAATCAAGCGCATGGTTGATGATGCACAAGTGCATGCATCACAAGATAAAGATCGTCGTGAAACAGTTGACGCTCGGAATAAACTTGATGGTCTTTGCTTCCAAGTTGAAAAAACCTTGAAAGATAATGAAGCGAAGATTCCTGCTGAAATGAAGGCCGGAGTTCAAGCTGAGCTTGAAACTGCTCGCAAGGTTCTGGAGACACAATCAGAAGACAAAGCAGCACTTGACTCTGCAGCGCAGGCTTTGGAGCAAAAGGCCTATAAATTGGCAGAGGAAATGTACAAGACTACCTCGGCAGAAGGCCCAGAGGCCGGTGCTGGCGCGGCTGGAGCGCAAGGTCCATCTGCTAAGAAGGATGGCGTTGTCGACGCTGAATTTGAATCAAATTAACCTGTTCAGTCCTTTCGCCTCGAACTCTCTATAAGGGATCTTGAGGTGGAATGTTGCTGAGACCTGTTTTTTGAAGTCGCGCAAGAGGCGCGACTTTTTTTTTACGGTGAACTTTGCGGTTGACACTTCCAAGAGCCTCCTAGTAATGTTTTGGCCAGCAGCTCAAAAACATCAGTCACAGTGCGCTCAGGGGACGCGATATGCGTAAAGCCAGCGAGAGTCAGCGATTTCCGCAATCAGCGGTTTTGTTCAAATTTTGCCTGCGAGTGTTGGAAGCACGCAAGCCCGAAGGCAAAGTGCATGATCAGGATGTTGGTAATATCCTTGATTATAATCCGAGCGATACCAGTCATTGGAAACGCGGAAAGAAAGCAGTCCGAAGTATTTTTGCTTTGGAAGCACTTTCTCGTGAGCTCGATGTAGATGTTGAACTGATTGAAGATGTTGCCAGCGGAGCGATTGATTTCGACGAAGCTTGGTTCGACTTCTCCGAATCAGAAGATGAGTCTCGTCAGAGCAAGGTTCAAGGGGGTGTTTCATTCTCCAAAAACCGTCGTGATCGGCAGCTCATCATGGAAGAGGTCGCTAACAATCTGACAGCCCGCGCCGGCGTCATGAGTGTTCCTGTTTTTCTTCCCGAGCTCATGACCTCTCTGCCGTTTATTCAGTTGGTTCAGGCCGAGGTCACCGATCGTTTGGCTCGCTCCAATCGAATCAAACCAGGCCAGTACGTGGTCCGTTACCGCAAAGGCGATCTCACGTCCCACATTCGGTGCGCGATATCGCGCGAAGTTGCAAGAATTATTCTGCTTTCTGAGAGAGAGCAGTTCATGCTTCCTCCTCGGACCGAGGAATCCACAACAACCGAAATCATCGACCTTGCAAACGCACTTCTCGTACCCTCCGACCTTCTGAAGTCGGAACTCACAAAAGTGCCAGCGCGGGCAAATATGGTTCAGTACCTTGCTAATCTGTTTTGGGTTCCAAAAGTCGTGATACGGAGTCGTCTCGTGACTTTGTTGATGCGTGATGCGGCCGAAGGAGTCTTTGCAGCACCCACGGTGAGCATGCCCCCGAAGCGCCCTTCGCCTGGTCTTGTGAATGCTTCATTGCTTTCCGAGGACGATTATCCCACCGGTGGCAAATTCCAGGGTGGCCAAGACTTCTTGGATTGAAGGGGGAATCTTTCCGACTCTCAAAGGCCGACTGTAAAAGTCGGCTTTTTTGTTGCCATTTTGGCCTAAAAGTGAGTAAAGATAATCCGATTTCCGTTAACAGCCGGTTGCTGAACCAGAGAGGATCCGAAGGTGCACATCAAAAAAACCTTCAGCAGCGTTGACGCTCTGCTCGAAAAACCAAAATCCAAGTGTTCTCCGCGTCGTGGTTCGGATGACGATGATTCCGACTTTGACGATGATGACTTCTCCGATGATGACGAAGATGAAGACGAAGATGGTGGAGGCGCAGCAAGTGCTGGCATTGCCATTGATCCCGAGAGTGCCAAGCCTAAAACTCTCACGCGCAAAGAAGCCATAGAGATTCTTCAGTCGACTCGCGATTTTTCGAGAGTTGATTTGCGCAAGGCTAACCTGACTAAGCTAGATTTTTCGAACTGCACCTTTGCAGGTGCCAATCTGTCATACGTCAACTTCAAGGATTCAAATCTTGAGGGCTGTGATTTTTCCGAATCGAGCCTTTGGAACGCTAATCTTGAAGGGGCGAATTTAACTCGTGCCAATCTTGAAGATGCCGATCTCGATTACACAAAGCTGCGCGGAGCGGTTTTGTATCGGGCAAATGTTCGAAGAGCTCAATTGCCCACGGATCTCATTCCACGTGATGAGATTATGCGTTCGGTCAATGAAGGCACTAAAATCAGCCGCTAAAAAGAAAGCCCCCGGTCAGGGGGCTTTTTCGTATCTCGTCGGCGTTCATTTGTAAGTTTCGAAAAACTCATTCTTTAAATCGAACGACTGGTTGTTTTCAGGCGAGCAAAGATCCTTCCTTCATCTCTTCACTGACGAAAACTGGCATGATTTTTCCTTGCTGGGTTTCTGTGGAGAGGAGCATGCCTTCTGAAATGCCAAACTTCATTTTTCGAGGAGCAAGGTTCGAAGCTATGAGAACCTTACGATTGACGAGCTCTTCTGGTGTGATCCATTCACGAATGCCGGAGAAAATTTGCCGCATACCGCAATCGCCGAGTGAAACGCGCAGGCGCAGTAGTTTTGTTGAGCCTTCAACAAGCTCAGCGTTGATAACAGTGCCCACCCGGATCTGAACTTTTGCAAAATCATCGATAGATATGTTTGCTATCGAATTGCCCTGGGCATTGGCCTCAGGAGTTGTGGATGTTGCGCTCTTAACGGTATCCCCGGCTTTCGGCGGAGCTTTCGCAGCGCTGGATGTTTCCACTTGTTTTGCGACAGCAACTGCGGGGAGCTCCATGCGTTGAAACAGTCGTGGCACATCACTTAGCTTGAACCCAGACCGAATCGAATAAAACTCTCGTGCCCTGACAAAGGCTTGGTTCATTGAACCATTGTCTTCCCCAAGTGCACTCAGAAGTTCATTCATTCGCTCAGGAAAATAGGACGCGGCAAGGTAGCCAACAACCCTCAATACACCGGTGCTGTGTGCAAGAACATTTGCAAGTCGGTTGCGCGAAGCCTCATCAGTGTGTTTGCCAAGTTCCCACGGCTTTTGATTTGCGATGTATTTGTCGGTGCGCGCAATAAGCTCCCAAATTTGCTGCAGCGCATCTGCAACCCGAAACTCATCGAATGCATTTTCAACGCTGATTGGCAAAGCTGCTGCTTGCTCAACTAAATGCAGTTCTTCTTCAGTTTGAGCAGATCTGTGGAAGGGTGGAATGACACCTTCGAAGTATTTTTCGACCATCACTAATGTTCGAGATGCCAGGTTCCCTATGCCATTTGCGAGATCGGCATTAAACCGTTCGACGATTGTCTTGATCGTAAGATCAATGTCTTCTCCTGGGTTGGCCAAACGAAATGCTGTGTTGACAAATGCATCACGACCCAATGGCAATAGATCAGGGGGCGCTATGACGTTGCCGAGGCTCTTGGACATTTTATGGCCGCCAGACAGAAGCCAGCCAGTGACACAGAGACGTGGCATTGGCAGCCCCAGTGACAACAGAATTGCTGGCCAAAACAAGCCATGAAATTTTAGGATGTCGCGACCAATGACATGAGTTGCAGACGCCCAGTAAGGGCTCGTGCGCGCAGCTGTTATTCCGCCAATTCCAGTTACATAATTTGGGAGAGCATCGAACCAAACATATGCAACGTGCTTCGAGTCGAATGGCAATTCGATACCCCAGCTCGTACGCGTTTTGGGACGTGAAATACTCAAATCACCTTCAAACGTTTCAGCGAGTCCCAGTAGTTCATTGATGTAGCGTCGCTGCGTGACAATCGCTCCATTTCGGATGAGTTCGATGATCTGCGGCAGATATTTCTGCACTCGGAAATAATAGTTTCCTTCACGCCGCAGCTCCGTGGCTCGTTTGTGAACAAGGCACTGCTTATTGTCGTCCATTTCCTTGGAAGTGAGGAATGCCTCACAATCGACGCAATAGTGGCCTTCGTGCTCGCCGAAATAGATGTCGCCTTTTTCGAAGCAAGACTTGAGTATATTTGTTACGTTTTCTTTGTGCTCCGGACTCGTGGTGCGCATAAAGATATCGTAGGAAAAAACGAATTGAGTGAAAATGTCTTTCCATTTCAGAGCAAGTTCGTCGACAAGCGCTTGCGGAGATTTTCCTAACGACTTAGCCTTCTCTTCAATTTTCTCACCGTGTTCATCCATGCCGGTTAAAGTACGAGTTTCGTATCCGCGGTGCTGATAATGGCGGCCAAGAATGTTCATAAGAGCGGTGGAGTAAAGATGCCCCGCGTGTGGCTCGCCCGATGCATAATAAATGGGTGTGGTGAAATACCGATGTTCGCTCTTCATGATTGACCTCAAAGAGGCTTCTGCTTGAGCAATGCCCAGAAGTCGCCTGCCGAAGAAATTGAATTTTTGATGGTGAGATATTCCTGTGAATCACGCGGAATGTCCAAGTAGCGTCGCGCTGTGGGAATAGCTTTTCCGTTGCGTTCGATTCTCGGTGCATTGCCCGCAAATGCGCGGTTTTCCGAAAGAGCCTGCGATTTTTTCCGAAAGAATCCAAGGAGTGTTTCGGTTTCTTCTCGCAATGCCCACTCAGGGAGCGTGAGCATGGTTTTCTCAAGCGCTTGAGCAACGAGAAGGGTTGCGCTCAATTGGACTTGGATTGGGAATTCGCTGCGATCAAATTCTCCGGAAAGCCATTCTTCAGAGATCTGCAACGCAGTTTGAAGAACTCGTATTCCACATTTCGCATCAATATCACGCGCTGCGGAGCAGGCAAATGTGCGATCGGCCGTGATTGAGGGGTGGTCATACGAAAGCTGCGACCAATTCAATCTCTCAACGTCGATGGATGAGTCGGAGGTTTCTTTGAGACGCCAAGCAACATCAGTTTCGGGGCGGACCGCTCTCAAACCAGAATAAACAGAGTCGTCGAGGTACACCCATTCCACGTTCGCACCGAGAGTCTCTGTGCTTGGAAAGGGCTGTGCACTGGGTGCCGATGGTTGCTGACACGCGTAAAGCCCGTTTCGGTTTTGTGGAAAAGTTGCGTTGCGTAAATTTTGTCCGGAATTGGTGGTTATCTCTTCTTTACCAATGCTCAATGTTGCAAGACTCAAGCGATGAGCGGTGATGAGGCCATCTTCGGATTCCAGAATATGAAGCGCATCAGGACGGCTGGAGGGCAGCACTGCGACAACCGAATTGAAACGCGTGCGCTGAAAACTCTTATGTCGTGCATTCAGGCAAATAAGCTTCGAGGAGAACGATCTCTGCTGAAACCTTTCGTCTTTTGAAGCGCGCCAGAGCAAGCAGTGGCCGGCCTTTTCGTCGCCGAGCAATTCGAGTGCTTGCATGTTCATGCGGCCCATAGGAATACACGTGGGTTGCACTGCAGAAGTCGGAGCCGTGTTGTTTTGGGGTACCGTCAAAGGTCCCAATTTTCTCGGAAGTAGTTTTGGAATTCCATTGTCTTTTGAAAGCGCTTGCAGAGGAGTGCTGCAACGAAAATGGGCCGGCAATGTCTGACTTCCAACATCATTTTTCTTCAGGGACTTTCGCAAACAATTGAGGCCTCCATTTTCGACTATGGCTGCCGCTGATTCAAAATAATTGCTCCATGCAGCGGAAAATATCTCGCTTGCCCAGGGATTTTGCAGGGACAAAGTTCGCAGTCCTTGTGCAACTGGAAGCGGAGGATTCAGTTCGCGCGCAGGGGGGATAGGATCTCTGCTTTTTAGTTCAAGCCACTCTGCCGTGTCGGTTTCAGCAAGAATCGGAGGAACTCGTGTGTTGAGTTCTCCAACGAGAAAAGCAACAGGTGCAAAATTTTCAAAAAAGAATTGAGCAGGCACCTGATGCATCCGCCGAAACGGAAAAAGACGTCCGAGCTGACGCGGTAAACCCTGCTCGAGGAGGCTTGTGAGTCCACGTTTAGAAAAGTTAATGTCGTTGGCTTGTTGCTGAAAAATGGTGCTCAGAGCTGTGGTGATTTCCATTGATTCGGAATCGGGGCCTTGTCGCCCCCAACGCAACGAAGCCGCGAACTCTGCCGGAGTCGCTGAGGCTTCTTTGTCTAAGGACGATGCTTGAGCTAGGTGCGAACAAATAAATAGAAATGGCACGGCCAGTGTGGCAGCGCCCAAGGCTCGGAGAGTCATGGTTTTTGTTTCTCGGAAAAATTGCATGACAGACAGCCGAACGACCACTCAGTCTTTGTAGCGTTTAGCTTGGCGTTCGATGTTTTCAGACAAGCCAGGAATGTTTTCCATTTCATGGATTCCCACAAGGCCCGCTGCAATCTCGCGCAACGCAGTCACGGCTTCCTTGTTTCTGCACTCTACCAGTGGGTCGCTTCCTTTTTGGAGCTGACGCATGCGGCGAGCCGCCAGCATGACCACGGCAAAGCGGTTTGGGATTCTGTCGAGACAGTCTTGGATGGAAATACGTGCCATGTCTCAATTACCTCTTAAAGAATTGCGCCAAGAGAAGCCTTCTAACCAAGGCAGTGAGCTGCGTCAACCGTGGTCTGCCAATTTACAGGTGCAAAGACCCTGCGGGGGGCTTGTGACGCTTCTGGCGTTCATACGGACTCGTGAAAGGAGTACACTCCCATTCTGAGTGTCGGGGGAGTCTATGATTGATTTCAGATGGTTGAGGAGAGCGGAGCAGAGGTTTGCTCTGCTGGTGGGTGCAATTGCTGCTATCTCTGCTCCACGAAATGCCTGGGCGACTCCCAAAACATCAGGTGCTGCATTGCATGTAGCATTCGAAACTCGGCCGAGGTCCGTCGACCCCAGGTTTGTGGCCACCGACGCTAACAGTCAATACCTGGAGCCACTCCTCTTCTTACCCTTGATTGGCTTCTCGGAGTCTGGGGTTCCCCAGGAGATTCTCGCCGAGACGGTGAAGATCATGGACCCGCTCACTGTCCTGATAAAAATTCGCGATGGTATCCGATTCGCCAATGGCCGAGAAGTTGATGCGCAGGACGTGGCCGCGACCTACAACTTCATCCGGACAGGACTACCGGGCCTTCCTCCGAGTCCGCGCCGGGGAACCTATGAGCGAATCAGGACTGTTGAAAGAATCTCAAAGCGCGAGGTTCGTATTAGCCTCTCGGAGCCGGACACCTCCTTGGTTTCTAACTTAGTTGTCGGAATTCTTCCCCGTGAGGCATTGTCTCGCGCGGCCGACGATCTCATCGGGCAGGGTTACGAATCTGGTCCGTTTGTTTTGGCGAAAGCAAAAGATGATGAGTGGATTCTTCAAAGAAATGAAAAATACACCGGAGCGCCATTTGGGGGTGAGCTTCCCGCAATGGAGAAAGTCATCTTCAAGATCTTCGTTGATAGCAACACACGGTATGCAGCCTTGCTCAAAGGTGAAGTTGATTTAATTCAGAACAGTCTCGACACCGACAAGGTTGTGGAATTTAAAAATCAACGATCCGGCGATTTTGACGTGCAATTACGAACTGCTGACTCCACAGCGTTTCTTGCATTCAATCTTAAAAACAAAACTTTCAAAGATGTTCGTGTGAGGCGTGCCATTGCACTCGCAATGAATCGGAGTGAAATTCTGAAATTTACTTTGCAAGGCTTGGGGCAGGAAGCCAATTCGATGTTTCCGCCCGGAAACCCATTTCACTATGAGAATAAATTCCCTGCAGAATTTAATTTGCGGGAGGCAGAGACACTTCTCGATGCTGCTGGTTTAAACGATCCAGATGGAAGTTCTGGGCCAAAAACAAGGGCTTCTTTTAGCATAAAGGTTCCTTTAAACCGCGAGAGAATTGCGGTTGCGAAGGCAATTGCTGGACAGCTCAAAAAGGTGGGTCTGAAGGTGAGCGTGGAAGTTCTTGAGTTCAACACGTTTATGAAACATTTGAACGATGGGAATGTTCAGGCATGGATAGCGCCATGGACGGGATATAAAGACGGCGACCATCTTCATTTCGTTTTTCATTCAAAACGCGTCCCTCCTTTGGGAGGCAATAGAGGATTCTATTCTAATGCTAAATTAGATGAACTTCTCGACAAGGCAAAAGTCGAAACAGTGTTCGAGACCCGTCGAGCGCTTTACCAAAGTGCTCAATCGCTCATTGCTTCCGACCTGCCTTATATTTTTCTGTGGCATCGCACAGGGCATGCTATAGTGAATAAGAAATTCTCTGGATTTCGAATTTATCCTGATGGCCGATATACATCTTTGACAAACATGAACCAGAGGTAATTCAATGTCGCGCAGTTGGATAGGCTTTCTTGCGCGCCTTATATTTGTGACATTTTCCGTTGTCTCAATCGTTTTTTTTCTGCAAAGATTGCTTCCAGGGAGCCCTGTGGATGCTGTCCTTGGACCCGAAGCTCTGCATTCCGACAAGCAGCGGTGGCTGGCTACGCATGGCTTCAACAAGTCTCTTTCGGAGCAATACTTCGCTTACATTTGGAATTTGGTGCGCGGCGATTTTGGGACGCGTTGGATGGATGGACGTCCTGTGTGGCCACTCATGGCCGAGCGATTTTTACAAACGATTCGCTTGGCTGGATCGGCCTTTTCAGTCTCGCTTTGCTGCGCATTTCTCTTCGGAGTTGTGGGTGCCTTGAAGGCTGGAAGCAAAACCGATAAGTGGCTGGCAGTATTTTCACTGCTGTTTATCTCTGCCCCGTCATTTATTTCTGGCACAGCACTTCTTTGGTTTTTTTCGGTCTGGCTCGATCTGTTGCCACTCACGGGAAGCCAAGGTTGGAAGTCTCTTGTCTTGCCATCGGTCGCACTGGGAATAACTTTGGCTGCAATAACGGGGCGCATGTTGCGTGCAAGTCTCCTTGAGGTGCTCAACGAGGACTATATTCGAACTGCAAATAGTAAAGGCCTCAGTCGCACCAGGGTATTCATGGCGCATGCGTTGAAAAATGCACTGTTGCCCTCTATCACGGTTCTTGGTCTTCAGATGGGCAGTTTGTTAGGTGGGGCTATCATCACTGAACAGGTTTTTACCTGGCCAGGCTTGGGTTCCTTGATGATGGAGGCCATAGGACAACGTGATTATAATCTCCTTTCAGGATGCGTTGTTCTTTTAGCAATTGTCCATGTTTGTGCTGCTGCGCTCGTGGATGCAGTGCACCAATGTGTTGACCCCCGGTTGGGTGGCTCATGAATAAATCACAACTTGTAAAAAAAATTCTACTTCGCGATCTTTCAACTCAGTTGAGTTCGATTGTGCTCCTGACGTGGCTCATTCTTTCTCTTTTGCCACAATTTTCGGATGACTGGCGAGAGATTGAGATCAACTTACCCAAAACTCGTTTGCCACCCAATTTCGTTTTGACTGAGCCGCTCGGGTGGTTTGGATATGATTCGGTCGGTGCGAGTGTGTTTTTGCAAATACTCAATGGTGCTCACACTTCCATTCTGGTGGGGCTGACCACTGTGGCACTTTGTCTTTTGGTTGGCATACCCTTGGCAGCCTTTGCGGCCCTGAACAGGGGTTGGATAGATCTTGTCATCTCAAGGGCCATGGACATTTTGCTTTCCTTTCCACCCCTCGTACTGCCAATTACACTCACGTTCTTCATGGGGGGTGGGCTTTTCAACACCGTCTTGGCGCTCAGTCTGGGGGGATGGATTGGGTCTGCCAAGGTCATTCGAGGTGAGTTTCGCTCGTTGAACCGACGCGAATTTGTGGAAGCTGCCCGCGCAATGGGGGCAGGGCAATGGCGCATCATTGTGCGGCATCTTCTCCCTCATGCAGCAGCACCTATCCTAATCCAGTCCACATTTGCTCTTGCTGGAGTGATATTGGCTGAAGCCGGGCTCAGTTTTCTTGGACTCGGGTTGGGTGAGGGCTACGTTTCTTGGGGAACTCTCCTGAGTGAGGCGCGTTCCTACTTGCTTGAATCACCGCATCTGGCTATTTTTCCATCGTTGGCACTTCTGAGTGTGGTTCTGTCGCTGAATTTCTTGGCTGAATCTCTCCGATTGGCCCTCGATCCGAAAGCAAAATCATTATAAATTGATACTTTTTTCCTGAATTTATCGTCACTTTTATGAGGTTTTCAGTGAGTCATTCTGAGGTTTTGGTTCCTGTGTCTGTGGGAGAACTTCTCGATAAAATTACCATCCTTCAAATTAAGAGCGAGCGTATTTCAGATCAAGCTAAACTTGTAAACATTAGAAAAGAGCTCAGTGCGCTCATCGAGATCTGTGGCAAGAATTCTATAAATGTAAGTCATCCCTTCGTCATGGAGCTCAAGTCTATTAACGAAGCTCTATGGGTGATTGAGGATGACATTCGCGATAAAGAGCGAGCTAAAGCATTCGATCAGAAATTTATTGAATTAGCGCGGGCAGTTTATGTGACGAACGATCAGCGGTTTAATGTAAAATCAAAAATCAACAAGGAAATGGGTTCGGCTTTTTCTGAGGAGAAAAGCTACAAACCATATTGATTTTTACGTTCGATTTACTTGCTCTGATCTCGTAGAATTTCTTCTTTGCTCAGTGATGTTATCTTACTGATTCCGCCAAAAAGGTACCAAAAAATAAGTCCTGTAAAGATCAGAACGGGCAGCGCAATGACCGGGAAACTCAGGGCGGTCATTTTGCCTAGTTCGGCGTTGAATTCTGGGCTTCCTGTTGGGCTTTTCAGAACAAAACGAGCAAGCCCGAAATTCAGGAGTGCGCTGAGAAAGAATGAACACGCAAACAAGAGAGTTGCTCGTCCTATCAGTTGCTCGAAGTCTTTATGACGGCCCGATTGATCGAGTTGATTCATTATTTTTGGAAGATTGACCAGATTCTCGTTGAGGAGCAGCCCGCGCACAACGGGAAGCTTCGTCTTCGTAGAAACGAGGACTCCTATTCCAAGGATAAGCGGGAATGCTGCCTCCTTCACTGCAAACCAGTATCCATCTAATTGCAGCAAGCCTAAGCCGCCTGTGAGCGCGACGTTCAGAAGGCCAAAAATTGCAAAAAAACTGGTCTTACGATTTCGAACGATCTCCCAAAGCCCAAACGAGATTGGAAGCGAGAGTGCAAGCCAAAAAGCCAGCATCGGACCGAGTCTTTCAGGCGCACTGAGCTTGGTTAGGACAATGGACGGTAGGAAGACGTTAACAATGAGGTTCAAAAACATAGACGTATTTTGATTTTTTAGATTGTTGTCGGACGAAACGGAAACAGGTTCGTTCATTTAAGTATCTCGCAATGACAGAGTTTCGATACGGCTCTCACCATGGCATAGCAGAATTGGGCTATCGAGGGAATGAATCGATGTTCGTTGCCTGCCAGTTGCTGATTGAACAAACCTACATGCTCACGTAAACTTCAGACTTCAAAGACTCATTGAGCAAAGTTCATGGAGAAATCGATGGTGAAGTCGTGGCTCGATCATCCGTACTGGCGTTTTACGATTGTGTTGATTCTTGGCTTTGCAAGCGGACTTCCACTCGCTCTAACCTCGGCGTCGTTGCAAGCCTGGCTTGCCACCGACAACGTTGACATTGCGACAATTGGATTCTTTTCCCTTGTGGGCTTGCCCTATACGTTCAAATTCCTGTGGGCTCCCCTCATGGATCGTTTTGAGTTGCCGTTCTTCAAACGACGCCAAGGATGGTTGGTTGCAACTCAGTTGGGGACAGCTGGTGCACTTGCTGTGCTCTCAACTATTAGCCCATCTCAAAACACACATCTTTTTTCGTTGATTGCAGTCACAATTGCTGTGTTTTCCGCGTCTCAAGATATCGTTGTTGATGCTTACCGGACAGATGTTTTGGAGCACCATGAGCGAGGATTTGCTTCTGCCATCTATGTTTTTGGTTACCGTGTGGCAATGATTTTGTCTGGCGGCATTGCGCTCATTTGGGCAGATCCAGTTAAAGGTAACGGCTGGTCCTGGTCAGATATTTATATGATCATGGCATTTATTATGGTTGCTATTGCTGCCATTTCTTTTTTTCTACTTCCACCAGTCAAGTACCTTCCAACCGGCAAAAAGTCAGATGCAAAATCAGACGTCATC
>CAIZJW010000255.1 GCA_903933385.1 uncultured Silvanigrella sp. | reverse complement strand
TCGACAGTTTTTAAAATTATGTCGCGAACACCTTTAGCCTTCAACATTGTGAACGGATTTTTTGAGTTTGGATTTTCAAGACATTCAAGAAGCGATTTTTTGTCGCCCGAGTGAACTCCACCAAGTTCTTCAAGGCTCAACATAGAAACACGTGTTCGCCCAGATTTTTCATGAAACTCCTCGAGGGAAATTTCAAGATGAGCAGCGGTTTCTTTGTCTGTTGGTGGGCGACCAAACTTTTGTTCCAGTTCGTAACGCGCGCGTTCTTCTCGCTTGTTTGTTTCCCGCACTGAGCGGGGAACCCAGTCCTGATTGCGAAGTTCGTCGAGAATTGCACCACGAATTCTGAATTCAGCATAGGTCTTAAATTTATTATCACGGCCTGGATCGTATTTGTCGATGGCATCCATGAGGCCTATGACGCCAGCCGAAAACAGGTCATCAAGATCGATGTTTGATGGAAGCCTGGCTGCAATTTTTTGGGCGATATACTTTATGAGAGGCGCGTAGTCCATGATGACCTGATTTCGCATCGGGTCGTTCGCGGCAGCCTGTGAACGTTGCTGAGCAGAGGCCTGTTTCTTTGCAGCAGCAGTCTTGCGTGCTGCGCTCTCGCCGCTTTCGCTTGCGTAAATTGAGGTCTTTCCATCATTACGTGACGGACCCTTTCGCTCCGGGTCTTTTTCCTGAACCGGCTGTTTCTTTGCTGCGCTGCCCGTGCTCATACTATCCCCCGATCAGGAATCAACGACCCATTGTTTCAATATTTTGCCCAGCAACTAAACGCTTCCAGAAGAACTGCATTGTGCCCTTCGGATGCGGTGTGCTGCTGTTAAAAAGCATTTCGCGCGCAATACCGCGGATGCCTCGTGATGCTGGTGAAAATGGATATCTTTGCACATAGGGAGTACGTTCGCGCACCGAATTCCGAACTGAATCACAGAACGGAACGGATCCCGCGTAGTCGAGCTTGACTTGCAAGTACTCATTGGCAACTGAGCTCAGTCGTTCAAAGACTCTGAGAGCTTCCTCTTCGCTCTTTGCCATATTCACGATTAATTTGAAGCTCGTTTCATTGTTTGCTTGTGCGAGAACTTTCATCGTTGCATAGGCGTCGGCCAGACTCGTTGGTTCCGGGGTTGCAACCAAAAGCACTTCCGAGGCGCTCGCTGCCCAATACTGAACATTTTTAGATACACCAGCGGGCGTGTCTATCAAGACGACATCGAAGTCGTCTTGGATGCTCTCTATTTGGTCCAACAAAACCAATTTTTGCATCTGACCCAACTCATTGACTCGAGGCATACCGCTGGACGCAGGAATGAGACGTAGTCCCTCCGGGCCAGTGACGATGACATCCTTGAGTTCACGCTCTCCAACAAGAACATCTTCAAGTGTTGACTCGGCCCGAACATTCAAAAGAACATCCAGGTTTGCCAAACCAAAATCACCGTCTATCAGCAATGTTCTCATTCCCTCGCGAACGAAACACAGCCCAAGGTTTGCAGTGGTCAAAGTTTTGCCAACCCCTCCCTTACCCCCGGTCACTGTGAAGACGCGAGGAGCTGCAGAGGTTTTTACAGGTGATGCGAATCCATTCTGATTATGGACATGCGCAAAGGCTCCGGTGGATTGAGGAATTCGCGCCTCTTCCATGAGTCGACGTAACGTTGAAGCTTGATCAAACACGTTTGTGATCTCCTAGTGATCAGAGTCTGAAAATTCGTTCAACAACCCGCTCTTTTGTTGCAGGTTCAAGATCTTCAGGCACTTTTTGCCCAGTTGTAAAAAATGACAGAGGAATGCGGCTCGTTATGTTGGTGTTCAAGATTTCACCAAAGCTCCATGACTCATCGAGTTTCGTAAATATGAGGCTCTGCGGATTCACCATGCGGAATGCTTTCAGGTTCTCGTCGAGATCGCGTTGTTTCATGCTGGCCGATTGCACCATATGAAAGTGAACTGGAAACGGCATACTGGTGAGCAGCTTAAGTTGATCCATCTGTGAATGGTGTTTGCTACTCCGGCCTGCCGTATCGATGAAAATGAGGTCGTAATCGTAGAATTTGGTGACAAATTCTGAGAGGTCGTCGACGTCGCTGACTTCACTAAATGGGCAGTCTAGAATTTTGGAGTAGGCACGCAGTTGATCGGCTGCAGCGATCCGGAAACTATCCATGCTCACAAGCGCAACTCGTTTTTTGTCATTGAGTTGCATACGTGCAGCAAGTTTCGCAATCGAGGTTGTTTTTCCAACCCCGGTTGAACCAACAAGAGCAACGACTTTTTGGTTGGAAAAATTTGCTTGTGGCGTAATGCTCATCTGCCGGAACAGAAATCTGATACTTTGGTTTAGGTAATGCTCTTTTAGTTTTTCGCCCGAAAGAGGCGTGCCATCGGAATGGGTAGGCTTTGGACCAGCTGTAACAACGTGAGTCAATTCAGAGATTATCGCCTCAAGAACACCAGCCGCTCGCAGTTTGATGCAAATGTCGTTCAGGCATTCGTCGTGGACAACTGCGCTGTCACTCTCTCGCTGGTAGCGTTGGCGCATGAGATCGTGCAAGAGAACCCGAATTTCTTGCATTTGATCGGAGACATTGACGTGCGGAATTTGTTCAATTTCTCTTCGCACTCGGACAATCTCTTCACGCAAAAGCTTTACATCGTCGTTTGCTTGTTCATCAAACCTGCGTGACACATTTGACAAATGTGTTTCTGACTTTGATGGAGAACTTCTTGATGGAACTGGCACAGAGGATGGAACGAGTTCGTTTGATGTAAGGTGTGCTGCACGTCTATTGATGTTTTGTTGCACATTCTGTTGGCTAGGGGAGCTGTCTAACGCTCCCGCAAGTGTTTTGGCCAGGTTGCGCGTTGCTGGATTGAGTTGGCCAAGCGTTGGTACAGCCTTGACCACGTTGACTTCATTTTTTTGCTCTACCTTGGGAAAGTTTATTCTCTGCGCTCGTGCGGCTTCCTCGGGCGAGAGTACAGAAGTCCTTGATTTAGCCGCCCCCAAAGTGCTGCTTTGACCAGAACGATTCGTGTTTGATGCAGCTGGTGCAGCTGTCACTTCTATGAGACGCATTGGCTTTCCAGTGCCATCGGCACTGGATGTTTTCTCGCGGGTTGAAAGTATCACCGCATCCCTGCCAAGCTCTCGCTTCACAAGCTTAATGGCATCTTGCATTGTAAAGGCTTCAAACTTCTGGACATCCATTGTCGCACCTCTGAGCATGAAGAGTCATCTAACTCTTTCAAGAAATCATCTGTATGTTTCTGATTCTGATTCCAGCTGGCACTTCGTCATATGAAAGAACCGAAACCTGTGGCAGGTATCGCACCATGAGGCGTTGGAATGCCTGCCTGAGTCTCGCCGATATCAAGAGCACAGGTTGAGTTCCTTCAACCTCAAATGACGAAATTCCTGTCATGAGTTTTTGGAGAATCTCTTGCGCCTGACGAGCGTCGAGATTCAGATAGGAACTGCCGCTGTCTGTTGTTACCAACCCACCGCCGAGTATGTCTTCAATCATGCGATCAAAGGTCACAACCACAAGTTCTTCCTTTTCATTCTGGTACTTCTGAGTGATCGATCGTCCGAGTGATTTGCGACACTGTTCAGAAAGCACTTCAGGGTTCTTCACAATCTTACAGTGGTCAGCCAGGCACTCGAAGAGTGAAAGAATGTCCCGTACTGACACGTCTTCACGCAGCAAGTTTTGCATGACCTTCACAACGTCACCGAGAGATAGACGCTCTGAATGTATGACTTCTTCGACAACTTTTGGATTTGTCTCTTTAAGTTTTTCGACAAGATATTGCACGTCTTGCCGTGTCAGAAGTTCCGATGAATGCTCTCGCAAAGCTTTTGTGATGTGCGTTGCAATGACCGTTGCGCAATTGACCACGGTGTAACCACGGAAAACTGCCTCGTCCTTGTCCCGTTTATGAATCCACATAGCGGGAAGGCCATAGACAGGATCGGTGGTGGGTTCGCCATTGAGAGGCATTTCAACGTTACCAGGATCCATCGCGAGAAAGTAATCAACCATCAAATGGCCCGATGCAATTCGGCTTCCCTTCAGTGAAATTCCATATTGTCCCGGATCATTTTGCAGGTTATCGCGAAGCTGTATCTGTGGAACGACGATTCCAAGGTCCTGAGCAAATTGCTTACGAATGCTCTGGATTCTATCGACAACTTCGCCATCTTGTTGCGGATCGATGAGGTGAACGAGAGCATGGCCAACCTCAACCGCAAGAATGTCAAGTCGCATGAGGCTGTCAATACTTTCGGATTCTTTTTTGTCTTTGTTCTGAATGTCTTTGTTTTCGGCATCAGTTGCCAGTTGCTTCTCATCGCGAATACTTTTGTCAGCAATTCGTCCAAGAAATACGAGAAGCGAAGCGAGGGAGAAAAAGACAATTTTGGGAAAACCCGGAACCAGTGCGAGCAATGTAATAATTCCAGCAGCAACATAAAGTGCCTTTGGATGAACCCGAAATTGCTTCAAAACCTGGCCACTGAGATCACCCTCAGAGGTGGCACGCGTTACAATAAGACCAGCAGCGGTTGAGATCATGAGCGATGGAATGGCGGCAATCAAACCATCACCCACAGCGAGGAGAGTAAAAGTCTTTGCAGCGTCTGCAGCACTCATGTTAAATTGAATGATACCAATGACAAGCCCGACGATCATGTTCACGAGAGTGATGATGATTCCTGCGATTGCATCACCGCGAACGAATTTTGAAGCACCATCCATTGCACCAAAAAAGTCAGCCTCTTTTTCCACCGCTGTTCTTCTACGACGTGCCTCTTCCGCATTTATGTGACCTGCGTTCAATTCGGCATCAATCGCCATCTGCTTTCCTGGCATTGCGTCAAGAGTAAAGCGGGCTGCGACTTCAGCGATACGCCCCGAACCCTTGGTAATGACCACGAAGTTGATGACTGTGAGGATCACAAAGATCACCAAACCTACGCCGATATTGTCGGCAATCACGATGTTGCCGAATGCTTTGATTAGGTTACTCATTCCACCTGTGGCGTCGCCACCGTGGGTGAGGATAGATCTCGTCGTTGAAACGTTAAGGGCAAGACGAAAGAGTGTTGATATCAGCAGGATGGTGGGGAATACGCCGAACTCGAGAGGTTTGGTGATGTAAATTGCAACCAGCATGATGACAAGTGATGTGGATAGCGAGATGGCGAGGAGCGCGTCGAGAAGCATTCCAGGCAGCGGAAATAGCATAATAGGCAGAATGCCCACGACAGCGAGAGCCATGAGAACATCTGGGCTTTTAAACCACCCAAGTGGCGAATTATTGGACGCTGGTGCCGTCGCTCCTGTGAGTGCTCCGCCTGCTGCCATTTTTCACTCCTCCTGCTTCAGTTGGGCTTTTCAGCCAGCTGCATTCTGAAGATTGAAACGTTCGAAATAGTCGCGACCACGCGCCTGATAGATGATTTTCATGACTTCGATCACGGATGAGTACAAACTCGGTGGGACTTCCTGCCCGACCTTGACTGTCTTGTACAAGGTGCGTGCCAGAGCCTTGTTTTCAATCAACATGATGTCATTCTTTTTTGCCATTTCGCGGATTTTCATTGCGAGAAAATCCTGCCC
>CAIZJW010000254.1 GCA_903933385.1 uncultured Silvanigrella sp. | reverse complement strand
GGCGGAGTCCAATTCAATTGAGATGTGGCACTGACACCGTTGCCTCCGGCCGATCGCAACATCGGCTTGTTCACAAGAGAAGCAACATCTGTTCCCGTTTGCGAAGTTCCCATGCGGAGGGTTCCAGCTCCAACGCTTTCAATTCTGTACTCAATCAAATTTGCAGCTGTCTCAACATCCTGAACAGGAATTTTGCTCGCAATGTCATTAAACGTAATCAAATAGCCATTAGACTGATTTTTGTTTGCATTGTTCAAGAAAGAACTTGCACCAAAAACCGGAACATCGTTAATCGCTGCAACATTCACTGTCACCGGCAAAGTCACGGGACTATCAGTCAACCCGTCATGCACTACAACACTGAAAGCAGTGAGGGTTCCGTTTTGATTCAGTGGGGGCTGCCAAGTCCAATTTTCTCCCGGCAAGAGCAGATCGCCCGGAGCAACAGCATTTCCATTGCGGAATAAAGTGCCCTGGCCAGCGGAAACGTACTTGAACCGAAGCAAATCACCGTCCACATCTGAAGGCATGCCGGCCGCAAACAAAGCATCGTAGCGAATTAAATAAGCTTCATCTTCCAATCCACCGTTCAATGTTTGAATGACCGGCATTCCACCAGAAAGTGAACCTAGTACAGGAGCGTGATTGACGTGATTCACATTGATTGTCACTGGCACTGCAACCGGATTCAATCCAGTTGATGCATCGCCATCGAATGCATGAATTGCAAATGCCTTAATTGGACCATATGTGTGAAGTGGCGGTGTCCAGCGCCATGTTGTTGTGTACCCTGACCCAATAATGTCGCCTTGGCCTGCAGAAACATTTTGCCAGGTGCCCGGAGTCGATTCGTATTGCAGGACTCCGGCGTTCGTAAATGCAGCGTCTAGTTTGAAGCGAATAACAGCATTCAAATCAGGGTCAGTTGCTTGAGTTGCAGCTTGGAGCATTTCAACGGTTATGTTGTAAGGAGCATCCTCAAGCGCAATATCAGTGCCAGTTCCGGCGAGAATTGGTGTTGTCGTAATCGAAGGCGCTCGGTTCACAACAGCGAGATTGACTGCGACTGTCACTTTACCCAAACGACCCGTGTTTGGATCATCGACACTGAATTTGTCACTGTCATAAGCGCGAACTTCAAACGCCTGCTGTACACCATTTACTTTTGGTGGTGGATTCCAAAGAACCGTTTCACCCGGGCCCACCAGCACAGGTGCGGCAATGAGGGTTGTTCCCTTGTAGGTTGTGCTTCCATTTAAGCCAGGTGAAACCTCAAAGCGAATCGGGTTGTTTTCTGGGTCGAGCACTCCAGTTGCCTGGAGAAGTGCTTGGTGTGTGATTGTGTAGGGAAGATCTTGCTGTCCGTTTTGCAGGGTTGCTGGGATATTTGCACTGAAGAATGGAGCTGCATTGCTTCCTTGCACTTCAAAGGTGATGAGCCCTGTCATGGAGCTCATTAAACCTTGATCGTCCACTGCGCGAATTCTCACCCCTGGATAAGTACCCAAGGCATCGAGAGGCGGCAACCAAACGAGTTTTTCGCAAGGTGTGATTGAGTCACCGGGAGCCATTGCAAGGCTTGTGCCGGCGGCATTGAGTTTCGTGATGGAGCCACCAGGAATTTCCAAAATCCTGAAAGATACATTGGGAGCTGATGGGCAAGAGGTTGCGACATCTCCAGGATGCTGAATATTCTCAACATCGCTGAGCTCAAGCAACTGCGAGAGAGCCAAATGGGGAATTGTCACAGCAGTATTCTTTTGCGCTGCCAGTGACTTGTTTAAAGCAATGAATGGTGGATGGTTTACTGGCTGAACGAACGCTTCCATTTGCGCCGCATCGGCACTGGCCAAAAGACTATCAAAAGCACGGACAGAAAAAGCAGCGATGATGCCGTTTTTGTTCAGCGGAGGTTGCCAAACCAAAGAGTCACCAGGCTGAAGGCGCACACTTTGTCCAACGGCTACAACAGCGCCACTCTTCCTCAGAGTTCCTACAGAAGCACCCGTAACTGCATCTGCAACCGGCGCCACCATAAATTCCAATTGCGGCCCATCGACATCGTTGATGTAGTTATTTTCAACTGAAAGTTTGTTCTTGATAGCATCGTAGGTCAGTACAAAAGGAATATCTTCCTGTGCACCCATCACACGATAATTTGCCGAGGGTTCACTGCCAGGGATAGCGAGCACAGGAGCATCGTTGATTGGACTCAGCGCAACCACAACCGGAATGTCTGCAGCACTTTCCTCCGCTCCCAGTGCGTTTTCATCTCGTACACGGAGGCTAAATGCAGGCTGATTATTGTAAGAGTGAAGAGGTGAATGCCAAACAATACTCGAGGCTGCCTTAGTGATTTCTGCACCAACTGCAATTTCGTTGCCATCCACCACAATTTTGGAACCAGGCTGAATAGAAGTGACAACAAACCTATGATTAAAGGTTTTGTTCGGATCTGGGCTCCGCAGAACTTCATCATCTACATCATCCAGTGTCGATGCAAAATACAGCTGATTGAAAGACAAAGTCACCGGAACATCTTCCGACAAACCAGCCGCAGATGCGTTTTGAGTGATTCTCGCAACTGCAGTGAAGCGAGGAGCATCGTTGACGGGTGCAACATTAAACGCCACAGAAACAAACCGTGTTGGGTCTGGATTGCCACTCACAACTGCACTGTCGGCAAGGCTGTCAGTTGCTGAGATCTTGAAAGCGACTCGGGCTGACGAGAAATCGTCTTGATTCGGTTTCCAGGTGAGCACATCACCTGGGCCAACCAGCACTCCGGGATCTCCCAGCATTGCAGAAGTGAGGACAGTCGGACCTTTCTTCAGCTCGCCCGAGTTCAGTTCCCGGATACGGAACAACACAAGATTGTTGTCTGCATCGCTCGCATCTGAAAGTGCCTTCAATGCCTCGTATGTGAGGACGTATGGAGTGTCTTCTGTTGCACCTTGAATTGTTGGAACAGAAGTCAGAACAGGAGTTGTATTCGGACGAGGCTGCACATCAAACGCATAGGTGGCCGCACTGCGGCTGAATGTGTTGTCTGCATCTTTCGCGCGCACAACGAGGGCATCTACGACACCGAGACGATCGCTTGGGGCTGTCCAAGTCCATGTTTGTCCGGGCTCAAGAGTCGTGCTTCCATTGACGACATTCTCACCGTTCTTTTTGAGCATTCCATATTCAACGTTTTCGATAATGAGAATGGGCTTGGCTTTGCGAAATTCAAGGGGAACCGTGTCGCCATTTTCGGAATCTGCGAGCTCAAGATCATTTGCAATTTTTTCATAGGTCAACACATATTCTGATGCAGCAATAACTGGAACCGCGCCTGCATTTCGAGCCTGAGAGCGGAAGGAAGGAGATTGGTTCACAGCAAGCACATCAAAGTTCACAGCCACTTTGTTCACAGAAGGCAATATTCCGTCCCACGCCTCAACGGTGAAAGCCTGCACCTGGCGGCTGTAATATTTAGCAGGCGGAGTCCAAACCCACATATCTCCCGGATTGAGAACTGCACCCGCACTGAGAGGTGTGGCGCTGCCATTGAGATAAACAGCTTCGCCGCTTGTTCCTGAGACACTGACCAAACGGAACCTTAAATTTGTGTTATCGACATCGCGAATATCAGATTTGGCGAGCAAATCCGCAAATTTAATTTCGAATTTATTGGCTTCAACTGCACCCGTGAATGTACTTATAGAGGAAACAACAGGTGCATCATTCACTGCAGCCAGAGCAAACGACACTTTTGTTTCAGTTTGACTATAATCGCTGCCATCAAATGCAAGAACCTTGAATCCAGCCACGTTGGAGCCAAAGGTATCTGCTGGTGGAGTCCAGAACACGGTGTCGCTTGGCCCAACAATTTCTCCCGCAGAGAAAACAGAGCCATCTTGCTTCCTTAGTACGCCCTGAGAAATTTCCGTAATCTTGTAACTCAGCTGATTGAGGTCAACATCAAACGCTTGAGTGAGTTCCTTCAACCGAGCATTCGATATTGGGTACACTGTGTCTTCTACAGCATCCATGACTGTCGCATTGGCAACAACCGTTGGTGCATCATTTACAGGTAGGACAGAGACATTGAGCTGCACTGGCGTGCTTGATTCCAAATCACCATCGTAGGCAATAACTTTGAAAGGGCTTAACGATCCATTTGTTTGCGGTGCCGGATTCCAAACAACAAACTCACCCGGTGCAATCAGCGAACCTCCGGTGAGTTGCTGACCAGCTTTGAAAACTCGGCCATTTTCTAGGCTTGAGATCTTGAAATAGACCTGCCCTGTATCACGGTCACTTAAATCTGAGGCTGCGCGCATGTCTTCGTAAGAAATAACTTGGGGGGTGTCTTCACGTCCACCGGTCAGGGTGCGGATGGAAGTCAAAAGTGGAGCCTCATTTGCACCTTGCACATACACTGTCACGTTCACAGTGCGCGGTGTCAGGGTGTCTCCCAACAATGCAGTCAGCTTAAATGCTTTCTGGCCATCGCGAGCCATAAGAGGCGGTGTCCATTCAATGAACTCGCCAGGAACCCAAAGAGCACCTTGATAGAGCTTAACGTCGCGCTTCCGAAGTTCACCGCTGTAAATCGAACTGATAAGGAACCGAGTCCGCGATGCTTCCTCGGCTGTAAAATTGCATTGGAGAAGTACGTCGTTGAAATTCACAGGCAGAGTTCTGTTGTAGACCCCGCCAAAAAGTGTGATTTCGCGCGTCGAAGGTTCTTCTTGAAGAACCTTAACTGTTCCTAACCCTGGGTCGGAGAATGTTTTTTGCACCGTTTGTGCGAGTGTATCTTTCTGCTCTTGGGAAACAGTTGATCCCAACCCGGCAATAATGCCCTCCGACAAGCCTGCCTTCGCGTCTGTGAGTACCTGTGCAGAGAGAGAGGTGCCACTCAGGCCTTCTACGATTTTTGTAGAAATCGACCGCACTGCAGTTGTGAGTTTTTCGGCTTGCAAACCTAAGCCTGGCAATTGACCCGCAACCGCGTTTGCAACGGTTTTAGAAATCTCATTTGCGGTTTTTTCGTTGCTTGCACCCGACGACAATCCCGCAGCAATCGCTGCGACTGCGTCTACGAGTTGATTCTCAGAAACTTTCAACGAACCCAAAAACGAAACCGAGGTCGAGGCCACTTCTTTCATCACTTCGGTCAGAGTGACGTTGGTGATGCCGCTCGCAGAGAGATTGCGGCCCACCTCTGTCATTGATGCTTGTGCAAGGAGCGCAACAGGCACTGCAGCGGATTTGTCGTTCGCAGATTTCGACACTATCAAACCGCTGTTCACAACCGCCATTGTGTAAAGCTTTTGCTCTTCCGGAGAAAGGGTTGCTTTTATTTCGGCAATTGAACGCATTGCTCCGCGCACGGCTGCGCGCAACGCCAAGGCAGCATCCACTTCGTTTATCTCTGCATTGACTGTGCGCGCTGATTCTTCTTCACCAAGCCGCAACGGGCCTTCGGTAGGCTTGGCGTAACGCACTTCTGCAAGCGCGGCACGCGATACGACGTCAACATTTTCTTTGGGGATATTCTGTTTGCGGAGCTGATCTTGAATCACCCAAACGGCATGATTACCTATTGAATCATAATCGAGCTCACTCAAAGTGGCAGCCGTCTGCGGCACGATGGAAGAAATACGGCTCTCTTCGCAACCGAAGAAGAGCGTACCCATTCCCATCAGTCCGGCGGTAACCAAGACTTTGATGAACTTCATTATTGATGACCTCTCTGCACTCACCATTCTCGGTCATGATGGGCAAAGAATTGAGAGCAAAAAAGTGGCTGATGTCGGGGATCCGACATTATGTCAAAAACACCATCAATATGATGAAATCTGGACATCTTTGTATTCGCGCACTAGAGTGCGGACAAAACAAACCTTGGGATTTTAGTAGGATGCAGAAACTCAAAAACTTCATTAACGGTCAATTTACTGACCCAGTGTCAAACGCCTGGCTCCATGTCGAAGATCCCGCAAGGGGTCAAAACTATGGCCAATGTCCGAACTCTGACGCTGCGGATATCGACAACGCCGTTCGGGCAGCTCGTGGGGCATTTCCGGCCTGGAAGGCACTCGATAACGAGAGACGCTCGGAGCTGCTTTTGAGAGTGGCCGAACTTCTGGAAAAACGAATGGATGAGTTCGCCGAAGCAGAATCTAGGGACCAGGGAAAACCAATTACTCTTGCTAAAAGCATGGATATCTCCAGAGCTATCG
>CAIZJW010000253.1 GCA_903933385.1 uncultured Silvanigrella sp. | reverse complement strand
CATCTTGATACCTGGGCGCATCGAATCACTGGTGAAGTGAAAAGTGCCAGCTGGTATCGTTGGATTATGCAAATTCACGATTCAATTGAAACATTGTCATACAAAGGCGCCGCGTTCATGCCTGCGCGCTTTTATATTAATCAGCAGGAAAGCTCATTTCGCAATTCTAAAATCTTAGAATTCGATCAGAGTAAGGCACTGATTTTTCAACACACAAAACGCAAAGACAGATCAGAGACAAAATCTCAGTTCCCGCTCGTTGAAGGCACGAAAGATGCGTTGGGTTCTCTCTATTATCTGCGAGCCCAGTTTGCGGCCAGCAACCCTCCTCCTCTGAATTTGAACTTTCCTATATTTACATCCGAGAAAACCTGGACAGGTAAAGCTGATTATCTTGGAAGCGACACCCGCAAAATTGGCAAAAAGAAATATGAAACAGATGTCTTTCGCCTTATTACAACATTCGGCGGACTCATGGAGCAAAAAGGTGACATCCGCATTTGGTTCTCAAAAGATTCCAGACGCTTACCTCTTTACATTGAGGCCACTGTTCGGTTTGGGCATATCAAAGTCGCTCTCGATGAATGGGACCCTGGAGAAGCCCACAAGGCTCAATTTGAGCCCATTCGACATAACTTTTGAAACCAAAGGTCATTAACGCTTGACGGTTCCTCCCCTCTGTGGTTATCAAAGGCGTTCCATTTTGTAATGAGGCTGCGTCGCCATTTTGAGCGATGCTGCTGCCCACAGATAAAGGAAAGTTGTCATGGCAGTATCCGGAGCCAAGAAAAAACGCCGCTATTCTCGTCCAAAGCGCGTTCTCGATCCGAACATCAAATTTGACTACAAGGACACCCAGTTGCTCCGTAGGTTCGTAACAGAACACGGTAAAATAGTGCCGCGCCGCATCAGCGGTTCTAGTGCACAGCAACAGCGCGAGCTGACTATCGCAGTCAAGCGCGCTCGTACGATGGCTCTCATGGGTCACGGCCCAACGATCGACTTCCGCTCGTAAGAGTCGTTGGTCTTCAGAGAGTTCTGCTCTCTTTTAAAAAAAGATCACCCAACAGGGTGGTCTTTTTTTTTATCATTTTCGTTACTCTCTGCGGAAAACCATATTATTTCCTTATTGCCCACATAAATGTATTGACGAAGGCGCAAACCTCCTTTAGCAAAGTCCCGACCGACGAGAAAAAGATCATAGCCCAGGAGTTTGCTTATGCATTCGCGCGCATCGATGTTTTGGCTCCATTGCCGTCAGCTCGTTCTGTTCCTTAGCCTCTCGCTAACTTTCTCACTGCCAGTATCTTATCTCGCTTTTGCCAATCCCGAAGACCCTACCGACTGCAAACTCGAATCCCAAGACTGCATCCGCTCTGCCCTTCAAAAGTACGCTCGTGCAAATAAAGCCAATCTTGGCTATGAAGGCGCGCGGCAAGCGATGTTCCAGAAAGTTGATGTTTATTTGAATGAAGAAGGTGAACGCGTTGTAAAATGCGTCTATTCTTCGGACACCTTTTCAGTAGGTGAGGGCATTCCAAGAAACGGTGTCAACACCGAGCATACCTGGCCACAAACATTTCTCCGCAAAGCAGGAACCATTGGAGAAGGAAAATCAGATCTCTACCATCTTTTTCCAACTGAAATGAAAATCAATGGCATGCGCGGGAGCTTTCCATTCCGCGAGTGCAACCACAACCGAGCTTCTGAGGGAACACTTTGCCACGGCGACGGCTTTGAGCCACCTGAAGGCCACAAGGGCGTCGTTGCTCGCGCGATGTTCTACATGTCAGTTCTTTACAGCATGAAGATCGACAACGGCCAAGAGCGAACTCTCCGCGAATGGGCAAACAGTCATCCGGTTGAGCTCAGTGAAGTTGAACGTGCCCAAAAAATTAAGTCGGTTCAGGGAAATCGAAATCCGTTCATCGACCATCCAGAATGGATTGAGCTTGTGAGCGATTTCTAAAAAAAAAGCGGCGTTCTTCGCCGCTTTTTTTTACCTTTTATTGGCAGTCTTATCCTATATCAGCAGTGCAAATTATTTTGTCTCAAGGGCGGCGCGAAAGGCTCGAGTAAAGCCTTGAGGGTTGCGTTCACCCGTGTAAACACGACCGTTGATGACAATCAAGGGCGTACCAGTCAGGCCCATCTTCTTGCCGATTTCAATATCGTCCTGAATTTTAGGAAGCTCAATTTTGTCTCGCAGACATGATTCAAAGCGAGTGACATCGAGTTTTAGTTGTTCAGCCTGAGCACGGATGCCCCCAGAAGAAAATTTCTGCTGGCGCTCTTCGGGATTCATGTCGATCCCAGAGAAAGCCCAATCCTTAAATTCCCAAAATGCGTCTTTGCGTTGGCTGCCTGCGCAACGGAGTGCCATAGCCAAATCACATGCATAGGCATGCCCCTCGCTTGCAATGTTGGCGTTGCATTTGCTGCTCAGCGGGTAATTTCTGTAAACAAAAAGAACCTGATCAGCACCGACTGCGCTTTGCGCAGATGCAATGTCTTCGGCAGAAACCTTGCAATGGGGGCATTCCAGATCGGAGAACATATGCACAACAACTTTGGCCTGATCATTTCCCTTCCGATAATCTTCACCTTTGCCAACATAGTTACTTGAGGCAACCTGAACCCATTCCTGCGGAAAGGGTGTTCCAACAGCAGCGGGTGACTGTTCTTGAGATGCTGACTCAGTTTTCACGCCTAGAGTCGAAGAAATCAGCGGCAGCAATGCGCCCGCCAAAAGTGGAGGCACACTCAAAGCCAAACTCGCTGCGAGCAATTTAACGAATCCACCCTCTCCGACAGTTTGTGGCTCTCTGCGAACCTTCATGAAACCAACAAGCGTCCAAACGAAGTTGATGACACTGATGATGTGAACACCACTGCAAACCAAACAAACAGCCTGAATTTTAAAATATGAAATATATGCGAGAAGAATGGAAACGAAGGCGCCTACAGCTGCGACCAGCATCTGCCATCGCGCAATCCATGCGACCGATGAGACAACAAATGCAGGAAGAATTGATAACGCAATGACTAAGCCAAAATAGGCCATTCCGTATGCGCCGAGTGGAATACTGACAAACTCGCCGTACTCACCACCAATGACCTTGCTACAGTTGATCACATCGTTGACGTCGCACCCCAGCGCAGTTGCCGATGTTTTCGCCTTTACATGCAAAATCAAGGCGTAGAGAGAGGTGCCGAAGCCTATCAGGCCAAGAACAAGCGAAACTGCATTCAGTTTTGCAGATACTTGTTCAGAACCACTTGAAGGAGCGGAGTCGAGCTTTTTGAATCCGATTGAATACATTCATTCCCCCAACAATGCGCAAAAGTACACTGTCGAGTGAACGGTTTTTTCGGAAAAACGTCAAGATGCCCAGGAACAACGCCTCTCAGAATTGCATTTGCGATCGCAAACTCAAAGTTTGCAACCTGTTGGCCCTTTGTCCCGAATAGGCACCGTTCTCGCGCGCCGAAAGTGCGAATTCGAACTTTGTAATGAAGAGGTCAAGAAAAATGGAGACAACCGGAAATCCTGAATGAAGGCCTGCATTGAGAGCGAAAGTGCTTTGGTCGCGAAAGGGAAGCTTCACTGCGTAGCGAGCGGCCCATTGCGTGCGGAGCAGTAGCTCATTCCACCCCCCTTTCATACCTGCCAAATCCTGAATCTCGCCGCCCACAAGAAGTGATTGATTTTTGCTCCCCGACAACGAAACGTCCTGACTGAAGCCGACGTTGAGACGATTTTGGATGGAGCCTGCTGAACCACTGACGGAGCTTAAAGGTAACGCATCGAAGGTGTTCTTCGAGGTCAGATGGAATCGAGTTGAGGGACCCATCCACCAGGCTGCGGCGATATCCAGAGGGCAATAAAAAGCCGTCGGAAATTCAAGCATTTTAGCGGGTTTTTGCACAGAGTTATCGGCTGAGCCAGTGATGAACTCACCAAACAAAGAGAGATCCAATTCATAGGATCGATATCCACCAACACCAGGCCGTAAAGCTACACCCAAATCAAAATCTTTTTTGATCACCTGCGCATAACTTAACAAGACTCCAGCATAACCTCCGCCATAGGTGTCGAGTTTGGGCCAAGCTGCATTGTCAATCGAGGCATCGAGTCCTGCAGAAAGATAAGGAGCAATGCCCACCCGTCCGATACGGGGAGCAATAACTGCACCATTGAATTGTGCAGTCATGCTTTTTCCGAAGACCGACCTCACCTTGTCAAGAGCATTAGCAGTTGACTGCGCGCTCGAAGTTGAACTCGATGTGCTGTTGCTCTCGCTGAATGTCTTAACTGTATCAACAATCGAATTGCTCGCGTCACGAGAGACAATCAGCGTTGGAGCAATAAACTCAATTTCGAATGAGCCTCTGCGACGTGCCAGAAGTGAAACATCAGTTTGAGCCTGATCGACCCAGGATTCTGAGAACGCTCCCATTCCGGCAGCCCCCTGAAGCGCTGCACTAGACCACTGCATCTCTCCGCTGACATCTCTTCTCTCCAGAGCAACGGCATTGTCTGAATAGGCGACAAACAGGGAGAATAAAAAAACAAGGCGAGAGCTTCTTCTCATGAGTTCCTTTGATTTCTTCAAGCTGTGAAACTTTTGTTTCGCTGTTTCTTTGAAAAAGCGACGCGCCGGCATGTTCTGCCCTCCCTGTGCAAAGATGCAGGGTCGAAGCAAAAGCATGATGGGCAAATCAATCCTGTCAAATTCCCATCGGACCAAAAGATGCATCCGATTTGTAAGCCAACTGATGTGAAAATAAGCGAAATCAAGACTTACAGCTGGAGTTCATGATGACAAGAGAAATTAGAAATCAATGGTCAGAAAAACTTCTCTTCACATGTTTTCTCGCACTCTCTACGCAAGCATGTGTCGTACCTTCGGGTGATCCAGCACAGCGCACTTCGCTGTTCGGTAGCTCTTCACGTGCACCGCGCGGACTTCCGCTTCCTCCGAGCTCGGCAGTTGGTTCCCAAATGCCAGTCGTGTCTGGGAAAGCGCTGCAGAATTTGGAAAACGTAGCTCCCTCTGGGGCGATTCTTCCCCAGCTCAGTGGCGCCTTGGCTGGAAATGCGAGTCATGGTGGATTTTCTCACCCCATGGTGAGTTCTCCCCTTTTGTTCCAGCGACTCGATAAAAATACCTGGAGAGTTGCCACCGCAGCGCCTCATCTTTTTCAAACTGTCGCGCGCATTCTTTCGCAAACATACATTGTTTCAAAGGCAGATCGTCAGACACTTAGCTTAAGCACTGAGTGGGATAAATTTTTCATCGACGGGAGACTCTTCCGAAATCGCATTTCGATCAATGTTTTTCCGTTCAACCAACGGTCAGCTGATCTCGTGATTAAAAACAATATTGAATATTACACACAAACAGCTCAACGGATTGATGAAAACGATCCAACCCAATGGTTACCAACACAAGATGTCACGGACGAACTCGAACGGATACTCGAGAAAACGCAAAAACAATTGATGGCTTCATTGTCGGGTCAGAATGTCCGGACAAACTAATGCCGCCTTTTTGATTTGGCTTTGGAGTTTTATGACATGATGAGCAAAAAAAATATAAGATTCAAATGCACAAATTCAGTTTGCACGATTGCAACTATTATCGCGTCGCTCTGTCTTTCAGAGGATGCAATGGCACGCGGAGGAAGCAAATTCCTCGATGTATCTCTCACGGGAAGTTTTCAAAAAGATATTCAACAGTTCGTCATTAGCTCTAGGCGCAGCCTCGGACTCGAAATTGGCCTGCCCCTGACCGACGTTCTCGATCTCAGTGTCGGACATACACAGATTCTCGACCGAGATGAGTACAATGAAGCGTACCGTGAAGCTAAGAAGGCTCAGGGCGTGACCCTGCCTACAGGAACAATCGAGCAGAAAACTCAAATTGTCGACACAAGTGTGAATGCATCGGTTGGACACTCGTTTGGATACGTCAAACCAACACTTTTTGGTGGTGCACTCTGGCGTCGGTCTTGCCTTGAGGACACTTTCCAAGACTACGGTTGCACGAATCAAAAGGTCACCTGGAACGCGGGCCTAGCAATATCGGCCTACATAACAATGGGGACACGTGCACGCGTCAGTTATCGTCTTTCTCCCTCGGTTCACCAACCTGGCGTGAAAAAAAATTATGACGAGCTTGTCAGCATCGGCCTGACTTGGAGTTTGTAAAAATGAACTTCACGTCTGCCAGCGTTGAAAAAATTATAAAGCTGCCAACGCTTGCAGCGCTGCTCGTTTTGGTCGCTTGCGTTGCCATTCTGCTTTATTTACTCAAAGGCAAAAAAAAAGAAGAACCTCAAAAGCGCACAAAACAAATCCCTGGTATGCCAAAAATTCCGGCAATGACGGAGCGATTTCCCGAGCAAAAGCAGGGCGGCATGCGAACGCTCGACGCATTGACCCTTTCTCCCGAGAATGAAAGAAAAAGAAACCAAGCTCTCCAACTTGCGAAAGCAAAAAATTTCAAAGCCGCAGCACAGTTGCTTGAGGATGCACAGCTTCAACGAGAAGCCATCGACCTTCTCGAAGCTAACGGACTTCTCGACGATGCCGCCACTATGCTCATGAAAATCAATCGCCCAAATCGTGCGGGAGTTATTTTCGAACGTAACAAGAATTTCGAGAAAGCAGCTCTTTACTATCTGCGAGCTAAGCTTGTAGATGATGCTAAGCGGTGTTGCAAACAAATCAAAGAATTCAGCCTTGCTCTATCAACAGAATTAGCAGTCCTGTTTGCTGAAGCTGGCGACAAGTCCTCTGCACTGCGCCTTCTTGCTGGAATAAATGATCGCGGAAAAATTATAAAACTGACGCGTGACACGTTTGCATACAAAGAACTTGCAGTCTTTCTTGATCAGCAGGCAGCCAGGGCGCTTATCCTAGATTCTCTATCGATTTCTGACATTGAACACATGCTGCAAGACATGCCTACAGATCATATTCATCCGCTGACTCGCGCAAAAATGTGGTTAAACGAGAGCCGCAAAGGTGAGTGGGTTTTGGCAATCTTTAATTTTGTGGCGGACAAACGAGATGTTGCGCACAACTTTGCCGAACAGATTGACGAAGCAGTTCTTGAAAAATTCATTGCTCATTGTCACAATTTAAATGGCGAGTTCATAATTAAAAACAGGAAAAATATTGAATGGGCTGCGCGCGGCTTACATGACGCTGGAAGATGGCATGCCGCCGCCATTGCTTATGAAAAACTTAATTTATCTATCCTTGCTGGAAAATGTTGGGCATTGTGCGGGCAAGAGGAAAAAGCAATAACAGCGCTGCAAAGCACATCAGGTGACGACGCTCTCTGCGAAAAATATGTTTCGGAATTGGCTTTGCTTGGACGTTCTGTGAAGAGCGAAACGCCTCTGGCTAAGTATGAGAAAGAAGCGTTGGCACGACTTTTTTTCTATATCGATCCTGATACCGAAAAAAATCGAGTCGACAGTCCATTTTCAATTGCCTCTTGAACAAAATGAACTAAAATAGCGCAGAGTTTATCTTGCTTTCTCTGCACGTAGGTCGCGATCGCGTTTCATTTTTGCCACGCTGTTCGCGAGTTCCTTCAAGCGAGGAACATCGTCGGAAAAAATTCTCCAGTTTCTTACCTGACTTCCCTGAAAGTCTTGAACGTGCAAGGGGAGCATGCCTCGGCGCTGCGCAAGTTGATCGCGCCGTTCATGGATGAACTTTATAAAATCGAGAGCCAGCGCTTCATTGCGACAATCGGCGACTAACCCCACCCCAACCCGCTCAACATAGGTTCCTTCGACGGGAACTGTGAAAGCAAGTCCTTTCACGTATCGCAAAGCATGCAGATAATCAGACTGCCAAGCTAATCCGACAGCATATTTCTCTGCCAAAAATGATGTTACCGTCGTGTTGAGGGGAGCATTTCTTCCTTGCAGCTGAGCCCGGGTCAGCCAATCAAATACCTTCCGATTGTCTGCCTCTTTTTCAACTGGAAAAGTAACACCAGTTGCAACGGCCGCGGTCATCAAATTCAAACGATCATCAGCAAAAAGAGCGACTCGTGATCGCCAGAGAGGATTTAACGAGGGGTTGATGATCCAGTTCCACCCAACAGGTCCAAGACCCGTTTTTGTCCTGTTGAGATAAATCAGGCCCATGGGATCAGCCATAAGGTTGATATAGGCCCGCCCATCTTCATTCGCTCGAGCTCTGCGGTCCAGACCTGAAAGATTGGGAGGAATCATAACTGAGTCGGGAAGAGTTTTAAGGATTTTTGCCAAGCTCAAGGTCACAAGTCGTTGCTCGTCTGCAAGAACCAAATCCCAACTATGAGGCAGAGATTTTATCCGAGATTCGTAGTCGAGGGGAGACGAGACGAACTCAACGCGCACGGACACCTTGCGACTCTGCTCAAATTCCTCAACAAGATTGGCATCGAGCCGTCGAGGCTGGGTGAGAATGTTAAGGATCGTATTTGCAGTCGCAGTTTGGGGAAAACAGAAAACCAAACACGACAATGCAACCGAGAGCCGAATGAATTGATCTCGCAGATCCGTTGTGGCAAGACCTTTCAGACTGCCGAGCCTCATCCGTGCAGAGAGGAAAGACTGCTTCATGAGTAAAATCCGTTTTATTGATAGCGAAGACTTTGGCCGCGATCCATTCGCGTCCGAGGAACATGAAACCACAGAATTTGAAAAGTTGCTCGAATCTGAATCCACTTCAGCTTCATTGAAGCGCTACCGGGCGGGTGAGCCTGTCACAGGGCGCGTTCTCCGAGTTGGTGAAGAATTCGTTTTTGTTGATCTTGGCGGCAAAAGCACTGCAACCTTGGCTGTGGAGGAGTTCCTAACCGCAGGCCTCACCGCACCTGTGCTGGGCGACGAGATTCAAGCATATGTTCGAAAAGATAGCGGTTCTGAAATTATCCTGACCCGTTCTTTGCGCCGCGGTGAGCAAGACGACACTCTTTTGCGCAGTGCTCATGAAACCCGCTTGCCTGTGGAGGCTAAAGTTGAAAAAGTCGTCAAAGGCGGCTTTGAAGCTTCACTTTCGGGCAAACGCGCATTTGTTCCGCTGAGCCAAATGGAACTCGGCAACGTCGCTGATCCTGAGTCCTACATTGGCCAAGTCCTTAAATTCATCATCACCGAGTTCAAGCAAGGTGGCAAAAATATTGTTCTTTCCCGAAAGACAATCTTGAAAGATGAACGCGAAGCGAAGGCGGGCGAAATTGTTCGAAACCTTGAAGTGGGCCAAAAGCTTTCGGCAACGATCACCCGACTTGCCGATTTCGGCGCCTTTGCCGATCTTGGTGGAATCGAAGGACTCATCCCCATGTCGGAACTCGCATGGAAAAGAGTTGGAAAAGCTCAAGATGTTGTAAAGATTGGTGAAACGGTGAACGTGAAAGTCATTCGGATTGAACACACACCACGTCTTCGTGTGGCTCTCAGCCTAAAGCAGGCCATGCCCGAAGATCTGATGCTTAAATTATCCGGAAAAAGCGGAGCAACAGCTGGTGCATTGATGGCCGAAGAACGCGATTCATCCTCAGCCTGGGAATCCTACCAAACCAAGAAGAATCAGCCTAACGCTGGCCTGAATAGCGAAAACTCCAATATTTTCGCTGCAGCATTCGCCAGCGCTCGAAAAAGAAAGCAATAGTCTTACTGTACAGCGCCCAGCTCATGTGTTAACGAGCGCGGCAGTGTAGTTCAAGAGCGATCCGCTTCTGACGCACCACGTTGGTGCGTTTTTTTTTGCAACGGCGCGTCCTGAGACTGCTGAGAAAGGTAACTTCATCATGGCAACTGTTCACTCTGATTCCTCCAAGCGCAAGGTCAGCTATTCGAGCCTCGAGTGGCTCGACGAAGACGTAGACTTTGCAAGTCCTGAAACGTCCGACAAAGACTCTTTCGCCGCACTCTTCGGTGAAGGTGCAACTGGCTCCAACATTAAGGAAGGCCAGGTTGTTAATGGACGCGTCATGGAAATCCTCGACGACTCCGTTGTCGTAGACATTGGCCACAAGGCAGCCGGCGCTGTTCCAAAGAGTGAATTTACTATTGATGGCGTTTTCTCTCTCAAGGTCGGTGACATTGTCGACGTTTTCGTTGACGTTTTCGAAGACGATGACGGCGAGCTCGTTCTCTCAAAAGACAAAGCAGACCTTCTCAAAGCCTGGGACCGCATTTCCGACGCTTACGAAAAAGATGAGCTCGTCGAAGGTCGCATCGTTGGCCGCGTCAAAGGCGGCTTGTCAGTTGATATCGGCGTGAAGGCATTCCTTCCCGGTTCACAAGTTGACCTGCGTCCTGTGCGCAACCTCGAGAAGCTTCTTGGTCAAGTTCTGCAATTCAAGATTATCAAGTTCAACAAGAAACGCGGCAACATCGTTCTCTCTCGCCGAGTTCTTCTCGAGCAAGATCGCGAGCGCTTGCGTAGCGAAACTCTCAAGAGTCTCGAAGCTGGCAGCGTGATGGCAGGGATTGTTAAGAACATCACCGACTACGGTGCGTTCATTGATCTCGGTGGTATCGACGGTCTTCTTCACATCACCGATATGTCCTGGGGTCGTCTCAACAGCCCAGCTGAAGTTCTTAACGTGGGCGATGAAATCCAAGTTAAAGTTCTCAGCTACGACGCTTCGTCGCACCGCGTTTCCCTTGGCCTCAAACAACTTCAATCTGATCCTTGGGTCAAGGTTGCAGAGCGCTACAACCCGAACCAACGACTCAAAGGTAAGGTTGTTAGCCTGACCGATTACGGCGCATTCGTTGAGCTCGAGCCTGGTGTTGAAGGTCTTATCCACGTCACTGAAATGACTTGGAATCGCCGCGTTAAACATCCTTCCAAGCTTGTTGCCATCGGTGACGAAGTTGAAGTTGTTGTTCTCGCTGTTGATCTCGAAAACCATCGCATCTCACTCGGCATGAAACAAACCGAGCCTAATCCTTGGGAACTCGTTCTCGAGAAATATCAGGTTGGCGACGTCATCCGCGGTAAGATTCGCAACATCACTGATTTCGGTGTTTTTGTTGGAATTGAAGAAGGTGTTGATGGCTTGATTCACGTTTCGGACATCTCCTGGACCGAGCGCGTGAAGCATCCTCAAGATCTCTACAAGAAGGGCGACGAAGTCGAAGCCAAAGTTCTTCAGATCGACGTTGAGAACATGCGCTTCTCGCTTGGAATCAAGCAATTGCAGGAAGACCCCTACGAAGCTGCTTCGCTCGTTTTTGTTCCTGGCACACGTGCCAAGGGCAAGGTGACACGCAACGCTGAGTTTGGTTCTTTCGTTGAGCTTTCCCCAGGTGTAGAAGGTCTCATCCACGTCTCAGAACTCGACATGGAACCAGGTAAGTTGCCCGACGAAGGCACCGAGCTTGAGTTTGTTGTTCTGCGCGTTGACCTCACCGAACGCCGCTTTGAGCTTTCACACAAAGCTGTCACACGCGGTCTCGACGAAACACACAACCGCACAATTCAAGCTGCAGTTGCATCGCCAGCATCAACTGGTTTCGCGGAAGCTTTCGCCCGAGCGAAGAACCGTACACAAAAAGAACGCTCTGAGGAGTGATTCGTATGCACAAAGAGCCTGACGCACGTGACAAACGACCGTCGGGCGTCGTACTCGTCTTGGCCGTGGTGGGAGCTCTCGCTCTCATTGCGGCCTTGGCTTTTGTGGCGCTCGCAATTTTTGCCATCAAAGTTTTTCCAACATCCGCGGGACTCGGCGACACAGAGCACCGCTATTTGGGACACCATTCGTTTAACAATGCTCTGGCAGGCATAAAACTCGAGGGACCCATAGGCCCTGAGCAGGCTTCAGAGATTGTCGAAAAACTCAATGAAGCCCGTGAAGACAAACGCATCAAAGGTATTCTCCTGGAAATAAACAGTCCGGGCGGTTCCGTTGTGGCAAGCCAAGAAATTCATGACACCATTTTGCGTCTCAAGGAAAAGATGCCTGTGGTGGGATACATGCGCGAAGTTGCCGCGAGCGGTGCTTACTACTCTGCGGTTTCAGCCAACTGGATCGTTGCAAACCGAGGAACAATGGTTGGTAGCATTGGGGTCATTTTTAACAGCTTCGAGGCCACTCAACTTGTTGATTGGTTAAAGTTGAAACCCGTGACTCTAAAAACAGGTCGGTTAAAAGATGCTGGATCCACTGTTCGTCCGTGGACTCCAGAAGATAAGCAATATCTCCAGAGACTCATCGACGACACGCGCGACCAATTTGTTGCCGACGTGCGCGCCGCGCGACCAAAAATCACTGACGAGACGGTTGCTCATATGAGCGATGGACGTGTGGTTTTGGGAAGTGAAGCCGCAAAGCGACATCTCGTAGATGCTGTCGGTCACCGTCAAGACGCTGTCAGTAAAGCTGCAGAACTTGCAGGGCTCAAATCTGGCGCTGATACGGAAGTCATTCCAATGGAGAACCCGGAAATCCCAGGATTTCTCTCGAACATTTTGCGTAGCTCAATGTCGTCAGCGGTTGAATCGGCCATCCGCTCGCTTGGCTTGCGTCAAAGCTCCGGCCTGCCTGAACTCTCGTCCCCTCTTCTCGAATTGAATTCAACCGAAAGAAGCAAGAGTCCCTGATTCGCCGCGACGTGGGTTTAACCTACTCCGGTTGTCGGGGAGGGAACCCATGTTGCAGTGAGGTGTTGTCAGCGTGGACGTGTCGGAACTCAAGCAGATTGTAGATATCTTCATCCATGAAGCGGATGAAGCTCTTTCTCAATTTGAACATTGCTTTCTCGCACTCGAGAGAGAAGGTCCAAGCGACGTTCTCTTGGACAAGATTTTCCGCACCGCTCACAACCTCAAAGGCTCTTCCGCAGCGCTCGGATTTTCAGAGCTTGCCGAATTTACACATCACTTTGAATCGTTTTTGCTGGCGCTTAAAAAGAAAGAAGTTCCAGTCACGGCCCAGGTGGTTTCATTGCTGCTTGGCAGTCGGGATTTCATCAGCGAACACATCGAAAGCCTGCGTGCTGGTAGGAAATCACCTGGTAAAGGCGACCCTCTCGTGCAAGCAATGGCTCGAGAGAAGGAGCCCAAGCCCGTCGCTCAAGTCATAGAACTTCCAAGACCACCCGAGGCTGGTGACATCTGGTTTGTCGGTGAAGATCTGAAGGCAGAATTATTTGAACTACCCGAGCCTCCAGCCAAAGCGGTCGAACCAGAAGTCGCACCCATCGATCCAAAAATGTTGGCAATTCATGCGGAGATATTTAGACTCACGCAACTTGCCGCAGCGGTGAATTTAACAACGGTCCAAACTGCAAGCGCTCTGGCAGAAACTGCCTCTGACATCCCTTCACAACAACAAGAATGGTCGCTCGCAGGTGTTCAGAAGATCCTCGATGCAGAGCCAAAAAACGATATCACTGCGATTCCAAACGAACTTGCAGCGACCTCACAACCGCCGAGCGACACCGAAGCCATTGAGACGAACACAAAAAACGCCTCACCCGACAAAGAGTCAGGCACAGATTTTAGTCAGCAAACACAGAACATTTCTCAGTCAGAAAGCAAAGACAGTGCGTCAGCGCTTGCCGCTCTTGCGCACCAGGCAACCCCAATCGAAGCAATTGCTGCAAACACAGTGCAGCTGGCACCAATGCAAACACCGAGCGATGAGAGCGTTAGAGTCAATCTCGCGCGCATTGATAAACTGCTCAACTATGTCGGCGAACTAGTAATTCTTCAAAGTGTGCTTGATGAACACAGAGCCGTCTTCACCTCACCACTGTTGCAAAAAAGTGTTGCACAGATGTCGAAAATCATCCGAGAGGTTCAAGAATTGTCGATGGGTTTGCGAATGGTCAAACTCAAACCAGTTTTTCTCAAGCTGCAAAGAATAGTCCGCGACACTTCGAAAGCTCTCAACAAAGACGTTCATGCAACATACATCGGTGACGAAACTGAAATCGATAAAACAGTGCTCGACAAAATCGGCGACCCACTGGTTCACCTTGTCCGAAATGCTCTTGATCACGGTCTTGAAACCACTGAAGAACGCTTAGCGACTGGAAAGCCAGCACAAGGACAAATTACAATTAATGCGTTCCAACAATCACGCGCCATTGTCATAGAAGTGAAAGATGACGGACGTGGACTTGATTCCGGCCGCATTAGAGAAAAGGCAATTGAACGCGGACTCATGACAGCATTCGATCAGTTTTCAGAGGAAAAAATTAGGTCTTTCATATTTCATCCGGGCTTTTCAACCAAAGCAGTTGTCACCGATCTTTCCGGCCGCGGAGTTGGCCTCGATGTTGTTTCATCTAATGTTCAATCGATGCAAGGCCGCATTGAAATAGAATCAGCTGTGGGTGAGGGAACAACTTTCCGAATATTACTTCCTCTGACCGTTGCTGTTGTTGATGGCTTTATCGTTAAGCTCGGTGAGGAACGATACATAGTGCCCAAGTCACAAGTCGCAGAGACACTCCGACCACAAGAAGTCGACGTGAATCTTGTTCAAGGTCGTTCTCAACTGCTCAACTTGAGGGGAATGACAGTTCCACTTTTCCATCTCGCGACGCTTCTACAAAAACAGAGCCATGTGGTTGAAGCGAAAACGACTTTCGATGGAATTGCACTTGTTGTGATGGAGAATTCAAAAAACCCATTTGCCGTCATTGTCGATGACGTTTTATCTCAGCAACAAGTCGTCATTAAAAAGCTAGGTCGCGAACTTCAAGGACTGGCCGGACTCAGCGGGGCCGCAATCTTGGGAGATGGACGACCAGCAGTGATCCTCGATCTCGCTGAGCTCATAGAAGCACAGCGGAAGGGTTCGCTCGGACGACCTAATGGAAAAGTAGCTTAAGAAGGGGAGTTTATCATGCAGCTCAATGATCGCTTCCTTGCATTTACAGTGGCTGGTGAGCAGT
>CAIZJW010000252.1 GCA_903933385.1 uncultured Silvanigrella sp. | reverse complement strand
TTAGCTTCATGCTCGAATCCATAAATACTCTCGGAAGGTGCTTCGAGCTGAACTGTGAGTGTACTTCCCTCGCCAACGATGTTCACTGCAGCAACGCCATGTTGGTGCGCCGCGTGGCCTTTTCCGCCTGCGACGGCTGCAGGTGCAATCAAAAGAACGCTAGCTACCGAAAAAGTGCGAAAAACCAAAGTGAAAATCTTCGAATCCGGTGAAAAAATACTCATGTTTGGCTCCTTGCCTGAGTTGTTGATATCGGATTCTCACTAGCGATGAAAAATCACCCTGTCAACCCCATAGTTTGTCGGCTATGATACTCCCCAGTGTGGCGAATTTACTTTGAAATTTTGGGGTGGTGGCGGAAATGATTGAGTCTGGGGTCTCTCATATTGAAAAGATTCGTCATGTTCTCGTGGCTGGCGGAACACATGGAAATGAATACACAGGAGCCTTCCTGGCTCGGCACTGGCTCAGCGATGATTCGTCGCTAAAGAGGGATAGTTTTTCCACGCATGTTCTTTTTAGCAACCAAGAAGCATTCAAAATCTGCAAACGTTATGTGGATCGCGATCTCAATAGAAGCTTCAATCCCAGTGAAACAGTTTCTAACAACCGTGCGCTTGAACTTTCGCGGGCCCGTGACATTGAGCAATGGCTTCTCTCTGCGTGCGGTGGAGGAATGCCTGGAGCAATATTCGACCTCCACAGCACGACAGCCAACATGGGGAAGAGCTTGGTTCTGACCAATCGCGAACCATTCAATTTACTTCTGCTGGCATATCTCAGGCAGAGATTCGCCGACGTGAATGCATACCTGTGGGAAGAGCCGAATTCGCAGCCTGGCTTTTTGAATTCACTTTCGAGCAAGGGTTTTGCAATTGAGATCGGACCGGTTGCGAATGGAGTGTTGCATGCTGAATGTGTTGTGAACACTGCAGCCCTCGTGCACGCCTGTCTCGATTTTATCGAGGAATGGAACTCAGGAATCAACTCCCCACTTCCGAGTCGAGTTCCACTTTATTGCTTCCGCAGACACGTCGATTATCCGCGCGGCAGCGACAATTTGCCTTCAGCGATGGTGCATCCTGAACTTCAAAATCGAGACTTCCAAGCACTTCAGCCGGGTGAGCCAGTTTTCCTTGGATTCGATGGCTCTGTGACCCTCTGGGAGGGAGACACAGTTTGGCCTGTGTTCATTAATGAAGCTGCGTATTATGAAAAAGGCATTGCTTTTACTGTGACCGATAAGCTTGATGTTGAGATCTCAGGGCTCAAAAGCAAACTGAGTTGACTCGTTCACTTGCATGCAGTGGTTGCTCCACCGCTGAAGCTCGTTGTGTCAATTTCAACTGTCGACGATCTGCTGCCACCGCCGCGGCCACCTGCAGGATTTGACTGTGTTGGACCTCTCCGAGCAATGGTTGTTGAAGCAACAGAATTTTCGTCGTCGCTCACTTCGGGCAGTGCCAAAATCGCTGAACCACCTGATGTTCCCGCACCGTCAACCGTATTGAGAACCATGAGAGGCACAACTCCAGAGAGAGTCAGCAAAGAACCACTGTCAGTGGGTTGAAATTTGACAACTTGAGCATCTCTTGGAAATGCGACACGAAGAGTTCCGAATTTACTGATGCCATGAATGTTTTTATTTCCTGCGCTGCGATCGTCTGGCGCTAAGCGGATTTTATTTTTGTCAGCAACAATATTTTCAAAGTTAAACAACGCAAATTGAAATTCTCGAGAGGCGGGTGAGTTTTTCACAGAGAAGTTTGTGCTTGCCAGTAGCGAAGGCGACATAATTTCTTCGCTCACAGCTTTCGATTGTTCAGCAATGAGTTTTCTCATGAGAATGATTGCTACAGCGGTTTTATCTTTCAGCAAATTCGTAAAATCTCCCGCGAATGCGCCTGCAAGTTGCTCTGCCTCAGTAAAGTTTGCAGGAATTGTTGGCAAAGAGAGTCGTTTGCCAGCGAGAAGTTCGGCATAGGAAAGGCCAGGTGTGAGCGATAGTCCGGCTGAATTTTTGCTGTGCGCAATTTTGTCAAAAATATTTATTCTGGAACCGTTTTCATCCAACTCAATAAAGTTCTGACCCATAATCTCAATCATTTTTTTCTGATTGCCGCAGAACGATTCATTCCTCATTGGGGCACTGCATAAGTCAAAGTTGAGAAGATACGCGAGCCTGGCCGCCTTTTGGGTACGCAGCAATCCCATGACGCCGTCGATTTGCTTTCTCTGATCGAAATAAGCCCTATTCAGCGATGGGTTTTGTGCGAGATATCCACTCAATGCTTTTTGCTTTAGAGTGAGTTGAGAGGTTGCAAATTGATAGTTTCGAGCTGAAAGCGAATTTTTCTTAATCACGAGATCGAACGTTCCTAGGTCGAGAAAACTCCAGCACGAATCGGTCAGCGTGTCGTTCGGGTCGTCAATTGGAGGAACCTGGTTAAAGTTGTTGCAGGTGAGCGACGAGTTTTTTGCTTCTCCCGGGGAGTTTCCGGTTTCTCCGGTATCTGAAAAAATGTCGCCGCCCCAGGGATCGTACTGAGTAGGAATCCGCAGGGCATCGAGGAAAAAGCTCGTTGCCAGGGGTGCATTGAGCTTGGCAACTTCGTTCATCGTACCAGATGCACGTGCCACAAAACTTTCCTCAGATCGTATGTTCTTTATGTATCCAGCACTGCGTGTGGGACTTCGGTCGAAGAAGAGGCTCACAGCCACTTTGTCCATGTTCAAACCATTTTCAAACCGACAATGTCTGGCTGAATAGCCCTTTAAACGAATTTGTTCGGCATTAATGTCGATAATATCAAACATAGCGCTGCACATTTTGTCGCCAAAGTGAATATAACCACCCTGAACCATGTTGCTCTGTTCGGATATTGTGAGTGGGCTGCTTGAGACGGACAAGCATTGTGAAGGAGTGCTTGGTTTGCAAGCACTGAGTGCCGTACAAGCAAAGAGTGTCCATCTCATTTGAAATTTAATTTTTCTTTTCATCTGTTTCTCCGGTGCGCATCACACCACCCGTGAGTAAGTTGATGCCCACGCGCTCTAAATTCCTCTCGAATTGTATCGCTCTCTCTATCGCATCCGGGTGTGCATCAGCGGGATCGCGGCCAGTGCTCGAAAGACTTCTAAAAAACTTGCCGAGTTCCGTTGGGCGAACTCCAACTGCGTATTTTTTTCGTCCCACAACTTCGACAACAAACTGATCCGCGGCATATTTCGCCTGTCGGCTGTTGAGCATCATGCTTTTGCGACATCCATCGACTCTTGAGTTGCGTGTCGCTGCATCGGATGCGCCTGATTTTGATTTTACGAGGCATGCCGAACGCAATCTCTCTTGAGCAGATTTGAGATTTGTTTGATTGTCTTTGCGTAAACCTCGGATTTGACCGAGTTCATGGGCCAAGAGTCCAGCAACAACTGACTCTGCATCGAGCGAGTTTTGCCTTGCGAAATGAGAGATGCCCTCAAAGATAACCACAACGCCGTCGTTTGTTTCCGTGAGCGCCGCAAAAGAGTTCGGTGCGTCTAAAGGAACTCTGAAGAAATTCACCTTCTCAAGCTCGCTCTCGTTGACTCCGAGTTTTGAAACTTTTTCTCTGAGAGAGATATCCTGAATCGCCCATGAAAGTTTTCCGGCAGAGCAGTAAACAACTCGCCCCTGAGGGAGGGGGTAGGCCATTTTTTCTTCTAGGGCGATTGAAAAAAGTACGCCATTTTCTTGAAGATTGAGTTGGCAGGGAACGGATG
>CAIZJW010000251.1 GCA_903933385.1 uncultured Silvanigrella sp. | reverse complement strand
GTGGCCGAAAGGTCTTTGGTCAGGAAATGGTATTCATTGCCTGTTCCAAGACTTTTGAGACTCACATTCAACTTTTGAGCGATGCGAAGGTTGTCGATACGCTTAGGCGGAGCGTTTTTTTTCTCGTCCTTCTTTTTGAGAAGATTGTTGGTAACGGCTTCCTTCTTGTCAGTATCAACCTCAGGTTTCTTTTTTGCCCAAAATGCCATGATAAAAAGCCTCCCTAACGTTCTCTTTTGCTATCGGCAGTCTGCTGGGAAAGGTAAGTGCTGCAGTGTGTCGTTCATTTGACGCAGCACAGCACATCCGGTAACCCTTGATGTAGGAGGCCCTTCTAATGATTGGAAAACTCAGTGGCACACTCATTGAAAAATCGAGTGATTCCCTTGTATTGGACGTCAATGGTGTGGGCTATGAGGTACAGGTTCCGGCCTCAACCCTCTGTTTGATGCCAACCCTGGGTGAATTGGTGACTCTCTCCATTCACACGCATGTTCGTGAAGACTCTCTTCGTCTCTTCGGATTTGCATCTCGGGCCGACCGCACTGTCTTTGAGATGCTTTTGAGCGTTACCGGAGTTGGTCCGAAATTGGCTCTGGCTTTGATGGGCCCATTTGAAGGGGTAGAGCTCTGCAGGGTGATTGTCGATGAAAACCTCGCTGCGCTCACTTCTGTGCCCGGAGTGGGTGCTCGTACCGCTGAGCGTCTTGCACTTGAGCTTCGAACAAAAGCCCAGAAAGTTATGGCTTCGTTACAAAGCTCAGGAGCAATCAGCACTGCCCGTGCGAAAGCATCATCCTCTTCCACTCTTCCGCTCATTGCTGATCATCGCTGGATGCAAAACTCAGTTGTAGAAGATGTGCGCAGCGCGCTGCAAAACTTGGGTTACAAAGATAAGCAGATTGGCGAGCTTGTGCATGTTTTGGAAAAACGACAGGCGGCTGGCGAGGAAATTGTTCTTGAAATCGCTCTCAAGGATGCTCTCAAACAACTTTCCGGTCATCTCCTCGGACGGATCAAGTGACAGACCAAGACCACGTTGTTTTTACTGAAATTGCACGAACGGCTGATAGCTTTGAAGCCGAGCGTACCGATCTTCGGCCGAGGATTTTCGATGAATATCCTGGCCAGGAACGGGTTGTTGAGAATCTAAAAATCTATACCCAAGCTGCTCGTTTACGCGGTAAAATGCTCGACCACGTTTTGCTCCATGGGCCTCCTGGTTTGGGCAAAACGACTCTCGCGGGAATCATTGCTCAGACAATGGAATGCTCGCTCAAAATTACGGCTGGTCCCGTGATAGAACGCCCTGCGGATCTCATGGGCTTGCTTGCCAATCTCGAGTCCAACACAGTTCTTTTCATCGATGAAATTCATCGACTCCCATCGCATGTTGAAGAAGTTCTGTACTCTGCAATGGAAGACGGGCGCCTCGATGTCATGATCGGACAAGGCCCTTCGGCTCGGTCAGTGAGTTTTGATCTCAAGCCTTTCACGCTGATAGGTGCAACCACGCGCGCGGGTGCACTCAGTGCTCCATTGCGAGATCGTTTTGGTATTGTTGAGCATCTTGATTATTATTCTCCAGAGAGCTTGGGGCTCATCATTCGGCGCAGCGCACGACTCTTGAGTCTTCAACTCGACGAAAGCGCAGCGCTGGTGCTTGCGAGTCGTTGTCGTGGAACCCCGCGTATCGCAAATATGCTGCTCAGAAGAGTGATGGATTTCGCTTTGGTGACCGGTAAACAAGTGGTCGACACGGATGTTGCTGAAAAAGCACTCTTCCGATTGGGAGTCGACACGCGAGGTTTGGCTCGTATGGACCGCGAATTTTTACGCATCATGCGAGACCGTCACGACGGTGGCCCCGTGGGGTTGGAATCCATTGCAGCTGCGCTCAATGAAGAAAAAACCACTCTCGAAGATGTGTATGAGCCGTATTTGGTTTCAGTGGGTTACATAAATCGTACCCCGCGTGGACGTCAGCTCAGTGCTCTTGGAAGCTCACATCTCAAAGAGATGGAGCAGATGTTTGGGTTGAACTTCTAGCAGAACCTTCAACCTCGGGCGGAAATCCATCCCAGCGTAAGCATGCGGCCCTGCCGTATTGGCTGAGCTCTGTTGCTCTTTTGAAATCAAGGTTGAAAGTTCGGGCGGTTTGCGCGGGCCGAATAAAGACTATTGCTCTGCGGCGTCCTCTGTCGCAATCGGGTACCGTTGCTAAGGCTTGACTGTCTTTCTGATTTAGATCGTTCAAATCAAACAACACATTCTTGATTTGGATTTCGGCGCGGGCTGGCTCACCAGGCAGGCGTTTCTCTAATGTTGGGACAGTCTCAGCCGCAAGCTGAGTTGGGGGAGGTGGGTCGAGAAGCACAACACTCAACCCCAAAGCCTCTTCAAACTGAAGCCCAGCGAGAGCTAAAATG
>CAIZJW010000250.1 GCA_903933385.1 uncultured Silvanigrella sp. | reverse complement strand
GAGTCTGGTTAAGAAATGTGTTGAGAGTAAGTGCGGCACGGAAAATATCCCCATGCCACCGGCATATGCGACACCTCTGAGTCCAAACGAGAAAACGGCTCTGTTAAATTTTGTCACTCCGCTGATCCCGGCAGCAACAATCAATCTTTCGGAAACATTCAAAACCAACTGTGGTGGATGTCATGGTGCAGATGGTCGCAGTGGATCTTATCCTAAGCTCGGCGGTCCAACCGGAAATGCCAAAACATTTGAGCAGTTCAAAACTATCATTCAAAATGGCCAGAGCGGAATGCCTCCGCAGCCAAACTACGACATCAACCAAGCACAAAGCGACTATGATTTGCTCTACAAATAAGAGTTTATGAATTTCTAAAAAGGAGCTTTAAAGGCTCCTTTTTAGTTTGCAGCAAGCACTGAAGTTCGCACCTCACCGAAACCTACCCGCACTCCATTCTTCTGCGCCCAGCCTTTCATAATGACAGTATCACCATCTTCAATAAACTTGCGCTGGCTTCCGTCGGGCAGATCGATTGGTTTCGTTCCTTTCCAACACAACTCAAGCATTGAGCCATAGCTGTCAGGAGTTGGTCCGCTGATTGTTCCAGAGCCATAAACATCACCAATATCGATGTTGGTTCCATTGGATGTCATGTGGGCAAGCTGCTGAGCCATACTCCAGTACATATGACGAAAATTGGTATGGCAAACTTTGATTGGTTCATTCATGCGCGCCGACTGAAGCCAAACCTCGAGTTGAATATCATATGTTTGAGGTCCGTGAGTTTGTAGATAGGGCAAGACTGGAACAGTTTGCTCGGGACCTTCAACACGGAACGGCTGCAGTGCATCGAGTGTCACAATCCAGGGCGATAAACTCGTTGCAAAAGTTTTACCAAGGAATGGCCCCAGTGGAACATATTCCCAGCGCTGGATATCACGCGCAGACCAATCGTTGAGCAAAGCCAATCCGAAAATGTGCTCATCAGTTGCTGATGTTGGAATACGCTCGCCAAGCTGAGTTTGCTTGCCAGTGATAAAGGCCATCTCAAGCTCAAAATCGAGCTGTCGGGTTGGGCCAAATGTTGGAGCAGGGTCAGCATCGTTCTTCAATTGTCCTTGTGGACGTTGAATTGCAACGCCTGAGGGAACAATTGAACTACTGCGACCATTGTAGCCAATCGGGATATGTAACCAATTGGGTAGAAGAGGATTTTGCGGATCACGAAACATGGCACCCACATTCGTGGCATGTTCACGACTCGAATAAAAATCAACGTAGTTGGAAACTTTTGTGGGCAAATACAGCTGGGCCTGACTCTGTTTAACGAGCACGCGTGCATGCAGGTCAGCATTTTTCAGAACATCATTGTTGCCTTGAGTGAACAATTCAGCAACTCGCACACGCAGTGCCCGCCACGTAGAAACGCCTGTCGATAACAGTGAATTGAGCGAATTTGCGTAGAGAAGCTCCCGCGATAAACCAGGCACCTGAGCGAGCATTCCAGCATCAAAAAGCACTGCAGTGTCGATGATAAATTCACCCAAAGCCAAACCAACTCTTGGCTGACGCGCCTCGGATGTGCTGAAAATACCGAAAGGCAGATTCTGAATTGAAAAATCGGAATTGACTGGAATTTCGAGCCAGCTCCGGGCGGTCCAAGGAAGATTTGTAAAAGTCTGCATGGGGCAATTCCTCAGGGAATAAGTTTCAAATTTTTAAGATCTTCAATGGGCTCGTAAAAACTACATGAGCCGAAACTCTTCAATCCAATGGAGCGCACGTTGCGAATATCTGCGATGGAAGCTTTGTAATTTTTCCACGCGAAACCTTCGGATGAAAACTCAATGGCGTTTGCTGATTTTTCTTCAAGGAGAAGTTTGAGCTCAGTTTCCGACAATTGATGCGTCCAGCCCAGCACAGCAGCGCTGAACACGTTCAAAAAGCCAAAAACGTCGGTTCCTACAGCGGGATCAAAATGCCGCATGGCTAAGTGAAGACCTGCTGTCAATTTGAATGGAACACGTTGTTGCTGAGCCAATCGAAACGCATGCGCCAAGACTTCGGCCGAAACAACAGCCGAAGCTGTCAGACCTCCGGTCCTGAATTTTAAGCATGCACGACCTACCTCCGACATATTCAAATGATGCGCGGCGAAGGCCACATGCTCAAATGATTTATTCAGATTCACTTCCCAAAAAACAGGAATTTTGAGCTGCAGCTCATCAAGAATTCTATAGGCTTCGTTAAAAAAACTTCGAGCCAGTTCTTGGTCGTGACTATTTATCAATTCGTCAGGCAATGGAACTTCGCAGGAATCAACCACAACCGCGCCGGAATGCGAATCAAGCAAGCCTCGCAGCAGAAGACCATCAGAGCGGAGAAGTTCTAGAGCATCAGTGATGGAAGGCCCTGAACGCAGAAGGGTAGTGATGTGCCAAGGGTTGTGATCGATAGATGCCTCGGCAAGTTGAGCTCGGGCCTCTTGCGCGAAATCTCCCGAGCGAACGGCTGGAAGGACAAAACGAACGAGGAGCCACGAATTCGGGTCATTTCGAATCACGGCAAATTCCGCTATCGCCTCATTTAAAGGCAATTTAGCCGGTGGGAACAAACCCGCATAATCGAGTGAGCGCGACATCAAAGCCTTGAGAGCATCCACCACAATCTCCTTTTTCACACCCCCGCCTTCTACTGCTTCCTGTGAAATGGTTCAATCCGGAGGGTGTGAAGCCTCTTCAGTAAACGCGGTACCTGAGACAATTGCATCTGTGGGCGCTGGTGGTAGTCTCGGGCGTTCTTTGTCCGAAAGTCCGGGATCCGGGAGGTTTTATATGAAAAGATCACTTCGCACGATACTCATTGCCAGCGCACTGGCCATTGTCGGTTTCGCTGTTCAGGTCACACCCTTCTCGAGCAACAAAGCATCGGCGAACGCAGAGCCTGCCGGAACATTCATTGAAAGCGTTTCTGCTAACCCAAGCAGTCTATTCCCTCTTACGAACAACGACGGGGAAGCATCTGCAGTCCAAGAAATGTTCTTTGAATCACTCGCAGATCGCCACTGGGACACATTTGATTGGACACCAAGCCTTGCTACCAAGTGGGAAATCTCAAAAGACGGAAAGCAGTTCACATTCACCTTAAACAAAGCTGCCAAATTCTCCGACGGAACGCCTGTGACTGCTGAAGACGTAAAATTCAGCTACGACTTCATCTTCATGAAAGGCGTCATGGCAGCGCACCTTCGCCCTTATTACTCCGCTATCAAAAAAGTTGAGGTTTTAGGGGCAGACAAAATCCGCTTCACCACAGGGGATGTCTATTATAAAAATTTCGACGTTGTTGCTGGTCTTACAATCTTTCCTAAGAAGCACTATTTGAAGCTCTACGAAAAAGACAACTCCATGACGAAGGCTGAGGTCACCAAAGACCCACTGGGGTCGGGCATGTGGCTCATGGAAAAATGGGAAGGCAATCAGCAAATTATCTTCAAACGTAATCCAAATTACTGGAACAAAGCCGAACTTATCAAAACAGGCCGTTGGAATTACGACCGGCATATTTATAAAATTGTCCCTGAAGACTCTGTTGAATTTGAATTGTTCCGCAAAGGTGATCTCTCCTTCAAGGGTCTGCTCCCGAAACAATGGATCAAACAAACCGATGGTCCTGAGTTCAAATCAAAACTGGTGAAAGTGAAGGCAGTCAACAAGGCTCCAACGGGCTACGGGTATATCGGCTGGAACAACAAAAATCCTATACTGGCGAACAAAGAAGTCCGCTGGGCGTTGTCGCACATCGCGGACCTCAAAACATGGATCAACAAAATTGAATACGGAATGGCTGAGCCAACCGTTGGTCCATTCAGTGTAAAAAGCGAACAGCACGACCCTGCACTTAAACCTGTGGAATTCGATCTCGGCAAAGCACGCGAGCGCCTCACTGCTGCAGGATGGACAAAGGCGGGCAAGGGTGGCGTTCTCGAGAAAGATGGCCAAAGACTCGAATTAACGATTATTTATCCGCAGCAATCAAAAGATACGATGGAGCCTAAACTCGTTGACTTCAAGCAAAAGGCGGCCAAGGTCGGAATAGCAATCAATCTGAAGGCGATTGATTGGACAACCTTCACAAAACTTCTCGATGACAGGAAGTTTGATGGTGCAGCACTTGGATGGAGCCGCGACTCTGATGGCGACCTCAAGCAAATCTGGCACACCGAATCGATGAGCAACAAAGGAAGCAACTTCATCGGTTATTCCAACAAGGACGTGGACAAATTGATTGACGAGCATCGTGCCACACTCGACAAGTCAAAAAGAATTGCGCTTGCTCGCAAGCTTCAAAAGCTCATCTACGAAGATCAACCCTACACCTTCCTCACTGAGCGTCTGTACTCTCTTTACGCGCATCAAAACTACGTGAAGAAGGAAAAAGACACCTACACTTATACAATTGGCAGGTCGTTCTGGAAGATCCAAAACTAACAGAGCCACTCGAGGAAAAGAATCCGTTCTTATGACATTCCCTGCTTATATACTTCGTCGTCTTCTCCTTATGATTCCAACCTTCTTTGGAATCACCATTGTCTGTTTCGGTATTTTCCAGATCGCGCCAGGCGGGCCGGTAGAAACATATCTTGCCAAGGTCCGATTTTCTGGAGCCGCGGGCGACAGTGGAAAAGGATCGTCCCAAAGTTCCCAAGGCAGCAGTGCCGCATCGAGCAAATCCGTGACTGATGAAGTCGTCGAAGAATTGAAGAAACGTTACAATTTCGACAAACCAATTCACGTGAGATATTGGCTTTGGCTAAAAGATGTTGCGCAACTCGAATTTGGGTATTCCCATACCAAGGGTGAGCCCGTTCTCGATGTCATCGCATCAAAATTGCCCGTGTCCGTGACCTTCGGCGTCACGAGTTTTCTGCTGACCTATCTTGTCTGCATTCCTCTCGGAATTCTCAAAGCAATCAAGGATGGCAGCCGCTTTGATGCTGTTAGCAGTACAGGGCTGTTTGTTGCCTACAGTATTCCTGAGTTTATGCTTGGTATTTTGCTCATCCATTTTTTTGCGGGCGGTCAGTTTATTGAGTGGTTTCCTATTCAGGGACTCACTTCCCTCGACTCAGAAAATTGGCCTTGGTGGCAACGACTCCTCGATGCCGCATGGCACATGGTTCTTCCTCTCACTTGTTACATGATTGGCGGCTTCACCATGATGACCATGCTGATGAAAAATTCCATCATAGAACAAATTAAACAAGACTATGTGCGCTCGGCTCTCGCACGAGGTGTAACCCAACGAACAGCGATTTTGAAACATGCGTTGCGCAACGCACTTCTTCCACTTGCAACAGGGTTTGGAGGAATTCTCACCCTAGCCTTTGCAGGAAGTATTGTTATCGAGCGCATTTTTAATTTAGATGGCATAGGTCGGCTTTCTTACGAAGCTTCGCTTCAACGCGACTACCCCATCTTGATGGCATCAATCACCATCACAGCCATTCTTGGTCTTCTTGGTCAGCTTTTGTCGGATCTTCTTCTTCGTGTCATCGATCCACGCATTGATTTCTCGAAGCGAGATTGAGGTCATCCATGTCACCAGATTTTCATCGTCGTCTGACTATTTTCAAGAAAAATCGCCGAGCCGTGGCAGCTCTCTGGACAATGGCCTTTATGCTTTTTGCCGGACTGGGGGCAGAACTTATAAGTAACTCAGCCCCCATTATTGCCAACATCAATGGCCAAACAATATTCCCAGCCTACATTGAATACGATCGAGAATCACTTGGCCTCGAAGGTGCGGGCATTGTCGACTACCGTGAACTCAATCCACAATTTAGCTGGTCGGTTTGGCCACCTTTAAAATGGGACCCGTTCGAAATAGACAGCGAACAAATGGAATATCTTGCTCCACCCAGCGCGGCTCATATTATGGGCACTGACGTCGCAGGTCGGGATGTGTTTGCAAGACT
>CAIZJW010000249.1 GCA_903933385.1 uncultured Silvanigrella sp. | reverse complement strand
TGCCGCGTTTTCAGACTGTGCTGCATTTGTGAAGTAAACCTGATGCAAACTCTCCAAACCGGTATTTTCTTTCCAGTCACCCAATTTTCGAACGCCACGCCTCGCAGTTGTGTGAATAACAACGTTGGATGGAATTATAATTTGTTTCCCGGTGCGTGAATCATAACCATCAAAAGCACGGTAAACACGATCGGGATCTGCCAGGAGGAAATCTCCCGATAACGTCGCGGCGAGTGAGTCGAAACTCTCTACGGATCGAATGTTTTCAATAATATTCTTGAGAAGTACGCGTCGTCGGTCAGATGAATCAAGACCAAACATTTCGAAATTTCCAGAGATGAATTGGTTCCACTCTTCTTGCCGTGTTTTATAATTAGTGATCAGAGTATCTTGTTTACTTCTGTACATTTTGAAGAAACGATCTTGGATTTCAACAACACGATTTCGTCCCTCTGCAAGAAGCTTTTCCCGTGGAACAAAAATGGCATCGGCGAAATCGAGGGGATTGACCCGAATGGCGTTTGCGAAATTTTTCCAAAGCGACACCACGACACGTTCCCGTTCGGCAAGGCTTTTCTCTTGAAGCACTTTTGAAAAATCGACCGATCGATAAAAATCTATGACCAGGGTCGATTGTCCAACGATAGACTCTGCATGGACAAGTGAATCATTGGGATCAGCGCGTAAAACACCCACAGCAGAACCCGAAAGAAAGACGTCGAAAGAATCCAACAAGCCGAGTGGAGTTGTAAAACGAGGTAGAAAAAGTACCGACTCGATCACAGGTGCGCTTGATGCCAGAAGCACTGCACCAAGCTGAGGTGCAAAGGTGCCATCAACACCCTGCAAAGAAGGATTTTCAACCAACGCGCGGGAAACACTTGCAAGGATAGCACCGCTCGAGCCACCTGTTGCAAAAACAGGTTCGTAGTTATTTTCAAGAAGCGAGATAAGGGCGCCCACGTGTGATGAAAAGTACACACCATTTCCCTGAAAACTGACACAAGCCGTCTTTTTGCCAGAGCGCGACATCACGTGTGATTGAGCTGATTCGAGTTCGCGTCCGGCAACGGGCGCGCAAGCTGAAAGAAACGCAATAGTAAGGACGAAAAGAGTTTCGAATTTAGATTTCAAACGCACGCTTCACCTCAAAGAGAACGTGCTCGGGTTAAATCGCAAATCTTATTTTGTCGAGAGGATTTTTAGTTGTTTTTTCGGCCGCTTGGCCGACTCTTAGTTATCATTCGCTAGGACATCATCCGGCTGAAGGCAAACCACCGGCAGATCGCTGGTTTTAGGCAAACGTAAAAGGTCGGCAGAAACCTTGAGTTGATCGAACTGTCGGGTCTCAAAACTGTAATGGCACCCCATGCAGCTGTCGGGCGATAATTTATCAACCGTAACGTACACATTATCTTTGCTGGGTGCAGGAAAATGACTGAGAGGCGTGAGCAGCCCGGCGGCATCGTAAACCCAATAATCGAGACTTCCGTCGGCACGCCGACGGATCACTTCAGTTTCTTTGACCGTGCAGTCAGGATTAAGGGTTTCAGCGACGGAAATTGAAGCGTCGTTTTTAGAAAAAATGCGGCGTGGCCCCCGTTTGGCGCGGCTTTTGGCATGAAGTGTCCTGTTCCATAGGCTCTTGTTGTTGAGGTCGGAGGCAATCGCTTTGCGAAATTCGTTTATATTTTCAGGTGCTTTATTAAGAACCACATGACACGCACCCAACCAAGCCTTCAAGCCAGCCAGCCGATACGATCGGGCTTGCGAGGCGTCATCACTCTCGGCTGATGCTGGTTCAGTGAGCGATTGCCAACTTTTCAAAGCTAGTTCTTTGTTTTTCTCGTTGCGCGCATTTTCAAGCAAATTGGCTGTGAATTTGCCTTCTTGGTTTGTCAGCTGCGGAAGAACCGCAAGTGGCCACGCCAAAGCCCGGCAGCACTCTTCCTTACTTGTATGACTTCGAACTGCACGTAGCGACTTGCCTGTTGAATTCATCAAAACGGAGTTTGCTCGTGCTTTCGCCTTCCTTAGGCAGTTCAACCGGCCCTGCGCTCAGGTATAGAAGCATATCCTCGGCAGAAATTTTTGAATTTAACGCATTCTCAAAAAGAATGTTCTCAACCTCTGCCACTGAAAGTTCCATGCTCTTCGCAAGCGACAAATTGAGTGCCACGTAGCGCGCATAGGCGAACGCATTGCTGACAAGTGGCTTCGGCTGCTGAGCGGGCTGTGGAGTCGATTGACTTTGGCTTGGCGCGTTCTGGAGCCATGATTTAATGGGAGTACAGCTTGGGGTGCCAAAAGCCAGAACTGCGCTGATAAGAACCGAACGCATAGGCTTCAAAAGCACCCCCACCCGATAAAGTCATTAAGCCTCTGGCAGAGCATTGGCTCCTTGCATCGAACCCGGTTCTGCAGCTTCAGACTCGTTCAGTTCCGATACCGTTGATTCTGCCAGATGACGAAACCAGAACCAATACAAGCCAGCCGAGAGAACCACAAAAAGCGCCAGCAATCCGGCAACGCTGTCCCAACGTTTTAAAACGACCACCATACCCAACAGGAACAAGACAAGCTGCCATGGCACTGCAAACAACACGGCAATGAGGTCGCGTCGCGTTTCTGTGCGGATAGCTCTCTGGTCAGCCTCCGGAAGAGATTTGTGAATGTCGCTCCAAAAACCAAACGGCCGAGTGATTTTTACAAAGTTAACAAGAGTCTCGCGTGGTGTGGGTGGAGTGAGCAATGTTCCAACAATAGATCCAAAAAGAGAAATTGTGCTTGGCAGAACGAAACCCATGTATTCAGGCATCTCTATTTTCAGCACTCGAATGAGCACAGCGGCAAGCATGCCAAAGATAGTCCCTGTTGCAAAACCGTAGCCATTATAACGCCACCAGTACCAACGCAAAAGAAGTGGAACGAACAAACCAGTGCCAAAAGCCATGGTGATCCATCCCCAAATATCGTTGATGTTTACGCTATCGAGACTGAATGCCAAACCAAGGACAACAATTCCAACTGTGGCTGCGCGTGAGTGCCAAAGAAGGGATTTAGAAGATGCTTTAGGATTGAGGAACGTTTGATAAATATCTTTCACCCAATAGGCTGCACCGGCATTGATGACCGCAGTGAAGGTGGACATGGCTGCAGCCATAAAACATGCAATGACGAGTCCCTTCATTCCTGAGGGCATGTAGTTTGCGATCACTGTGGGCAGAACTAATTCGGGATCGATCACCTTTCCAGTGGTCATTCCGTAATGAATCCCGAGCATCGCGAGGCCCATCACGAGTGGCCAACGGAAGGAGAGCAATAAAATCCAAAAGAGCGACAATAGGCCCGCTTCACGATCAGATTTTGCCGCGCAATAGCGTTGGCTTGTGTAGCCACCTGCTCCCGCAAAACCTTCAATGCATGTTTTGAGAAGATAGAAGAAAACAGTAATGCCGAAAATATTGTAGCGAGAGTATTCTCCGGGCAAGTTCAAATTCATCGGCGGCAAAAGACTCGCCCAATCATTCAAAGTGGTGCGCACGGCCTCAAAACCACCCGACCCATTCGGCACTGAAACCATAAATTCCGAAGGAAGTTCTACTTGCGTCATGGCCATGTAAATGACGTAAAGAACCGCAACTAGGATGAGGCCACCTTGGACGACATCGGTCCAGACCACTCCATAAAAACCGCTTGCAGCAGTATAAACCATCGTAAGAAGTATCAGCACAACTGATGCAATGCGATCGTCAATGCCCATCAATTCACCGAAGAATTTTCCACCGCCGACAGCGAAATAACTAATAATCCATATGGAAACGACCAAGTTCATGATGGCGCTGATGAGTCGCGCCGTGCGCCCTTCTCTGCCATCACCAAATCGCAACTTCATCCATTCAGCGAGTGTCATGACCTGCGCACGCCTGGTCCATTTGCCCATAAATATCATGAAGAAAGCCATGATAAGAACGATGCCGCCGCGAATTTCAATAAAGAAACCCTTCACGCCCAATGAATAAATAAGCGCCGCAATCACCATTGTTCCGGCAATATCCATATTCGAAGCCATGCCTGATGCACCAAGAGCCCACCAAGGCAGATCGCGATTGCCGAGAAAGTAGGCGTCGATACTGCCGCGCGACTTTCTCTCAAGCCACAACCCAAGAACCATAATCCCAATGAGATAGGCAGCAATCACAGCGTAATCGAGGCTCGAAAGAAGATTATTTCCGCTCCACCAATTCATTTTTCACTCTCCAATTTTTTGAGCGTATTCCAACACAGCAAAAGAGCGCGCGGAACATGGAATGCACATTTGTAGGGGCCGCCTTTAAAAGTTTGGCTGACGCGCCCATCGCGGTCGAGATATCCGTACCATTCGCCATAAGTGCGATCGGGAAAATGTTTAAAGGTGTATTCTTTGGTTGTGTGAAAGAGATCCCAATCTTCAGCGCTGCGTGTCAGGCTATAATTTAGGAGATGCGCATAGAGCGCTTCACAATGTGGCCACCAGAGCTTCATATTCCACTCAAGCTGCACGGGAGAATGTCCTTGTGCATCGAGGAAATAAAACAAACCACCTTTTTCTTTATCCCAACCCTCGGCATGCGACCAGCGCACCACATTCTGAGCGAGAAGCGAGAGATCGGAATTCTTTTGGCGCTGCGCCCAATGCTGGAGAAACCAGCCAGCTTCGATGGCATGACCAGGATTTAGCTGCCGACCCTCGGGGATGTCTGTACACAGGCTTCCGTCGGGGCGTACAAATTCATAGACTCTTTTTTCGGGCACATTGACGTGCTTCAGAAATGCCTTCTGGCAATCGGCAAGTTCGCGCCCAAAAGGTTCGCCCAAACCATCTGTGAGCTCTTCAATGAGGTTCATCAGAATCATTGGAACGGCCAAAGATTGAAGTGAAGTTTCGCCTTCAAATGAGGGGCGTCCAACCTTGCGCCAGTCGAAGGCCCATTCCCATACTTTTTCGAACATGCGCTGCGCCTCGCGGGCGTAGCTTTCATCGCCACTCGCTCGCGCATATTCCGCCATGGCCATCACGTAAAAGCATTCGCTGAAAATTTTTCTTTGCACATAAACAGGCTTGCCGTCGGACGTCATTCGAAAAGGCAAACGATCGTCACTCATAAGTGCTCTGTTCTTCAAAAACTCAGCACCACTGCGAGCCATTTCAAGCCACACAGGCTTTTGTTCAACAGTGCGATAGAGCTTACTAAAGAGCCACGTTTCTCGCCCCTGAAGCCAACCATATTTGGTGTTATCGAAAACGTTCCCCGAGCGATCGAGGCAGTTCCAGAAACCCCCGTTCACTCTGTCCCATGAATGTTTTTCCCAAAAGGGAATCACGTGTTCGAAGAGTTCCGTTTCAAACTCACGCCGAAGGGCGGTTATGGTACTATTGGTAGGAATCATCTTAAAGTTCCTCTCCACGAATCCATTCCTGATAGCGTTTATAAAGTTGATGGGCTGCCGGATAGATTGAGTTTGGACTCATGAAATGTGAAAACTCAAAAGTGATCAGTTTATCAACGCCCGCAGCCGCAGCTTGTTCAGCCTTGAAACGCAGTTTGCGAATGTCGGTGGGCGGAAATTTAATGGGCATGTCGCGATCAAAGCTTTCCAAATTGCTCCAACACTGCAAGCCGTGCTTCACAGCCAGCTCCCGATTCACTTTGAGATAATCTGGCAATTCAAGGAATGACATTTGTCCATCTTGGAACGCAACAACATCGACCTTACCTTCGAGATCCCGAAAAACAGAGCCCCACTCTTTCACATGCTGATCGAGTGAAATGGCTTCGGCACCAAACTGTTTAACGCCTTTTACATAGGGCGACATGAGTATTGGAATATTTTTCAGCGAACGCAGATGTACAGAAAGTTCGTCGTAGACCTTCATCATACCAGCGTCAAAGGTATTTATCTCATGGCTAATATACCATCCGCCAAATGCCTTTCGATGGCCATAGCGTTCCATCACTTCCGAACAGAAATCACGATTCAGATCGGTTTCTTTCTTATACTCGCCATTGATCCAATATTGGCCAGAATCATAGGTCCCAAACCAAAAGGTCATTCCACAGCGCTCAGCTTCGGTTAAGAAGAGATCGACGAGGTCGGTATAGGCTGGCAAACAGCTTCGGTGTTTGTTTATGACTTTGGAATCAAAGGTGAGTCGCTCGCGATAGCCTGCACGAATCAAAATGACAGTATCAATTCCAACTGCTTTCATTGCGTCGAAATCAGCAGCCCACTCGCGCTTTCCCCAATTTTGAGGAGGAATATCGTGGGTAATTTCATCAAGAAAAGTACCAGTAATTTTCAGCATGGCAGAATCTTCCAGGTTTTGATTTCGAAGGGTTTGAATGTCGTTTGCAATTGACCATTTTCAATTCGTTCAGTGGGGCAACCAACGTCCGTGGAGTCGTCAAGTTGTAATTGTTGAGCTGTGGTCATGCGTTTTTCAAGCAAAATAGCAACTTCAACTTTATTCTCAGTCGGATTCAACAGGCGAAGAATAATTCCTTCGCTTCCAGGAGCGGGTCGATACGACATGAGCTGCAACGGTGTGGCAGCAACGTCACACAAAGTTTCCGAAGTGCCTGCGGTTGAAATACAATTTGATGGCAACACAGGCAGTTCCTGAACCCAAACCGGCTGAAGTACATTTTTAAGACAACGAAATGCTTCAGCAACGCTGAGGTTGGCATCAGAACCAAAGCCAAACGTGTGATTTAATTCTATTTGAAGTTGTGCATCTGGAGTTGCGCGCTGCGGTCCTGCCTGGCAGGAGCGAATTCGTCCGCCGCGCACTGAGAGATAACCCACCGCACGGTGAAGAGTAAATGCAACTGCAGAGTGATTCGAAGATTTTATGATTTCGAATTCATGCGCTCCGACTCCTCCAAAATAGCGCGTGCCAAAGCTGCCCGTACAAACCACGCCATCATTGTTGTGATGAACCGGATACGGCTTTTCCCCAGGATAGCGAGGTTCGGCCAACGGACCTGGCCAAATTTCACAGGGCGGAACCGCTGGCGAATGATGCTGCCAAAGAGCTTGGGAGTCGGAAATGACCGCCTCGAGGCCAGCGAGCTTCCAGAAAACGATTCGAAGTCGGCTGTCAGCAAAAATATTTTTGTAGCGAAGAGCAAGCTCCCAGTGGGAATGTTCTTCGTGCGGTTGATGCTCGTTTGCGTGACCTACACCCAACTCTCTAGCTTTGACATCAATGGTCATCTTTTGAACAGGCCCCAAACAAGCCTGCAGTGGTGTGTTCTTAAGCGCGTCGCGACGAATAAATGAATGACCTTCAATTTCGTATCTCAGGTGAATGACTTTTGAATCAAGTACATCGCGCCATGCAGCTTGCAGAACGGCTTTTTGCATTGGAATTTCAGGACATGGCCCAAACGAATAGCCATCGCCAAGATCAGCTTCCAATTGCAATTCAAAGGCACTCAGAAGACTCGCGGGAATATTCTCGCTTCTTCCCGATGTGGCTTTTTCTTCAGCTTTTATTTGCAATTCAACGTTGGATTCTTCGAAAGTAAAAATCTCAAAACCAAGAGCTGGAAGAGATGCTTCAAAGGCAACTTGATAAGAGCGCCCCCACGTTGTTTCCAAATAATTGTTTCGAATGTCTTTGCAGAGGGTATCAATCACCTTCACCGACACAGCATTTTCAGCGCTATCGTGTGCTTTCAGGACACGCGCCGCGGATTCTGGCGAAAATTCCCCACCGTCGTCGGGCATTAAAATGCGCGCATGCACCTTGGCAACCTGCGCCCAGGGATGTGGATTGAAAACGATCACCCGTGCAGATCGAGGGTGTGCAACAGGACCCCATATTTTCTGAACTGCAGTCTCGAGCTGGCGGGTTACAATTTCTTGACCCAAAGCAAAGATCTCACGATAGCGTAGCACGTTGTCAAAATGAACATCGTCGACACTGCAACCGCAAATGTCATCGTGAGCATGGTTCTTTAACAGGGCATCCCAAGCGGTTTGGAGAAGAGATTCATGAACCACCGGAAGGCCGCGAGCTCTCGACCATGCCAAAATGGGTTCAACGATACCAACAAGGAAACTCTGTGCCTGGTGGTTGAGAATTTTAAGATCAATTCGTGAAGATAAAACATTTCTCAACAGAGGATGATCGGCCTGCCCCAGGAGATCACCCTCATAAACGGGTAATTTATTTTCTATCGCTTCGGAAATTGTTCCGTTTGCTGACAGATTTGCTGCCAGACTTTCTTTGTTTGTGAGCTCTTCCTGAAGCGCGGCGAGATATTCTTCAAAACTACCAAAGCGCAGCTCAACGTCGTTTTGAGACTTGTTGAGTTCACTGACCACATTCTTGAGATCGGCACGCGCTGGAAGGTGATCGCCACCTGCAGGCAAAACAAAAACAGAATTATTTTGAACTGGGGTGAGGCGTGCGAGAGTTTCATCGAGACGCTTTTGCGCTGCTGCCATATCAGCCGGAAGGCCATCGTACCGACCGTGAAAACTTTCCTGACCAAGCGCGCCGAGAGGAAAATATCCTTCGCGCAAGTAGGTGGCTAAAACATCCGAACCATCTGGTGCACGCCATGTGAACAACGCACCCTTGGTGTCGCGAAGCGACTCGGGCATTCCTCGCATGAACAAAAACGATTGGATGTTGAAACCGCGAAGCACCTGCGGCAACTGAGCAAAATGACCGAATGAGTCGGGCACGTAACCCACCCTCGAGGCCCCGCCGAGTTCTTCTGCCATCTGCACGCCGCGCTGCAGATTGCGGATGAGTGATTCAGGCCGTGCAAGGAAAAGGTCGGGCATAGTGTACCAGGGGCCCAACTTCACTTTGCCCTTTCTGACAAGATCCGAAATACGCTCGCGGTAATCGGGGCGCACTGCAAACACATCTTCGAGCAGAACCGTTTGGCCATCGAGAACAAACAGCGGAAAGGCATCGTTTTCAAGCCATCCGAGAAGATCGTCGAGCATTTCCACCAAACGAAGCCTGTAAGCCTGAAAGGGCATGTACCAGGCGCGATCCCAGTGAGTGTGGGGGACAACAATCCCCAAACGCCGTCTGCTGCTGTTGTGCTGCACGCTTTTGCCCCAGATTGTTCAATTGTTGCGCTTGAAAACAGACGCGTTTGCTATCATTGGCCACAATCTTGGTCAATTTACCCGGGGAGCCCTCCCGACCATTTCAAAAACAAAAAAGAAAAGATAAGAAATCGGGAGACTTGGAATATACCCTCGGGCAACCCGAATTCGCGGGATTGGCATTCACCCGGCATCCCTAGCCAGCGGAGTCTTAATGCATCTGATTGCCTCGCTTCTTGCGCAAAGAGCAGCTGTGCGGTTGGGAATATTTCTTCTGGGAGTGCTGGGAACAATAGCGGCATTGTCGGGAGTTTTCGCGCAAAAGCAATTTATCGATCGCTTTCAAATACAAACAAATGAAGCCACGAGTCATGCCTCTCTCTTGGTTTGGGCAGCCGGAGGGCTCTTCCTCGCACAGGCCCTTCAGGCCCTCTGTAAATATCTTTTCGTGAGAGAAAGCGCCTTTGTTCATCGTGCCTTGTCCGAGCGCATTTACGAGCAAACTCTTGCTCTGCGCGGAGAGTCGCGGTTTCAAATGACTGTGGGTGAAACTGTGAGTCTTTACGCACAGGACGTCAGCGCCGTGTGTTCATTGTTTGAGGAAGTTTTACCACTCATCGCAATTGCCGGAGTGCCGATTCTTGCTTTCCCTTTTGCACTTCAAGAAATGCACGAC
>CAIZJW010000248.1 GCA_903933385.1 uncultured Silvanigrella sp. | reverse complement strand
TGTTGTGCAAATGCCAGGTTTGCAATATCCAGCACGCGCCAAGCAGTTGATCGGAAACACTGCACAGCTCGATTTTCGTTTGGTTTCGGCTGAGCTGCGCCAAGATCAGTTGGATAATGTTGTTGAAGAAGGACGCACAGCTCTCAACCTTGGCAAAGATGATACAAAGCCTGAAACGCTTCAAAAGATTTCACAGTGGGCTCGAGACAATGGCAAGATTTCCAAAAGTCTCACGATCATGCTCGATCGTGAGATGGTCACAGAAGGTGGGGTCGCAAAACTTGTTTCGTCGAGAGCGTACCTGGTTGACGTTTCTTCAAAGCTGACCGGCGACATGATCGAGACGGCTGTTGAGTATGCTGACCAAAGTGGTCTCATGCCACAGTATGTCGTTTCTTTGAATTTCAATCCGCAAGGAACAAAGGTTTTCGGCGATCTCACAAAGCAAGCGCGAGAGCCGCAAAACGCCCCGCATCAAATTGCAATTATTCTCGACGAAAATATTACAAGTTCTCCAGTGGTGAACGAGCCCATTTTGGGAGGCCGCGCACAAATTACTCTCGGGCGCTCTCAAGATGTCGAGCAGCAGAGAAAAGATGCGCAGGACTTGGCCTTAGTTCTCCGCGCTGGTGCCTTGCCAGCGAGTGTGAAAATCATCGAGGAGCGGCAGGTTGGTCCGAGTGAAGGCGAGGAAAACATCCGCGCTGGAGTGTTGAGTTCAGCAGTCGCTGGACTGCTTGTTGTTGCCTTTATGCTTTATTTCTATGGAGTCTCTGGCGTCGTTGCTAACTTGGCAATGATTTTGAACGCCGTTTTGATTCTTGCCTTTCTTGCAGCTTTCGGTGCCACACTCACACTCCCTGGTATTGCCGGCATTGTTCTAACAATGGCCGTAGCTGTTGATGGTAACGTCATTATTAATGAAAGAATTCGCGAAGAGATGCGCAACGGCTTGAATGCAAAACAGGCGTTTTATCGGGGTTACAGTCAGAGCTTCGAAACCTTGGTGGATGCTCACGTCACTTCAGCTGTCGCTGGGATAGTTCTTTTGATTTACGGAAATCCTGCCGTGAAGGGTTTTGCCATCACACTTCTTGCGGGAATCATTTCGACACTCTTTTCTTCCTACTACGTGACCGAAGTGATCGGACAGTGGTTGATTGAAAAGACACGCATTCGCCGATTCAGCTGATGCAGGAAGAGTGAGGATTTAAAAATGAGACTGAAATTTGGGAACGTAGAAATTTTTCCGCCAAACTACACGTTTGACTTCATGAAATGGCGCGGTGTGACAATTGGTATCTCAATTGCCATGGTCGTGGTTTCATTGCTGGTGATTGGCATTAAGGGAGTCAACTACAGCATCGACTTTCTTGGTGGAGCGGAAATCAACGTGTCTATCAGCGACACGTCCTACAACCGCGAAAAGCTTCTCCAGATTGCCGAACAAGCCGGTGTTGGGAAAATTGAGGTCACCAGTATTGGTGATGCTGCCAAAGACGGAGTGTCTTCTTTTGTTCTTCGTATCCAGCGAGAGCGTGGGCAAGATGAGAAGGAAATTGGCAGCAAGGCCGACGATCTTTTCAAGAAGCTAGAAGCATCGGTGGGCGCAGAAAAGATTAAGCTCGATTCGAAAACCAATATTTCCGGCAAAATTGGTAAAGAAGAAGAGCGCAAAGGATATTTCGCACTCCTGCTCTCATTTCTCGGTATTCTTGCCTATATTGCGCTGCGGTTTGATGCGCGCTTTTCACCTGGTGCGGTGCTTTGCCTTGTTCACGACGTCATCATTGCTCTTGGGTTCATGACCGCACTCGATCGTTCGTTTTCAACGTCATCGATTGCTGCCTTTCTAACGATTGTCGGTTACTCAATTAACGACACTGTGATTGTTTACGATCGTATTCGTGAAACCCAGGAAACTTCACCCAAAATGGGCATCATCGATATCGTTAATCGCAGTATTAGTCAGACGATGAATCGTACGGTTCTGACCTCTGCAACTGGTCTTGGCGCGCTGCTCATTCTTACCTTCCTGGGTGGCGGTGCGATTGAAGATTTCGCTTTGACAATGTTCGTAGGGATTCTTGTCGGTACTTACTCTTCTATTTACGTTGCGGCACCTCTCACAATTTGGATGGATCAGATCTTGAAGAGATTTGGCTGGCGCCCTGCTGAGGTTGCGCAAAAAGCGAAGCAGAAAAAAGACCCAAATGAAATTCCACCCGTGGTGATTCGCCGCCGTCCTTCTTAATCTTAGACTTCGGAACCGACCTTGCATTCTCAAGTGATCACAGAAGAATTAGGTTGTTCCGACCGCTTCCGATGGCGGCTCCGAGCAGCGGCGTTAAATGATGCTGTTCTTTATGAGCGATTTATTGAAGAGAAGCTTTCTGAACTGCGCGGGATTCCTGCCAATGGTATTTTGTCGGACAAAGAATTGCTGTCGCATCTCTCTCCTTGGCAAAGTTTCAAAGACATAAAGAAAGCTCTTGGGCGAATTCTCGGTGCATTTGAGTCTGGCGAACGCATCACTATTTTTGGTGATTACGATGTCGACGGCACAACCTCGTGCGCTCTGTTGAAATTGGCGTTTTCAGAGTTAGGAAAAGATGTCGATATCTATATTCCCGATCGGCTGACAGAGGGTTACGGGCTGAACCCTGTAGGTCTCGAGAAAATTGCTGCTTTGGGAGGTGGACTCGTTATCACCGTGGATAACGGGATCTCTGCAGTGAGTGCCTGCGAACGGGCTCGTGAGTTGGGCTTGGATGTCATTATTACTGATCACCATGAGCCCCCTGAGCTGCTTCCCAATGCCTTTGCAATTTTGAATCCAAAGCAACCTGGATGCGATTTTCCCTTCAAAATGCTCGCAGGTGTTGGAGTTGCGTTTTATTTGCTTATTGCACTTCGCGCAGAGCTGCGTCGTAAAAATGATCCCCGCGCAGACCGGCTGAACCTCCGCAAATTTCTTGATCTCGTCGCAATTGGAACGATTGCTGATGTGGCTCCTCTCAATGGAGTTAATCATATCCTTTGTCGTGTTGGCCTTTCGGTGATGTATGAGCATCTTCTCAATGGCCAACGCATCGGAATTTCCGCTCTTCTGCGATTGGCTGGCTGGAAAATGGACAACGGTGTCGTTGATGCAACCGATGTTGGCTTTAAAATTGGCCCTCGCCTGAATGCAGCGGGACGTTTGGGTTCAGCCATGGCCGCTGCCGAATTAATGATGACAACAGATCACCCACGTGCCATCGAGCTCGCAGAATTTTTACATGGTGAGAATTCGGCACGTCAGGAGCTAGAAAAAAAGGCCGTGGAACAGGCCTTAAAGATGTCTTCGGCCTCGACTCAAGATATTTGCTCTGTCGTTCTTTGTGATGACGGGTGGCATGCTGGAGTGGTTGGGCTCGTTGCATCACGAATTGCTGAGAAGCTTCATAAGCCAACGCTTATTCTTACAAGGGTTGATGAGAAGTTGAAGGGCAGCGGGCGAAGTATTCCAGGGTTCGATCTCTATGCAACACTTTGCTCAATGAAGGAAAAATTCTTGTCCTTCGGTGGCCATGCATATGCAGTAGGAATGTCACTGAAGCCAGAGGATCTCCCTTGGCTGCGAGAGACTTTTGAACGACAGGTGCGTCTTGCTCTTGGTAACAAGCAACTTGCACCGACGCTTGAAATCGATGGCGTTGTCCCAGTGGAGCTGCTGCAGGAAAGTCTTTGTGCAATGCTCGATTCACTTGAGCCGTTTGGTGCTGAAAATCCTCGACCAAAATGGTTGATTAGGCGGGTCCGCCTGGGGCATAGTAAACGAATTGGTCAAGCACCTGATTCAAAGCACGCACGCGTATGGCTTTCTTCCCAGGAAGCCGCACCATTGACCGCATTTGGCTTGGCTCCCGAAGTTGAACGGTTTGTTGCTGCTCGGGTGCCTGTCGATCTAGTGGTTGAAGGTCGGCTGTCGCGGTGGGGTGGACGGTTGAAGTCTGAGCTGCGCATTGTGGATCTCGCTCCAACGCCCCAAGCCTAAAGAATGAGAGCATCGGATGAATCAAACGAACGACCAAGAACCATGGTATGCGCCAGCAGGCAAGAAAAAGCCGTCGTTAGCGAATATCGGACCAACACCGAATACTGAACAGTCGCCGAGTCTCTTTAGTTTGTTGGCCTCCGGTTTTATGCAGCTTGTGCAGTTGAGGCTGGCGATATTGGCTGCTCTTGTGCTTGTTGTGTTTTCACACATTGGCGTGCGCCTGACGATAGGCGGACACGGAGCATCCAGCACGGTCGGTATCATGGTCGTGACGTTGGGCTTCATTTTTGCCCTTGTTATCATTCTTCGATTTTTGGGTTCTGAATTCGGCAAGATTCTGCCTTTGCATAAGAACGACGCGCCTATGTCCATTGCTTTTGCTTGGCTTCGAAATAAACTAAAAGTTGATGAGGGGCGGCGCGGCCCACCTGCGCCTGAATTAGCGCTCACACAGTTCGTGAGCCAAGTTCGCTCCTATGCGTCCGAAAAATCTTTTCAGAACGTGCGCCCTGCTCATGAACGCGTCGTCGAACCAGGCAGCCAGCACTCCGAGTCGGCCAATCTGTTGAAACGTCGCTGGAATGAAGTTGTAGATAGTCTCGATGAATTTGAGATCTACCTGGCCAATGATCCCCCAGGCATGATCTGTAAATTGGTGAGTAAAAATCCGCCAAAGCTGCTCGATGCCGCTGTTGTTTTTCGGGAAGTCGCCGATTCATTTGATACCACCTGGCGACGCAAAGGCATCAATATTGAAGCAGCAATTGTGACTCCGCTGAAGGCAACGGCACATGAGGGTTTGCTGCGAAGGTTACTTGTTGGTCCGTGGAGGGCTTCAGCTTATTTTGCCCGACGAGGCTCAAGCGTCGTTTTTTCAGCAAAAAGCGTGAATGGACGTGTGATCGCGCGATGGGAAGTCGATGGTCTGTCGATTCCAGATGATTATCTTCAAGTGGCAAATGACTCCTCAACTGGTGTGAACGAACGCATCGAAAAAGGGCTCATTGCTCTTGCTCCCGATCCTTCCAATAGTCCGAACACTCTCTACGCTCTCATCAGTCTCATTACTTGGATTGATTTGGCGCACGCATGCGAGTCGGAGTTTGAATTCAAGAACAACAATAATGGTTTTGTGATAGAGCTGCGATTGAAATAACACGGAGGTTTTTCATGCAGAATGTGACATTGCGTTTGGCTTGTGTTGGCTTGGCTGGTTTGGTTTCTGCAACTTGCGCGAATGCGGCAAACGCAGATATTCGGGTGTTCGCTGCAGGTGGTCTTGTGAGCATGACTCCGCAAGATTCTGAACAGGCATCCGACAAAGCACTGACTGGAATTGAAGGCAAAGTTGCCGGACATTTCGACATTCTTTCGCCAGTCCCAGGAATTGCTGTTTATGCTGGCCCCGAGCTGCGCATGGGCACAATGGCGCGAGAGTATACTTCCAGCAACATCGTCACAAAACAAAACATCAAATCAAAATCCGCTGGCTTGGAGGCAGGTGTTCATGTGGGAATCATTCCTATTGTGACACTCCAGGCGGGCTTGAATTATTCATTTCCAATGGGTGGAACCGCCGAGTTTGAAAGTCCTCTGAGTAAAGTGTCGTTCGACGCATCATCGGGCTCCGAAACGGGCGTCACTCTTCGCGGTCTTATCACTCCATTTCCGCTGACACGGCTTGGCCTCGAGTACAGCCTCGGGAGTGGAAAACTGAAATATAGTGATTTGGCCGATGAATTAAAGTACGACTTCTGGGCTGCTCGTGCAGTTTTTGGAATCGCACTTTGATAATTTAGTTTAGTTATCGCTAAAACAAGAACCCCGCAGAAGAGTTAAATTCTCTGCGGGGTTCTTGTTTTTCAAAATTGAATCGTCCTGTTAAGCGACTTCTGAAATTTCGATGCGCCTTACAACGGTGACTTTGATCTGCCCTGGAAACTGAACGTCGCTTTCCAATTTTCGGCAAATGTTTTGTGCAAGTGGATCGATGTCTTTTTCTTTGATGCGGCGATTGTCGACGAAAACATGAATTTCGCGGCCTGCATGCATTATGGCTGATCCGGTAACTCCCTGACCTTGAAAGCTGTTGATAACATCAGCGATGCCTTCAATTCGTTTTTGAAATCCTTCTTCCATGTCGACACGTGCACCCGGACGAGCGCCCGACATAGCATCGGCTGCCTTCAGTATGTATGCGTGAGGCGTTTCGACGATTTTGTCGTCGTGGTGTGAAAGAACCGTATCAACAACCAATTCTCCTTCACCGAAGCGGGTTGCGTAATCGCCACTGATCACGGCATGGCTGCCTTCAATTTTATAGTCGAGTACTTTGCCAATGTCGTGAAGAATACCTGCACGTTTTGCAAGCTTGGGATCGACTCCCACTTCGTCAGCAAGCATTCCCGCGAGGCGAGCAACTTCAAGCGAGTGGTAGTACTGATTTTGCCTGTGACTCGTTCTGAAATTTAGAGCACCAATGAGCTTAAGAATTTCTGGGTGCATAGTGTCGAGCCCCAGGGATTTGATAGCATCCTGGCCCATGCGGAGAATCAATCGATCAATGTTTTGTCGATGCTTTTGGAGGATTTGTTTGACCCTATCCGGATTGTACTGGTTTCGTCCGAAGACTTCTTCCAGGGTCAGGCGAATCACTTCCTTGTCGACTCCGGCTCCTCCTGAAATCTTCAGAGTCGGAGCTACATTCGATTGAGGATCTAGGCCTATATCAAGGGCTGAGTCAGTTCCTTCTAGGATGAGCTTTTGAAGTTGTGACTCTTCACCGAAATGTCTCGCCACCAGATCTTTTGAAGGCGCTTCGACGCTAAAGCTGGTTTTGGGCCAAATGAAGCGCGGGCTGTAGCGATTGTAAATGCTTTGCAGAACATCACGAGCTCCGCGCTGCGCTTCACCCTTTATGCGCTCCTGATTTTCGAGCATCCATTTCGAAATTCCGAGCTTCTCCGCATTGAGAACTTCTTCGCGTGTGGTGATTTCAATTTCACTTTTGTTAGCGGAGGTTTTGATAATCAGATTTTCAAGGAGCTTATTTTCAAGCTCGGCCTGACTTGTCGCAATTTCTCCAAGCTCGGGCGGTGTCTCATGGCTTTTTTGTAAACGAGCTGCGAGCTGACTTTCCTGATTCTGAATTTCATTCCATTTACGGTCGATTTTGCTCTGCCTTTGGTTCAATTCACGTTCGAAATCGTCATTGAATCCGCGAACCACAGCGCGCTCTTCCTCAAGCCGAACGGCATCAGCCTCGAGCTCTTCTCTGGCTGCTTTCATGGCTTCTTCAAGAATGGCGTCACGTCGTTGTTTGGCATTGCGGATGACTTGCTCTGCCGATTCTCCGAGTCCTTGGACTGCATTCTGCGTTCGCTTCACCATACTGCGTGCCAGAAGCGCACCGATAGCTGCGCTCATGAGCAGCACTATTGTAGTCACGATGAGGGTGCTGGTTTCCATGTAGAACCTTTCATGGGGATATAGACCATAGGTCTCATCCGACCCTATCATGAACGGGTCCACAAATTGAAGGCTTGTTAGAAATTCATAGGAGAGGCGCCAAATGACACTGTCTCAAGACGAAAATAGCATTGACTTGCCAACGGTAGAATTTGTTGGCGAGCTGGCAAAAGCTGCAGGAGAGCTGACTTTAAAGTATTTCCGGCAACAAATGCGGGTCGATGAAAAAGAAGGTGATCTGGGGCTAGTCACAGAGGCAGATGTTGCTTCTGAACACTTTTTGAAGACTGAAATTGCAAAGAAATTTCCAAATCACACCTTTTTAGGTGAAGAAACTGGTTGGAGTCGGGCTGTTTCCGACGGGCAGGTGGTTTGGATTATTGATCCTATTGATGGCACCACAAATTTCTCAAAAGGCAATATTTATCATTGCATTTCGGTGGCTTGCGGAGTCATGCGGGGCGAACAGTTCAAGCCAGAGAGGGTTGCCATTTTTCATCCAGGAACAGGCGATCTCTACTGTGCCGGTCGTGCGCTAGGTGCAACCGTGAATGGTGAGGTTATGAAATCGACCGCTGGCTCAGAACCACGACGGTGGAGTGTGGCAACGGGATTTAGCTCCAACAAGGGTGAATCTCTGCATGGAGTGATTCGATGCATAGAAATAATGCAAAATAGAATTCTTGGCATGAGGATCAATGGAGCCGCTGCTCTCGATCTTGCCCTGACGGCAAGAGGTGTCTTCAACGGATTTTTTGAGTCGCGTTTATCCCCATGGGATATGGCTGCGGGTGTTTTGCTCGTGGAAGAGGCAGGTGGCATGGTGGTAAACTATGAAGGCCAGCCGTTCGACGTCTTGAGTGACAAGCACATCGTGGCTGGCCCTGCGCATGTTGTTCGGGATCTTTTGAACATGCTTGCGGGTGTTGGAAAAGAGCTTAGAAGTAGCGTTTGGCCATAACATCCAAGCTCAGCGGCTTAAGTTTGCTCGCTTGTCCTGCTTGACCGAACTGAACCATGCGCTCTGCAACAATTTTTTGCATTGCGGCACGGGCGGGGGCCATGTACTTGCGAAGGTCGAATTCCGCGGGGTTTTCCTTGAATACCTTGCGGATCGCCACTGTCATCGCAAGACGGTTGTCTGTGTCAACGTTGATTTTACGAACCCCATTGCGGATCCCTTCTTGAATTTCCGCCACAGGTACACCCCAGGTTGCCTTCATTTCTCCGCCGTATTTGCGGAACTCATCTTGCAGATCTTGAGGCACAGAGCTTGAACCGTGCATCACAAGGTGAGTGTTTGGACATTTTTTATGAATGGCTTTGATGCGCTCAACATTCATAATGTTGCCGTCAGGTTTGCGGGTAAATTTGTAGGCACCATGACTTGTGCCGATGGCAATGGCCAAGGCGTCGACTTTTGTTTCCTCGACAAACCGGGCGGCTTCGTCTGGATCGGTCAGTAGTTGGTCGTGAGACAATTTGCCCTCAAAACCATGGCCGTCTTCTTTTTCGCCTTCACCCGTTTCGAGGGAACCGAGGCAGCCTAATTCACCTTCCACACTCACGCCCATAGCGTGTGCGCACTTGACCACTTCTCGTGTAATTTTAGCGTTGTATTCGTAGGATGCAGGGCTCTTTCCATCTTCCATCAGCGAGCCATCCATCATGACGCTCGTAAAGCCATTACGGATTGCAGACAAACAGGTTGTCAGTGAGTTCCCGTGGTCTTGGTGAACGCACACCGGAATGTCTGGATAAAGTTCAACTGCGGCAAACATAAGATGGCGCAAAAATACATCATTGGTATAGGCGCGTGCACCGCGGCTCGCCTGTATAATCACCGGGCTGTTCGTTTCCTTGGCTGCTTCCATGATGGACTGGATCTGTTCCAGATTGTTCACATTGAAAGCCGCAACTCCGTAGGTATTTTCAGCGGCGTGGTCGAGAAGCTGGCGCAAAGAGATCAGAGCCATGAAGGCCTCCTGTTAAGGGCTTGCCAAAAAGAACGGCTCTTACATAGCATTGCATCCGCCATGCTGGCAAAACAGTGTGGCAAAAGACACCCGGAAGGACTCACTCATGACTCACCCCAAAGACTCTGAACTTCGCAAATTTCAATTGGGCCAACCCGAGGAAACCTATCGATGCCCCATCTTCAGAGTGGAGTCTCGGGAAGCGATCAGCCACGACGGTCAGCATCGTCAGGCGATGTACACGATTCGCTGCTCGCAATGGGTCAATGTGATTCCCATGACGGCCGACGGCCATGTCGTCCTTATTGAACAGCATCGGATTGGTACAAATACAATCACCCTCGAAACTCCAGGGGGAGCTGTTGATCCCGGAGAAAACGATCTGACAATGGCAGCCTTGCGTGAGCTTGAAGAAGAAACTGGTCTCACGAGTCAACGAGTTCTCTCACTTCCCGGCTTTGCTCCTAATCCTGCGATTCAGGGAAATAGGATCACCTATTTTATCGCTTTTGACTGCCAGCCTCTTGCGGTTCCGCGGGCCCATAAAGACCCTTTTGAGGAAATTCGGATTCGGATGGTTCCCGTTGAAGAAGCGCTGATGATGGCGCGCTCGGGTCAGATTCAGCACGCTCTGGCGGCGCTAGCTCTGCTTGTTGCAGAGCCCTATCTAAATGCAAGAAATGCCAAGGGTAGCTGAGCCGATTTTAGCTCAAACGTTACATACGTTCAGAAGCTGAAAGAGTTGCCTCGAGTGAGTCGGCAATGTCTCCAATTGAAAGACGTGCACCCACTAGTAGGGTGTCTATTCCCAATTGGTGAGCAGGTAAGTCATAGAAAGGATCGTTGCCGATCATGACAGTTGACTCTGGGGCGCCACCAATTTTCCGCAGGGTTTCTTCGAAAAATGCTGTATGTGGCTTTGTTGATTTCATCACATCCCATGAGGTCACGAGGTCGAAATCGTGGAGATATAGGTCGGAGGCTTTGAGTCGGAGCTCGATTTCTCGGCGGCCGAAAATTGCGTTGGTTGCTAACGTGACGTGACGGCCTGTTGCATGAAGCAGATCTAAAAGGCGACGCGCATGGGGTTCCGAGTGAAGGAATAGGCATATGAATGGGTAATCAGAATCAAAGAATCGTCCGGCAAAGCGTTCGAGCTTTTGTCGAGTGACGTTCAGTTCTCTTGCGAGAGTCTCGAAGAATGCGTCCTCGTTGTTTGCGAACTGATGATTCGACAACACTGTTCTTATGGTTTTATTCACTGCCCGATAGAGGTCGCTGTATGAGGCCAACGCGCTGAGTCGCAGAAATGCAAAGACTGCAAACAAATTGTGGAACGTTGCTCCGGGCTGACCAATCAACGTGCCATCCATGTCGATGAGAATGTGAGTTTTACCAGTCCACCACTCAGGAGCCAGACTGACCCGACTTCTAATGTTCTTGAGTTGTGCAACACTTTGGCCAGCCGCTTTGCGGCTCGAGGTTCTTCTGCGCATTGCCATAACCTGGCTCCCTATGAGAGGGCCATCCTCTCATAGGTGTGCGAGTTTCACCAAGGTAAAGATGTGAGCTAGCAGGCAAGATTGACGGGTGAACCCGTTCGATATGAGCCCACGGTGCAATAGATTTCCTCAATGAGCTTTTGCTCGAGCATGTTGGTCGGTGCCAGATTGTAGAGTCTAAGGATGTTATCGCCCTCATTACCCGACAACTTGCCCGCTCTTTCAAGTCCCTTGATCAAGAAATAAAGGTTCTGAATGGAGCTTGACTCGCCCATGCACGTCTGCATTTTTTCTATTCCAGCCTTGATGTTTCCTTGTGCCAGAATGAGGTAACCGTGAAGCACGCCGGTTTCAGAGGGTACTTTTTGCGAACCGTCGTAAATATCCAGAGCAGCTTCCAGCAGACTTTGGGCTTTGCGGAAGTTCGTTCCGTTCAAAGCTAATTTGAGAGCTTCCAGCTCAAAAAGTTTGGAACGCACGAGCTTGTCTTCAACACCGGCCTTGACTGCAATATCTAACCACTCATCCACTAATGGCCACTCCATCGCTTGGCTGTACATGCGTGCAATACACATTGCCAGGTGCGAGAAGGTCCATTTGTTGTTGCCAGTTTGAAGAAGAAGGAGCGTTTGTTGCGCAGCGAGTCGGGGTTGATAACTTGCCCCCACTTTGCTGAAGTATTCTATCACGCTCTCATTTTTTTCTTGCTGCATGAAAAGAAGTTTTCCGAGAATAAAAGCGTACTCGGACAATCCTGATTGAAGCGCCTTGCGGCCGTGTTCGACAAGTTGGTTGATGACTTCATCTGTTAAAGTGCTTTGACTGCCTGAAAATTGAGAATCAAGTGTATTAAAAGTCCATTCCCCAAAATTGGGATCACTGTTTCTAATCGCCGATGGAACGGCGAGTTTCAGCGCGACCATTAAATACTGCCCATTCCACGGATTTGCTTTCAGAGACCGATCAATTTCCTGCTTAGCTTCTTCCGTTTCGCCTATTGCGAGCAGTGCACTTGCGCGCGCCCAATGCAATTCACTGCGCTGTTGAGCGGTGAGCCCCTGTACTTCATTAGTCTTTCTGGCAATCTCTTGAGCCGAGAAGAACTCTTTTGTTTTTATTAGAAAGTTAAGATAACGCAGAACTGATTCAACGTTGAGTGAATCCAATTCATACATCATTGAGAAATGGTGCTTGGCTCTTTCTGTGATGCCCAAACGCGACAGCATTTCACTCATGTAAAAATGAATTTCCGCATCATCGTTGGTTTCTTGCAAAGCTTCTTGCATCAACTGGAGCGCAACAGCTGCCTGGTTACGTCCAAGAGCATCACGAATTTTATTTTTTCTTTCCATGTATGGACGAATAGAAACCGACGCAAGGGTAAGTTCACATAGGAGCTGGCAGAAGCGAATCTCAGCATTGCCAGCGTGATTCAAATAAGTCGTTTTCAAGCACTCTTTGAGTGACAGTGACGCGTAGTGCGCCACACAGTGCGCTGCGGTTTTGCTCGCGAGATCAAGCGGAGTATCTCTTGCAATCAAGACCGAATAAAAGCAGAGCCTAGCCAGATTTGGCAAGCCGTATTCCTCGGCTATCTGTCCAATGAATGCAATTTGAGCAGAGCTCTTCGGGGCTTTTTTACAGGCGATGGCTATATTTTCTGCCTCACGCCGGCATGCTTCAGCGGCAGAAATATTTGCATCTTGTTTGTATGCATTCATGGCGCCAAGTAAGCAGAGAATCTCGATTTCCGGAGGAACCTCTCCTCGCTGTCTTTGCATCCAGTCTGCAAGTGTTCGAAGCGCCGCGATTGCATGATTACTCTCGCGCTTTTCAAGAAAGTGTTTGTAGAGTTGGATGTGAGTTTCATAAGTTCCATGGACAAGAAACTTATCCAATTGTTCGAACTTTTCGGCGTAGTCGGTGCTATTTTCGGGAAGTGCTCCAATCTGTTGGAGTTCAGCCATTGTCGCTAGCACAGCCAGAGATGTTGGGTTCAGTTGATATGAACGAGTCCAGGCATCAACTGCCTCCTGGAGATGTCCAGCAAGTTCAAGTGCGCAACCGAGAACAAACCAAGCAGCAGAGCTGTTGGGCTCACGATCGCGCAGGCGGAGCGCTGCAGAAAGCAAAGGATGTTGGCTTTTGAGTAATTCAGTGGCCTTCCGTGGGTGCGATTCTTCGACCTCATGAGTTGAGGCAAACACCTCTGAATCGGCTGACGCTTCTGGTAGAGTTGGAATGTTCGCTGGAGCCAGATCATCCGGAAAAGACGGAGAACGCTCGACTCGCCATCCTCGTGATGAGGGCGTTGCAGTGATCGGGCGACTTGATTCCCAGCGGGAGACGAGTTGCCGAGTTGTGTCATCATGCAACCCCTGACGGCGATCCGAAAATGTTTCACTTTCGGCGTCTAAGGCAACGACATCTTTGTGTCTCATCCCGGTTATTTCTGAGCGAGGTAAGATGTCATTTTTGGAAATACTTTCGTCCGTTAATAACTCTTCTTGGCGAATTTGACTCAACAACCAGGCTGCATCAAGTGTAAAATGATCTGGGTTGAGCGCCTTCAGACGCTTGTATTCTTCGCTCACTTCAGGGAGTATTTCCGTTCTGCAGGCAACTTCTATCCGTCTGAAGTGAATTTCTGAGTCATGCCAAAACAAACCCGCCAATTGAGCAAGTTGACGACTCGCGCCCTCAAAATCTTGCACGAAAATGAGTTTGTTCACTTCTGAGAAAAGTGTCGCCTTGTATGACATTTTAGATCGATAGCGCCTGTACAGCGCGAGCCGTTTTAAGCGGCTCGTGCCGTCTTGTCGGGATTCTGCAAACCGACCAGATTGTTGCCCAGACTTCGTCCTTGAGCGTCTTGACACCATGAGAGATCTCCAAATGAGAGAGCATCATTCACAACTCTTCATCGGACTCTCAAAAAAGGAACTGAAGGCAAATAGTACTCAGTAGAATTGATTATTATGAAAATAATTCAAATTAATTGCTGTGATAACTTGAGGCTTAGGTTTAATGAGTGAATCCAGTTCCGACAAAAAAATAGCCGGCAACCAGCATGAAAACAATGAACAAAAGGGGAAAGAAAAATTCTCTCTTCATACCAAAAATGTAGTTTTGTTCAGTCTTTCCATGGAGAAGCAGCTCTAATTCTTTAGGCGCGCCAGATGCTGGTGGTGCCTCGAATTGATGAAGGCTTGCAGGAGCTGATTTTTCTGCTGCACCGAATTTGCCAGGGCTATCATATGTGGAACTGTTTGAGACGGATTTGTTGGGCTGGAGGTGTGGACCTGTTTCCTGTTTTTTTACGTCTTCAGCGATCTGCCTACTGCTCGGTACAGGCGCCGCGGCTGCTTGTGACATTGGAGCTACAGATGCCGGCGGCGGTGGCGGAACAACTTTGGGTGCAGCCGCAGCTGGCGGTGCAGGCGGCGCGGATGGAACAGCTGATGCTGGCGGCGGTGGAGGAACAACTTTTGGTGCAGCCGCAGCAGGCGGTGCTGGTGGTGGCGCAGGCGGCGCGAACGGAACAGCCGCTGCTGGCGGCGGTGGAGGAACAACTTTGGGTGCAGCCGGAGCTGGCGGTGCAGGTGGTGGCGCGGGTGGTGCTGGCGGAACAGCCGCAGGTGGTGGCGGCGGTGGAGGAACAACTTTTGGTGCAGCCGCAGCTGGCGGTGCAGGTGGTGGCGGTGGTGGAGGAACAACTTTGGGTGCAGCCGGAGCTGGCGGTGCAGGTGGTGGCGCGGGTGGTGCTGGCGGAACAGCCGCAGGTGGTGGCGCGGGCGGAACAGCCGCTGGCGGCGGCGGTGGAGGAACAACTTTAGGTGCAGCCGGAGCTGGCGGTGCAGGTGGTGGCGCGGGTGGTGCTGGCGGAACAGCCGCAGGTGGTGGCGGCGGTGGAGGAACAACTTTTGGTGCAGCCGCAGCTGGCGGTGCAGGTGGCGGCGGTGGAGGA
>CAIZJW010000247.1 GCA_903933385.1 uncultured Silvanigrella sp. | reverse complement strand
TGCAGCTTCATTTTCTGGCGCATTGTTTTGAACAATGTCGACATCAAATTTATTGCCTCGATTTTCACTGGTGACGCGCTGAAGAACAGCCTCAGAACCTGCCCGCCAAGATTTGATTCAAAAGTGTGATGCATCGTTTGCTTCAAAGATAAACATTTATCGAGCTCATAATCTCGAGGGCAGCCTCTGGCAGCATTATACAGCACAGGCGAGCGCTCTCATGCGGCCATTTTTCAGATACCAGTCGAAGCTGATGGATGAATTCGAGCTCAAAATCATTAAGCATGCCGACTCTGTCTTGTTCATTAACTCCGCAGATACGATTCAAATGAAAGAACAACTCAACAAAACAGGTCATCTTTACACACTGCCACTCGCAATGCTGGAACCTATTCAAAAAGAGACAAAAAAGGCCACTCAGAGTTTAAGCACTTCAGATGCAAAGAATGAAAATATTTTTTTCCAAATCATCTGGCTCGGAGGAATCGATTGGTGGCCAAACAAAGAGGGATTGAAATGGTTCTTCGCAAATGTTTGGCCCAAGGTCTGTTCAATGCGGCCTCAGATACGTCTTCACGTCGTTGGACGCAAAACCGAACAGTTCACTAGAACGAGGCCAGAAAACACAATCTTCCACGGCTATGTCGATGACCCAAAGCGACTTATCAGAGCAAGTGACCTTATGATTGTGCCAATATTTTCCGGCTCGGGTGTCAGAGTCAAAGCGCTTGAAGCGCTGAGTCTCGAGACTCCATGCTTAGGAACAGAACTCGGCCTTTCAGGCATTCCCGAAGAAGGATGTTGGACAACAAACAATTTATGCGAGTGGGTAGATATCCTAACCTCTGTGCATCAAAATCAATGCGAAGAAAAAGGGAAGGCCGGAGGCAGGGCATTTCAAAAAAGACATTCAATTGAAAAAACGGCAAAAACACTCGATGAAATTTTCACTCCCCTGTTACGAAGTCGTTTTCAGGGGTCACAGGATAAGAAAATCTTGTTTCCTTGATTGCTCGCGCAAACCTCGTCCCTCTCGTCTCGAGCTCAGTGAAAACGCGACTGGCATCAACAGGCCCCATAGAATAAGGGTCGCATATTTCAATTTTTTCGTTCTTCTCACCCAGAGGAATCCAACATTTTCGAAGATTTTTCCAACCAAACTTCCGAACGACGTAGAGCAGATGCCAAAGTTCCATAACAACCACAGCATCGGCTAAATTGAGATCATCTGCCTCAAGCTGACGCGCGAAATGTTCCTCAGCAGAGCATCCGTGGTGCCTAAAAATCTCATGAAACCGACGTGGGACATTTTTTTCCACCACTCGAATGCCACGGGAAGTCACTTGAATGTCCATGCCGACAAGCTTCATTCGTAAAATCTGTTCCAAAAATGGACTTCGACAACGATTTCCAAGACACACAACAAGAATTGACTTCGGAGAAACGTCAAAAGCAACTCTTCTTGGCCGCGCGAACCTATAACCCTTCTCAGCAATATCAAGACATAGCCTCGTTAATAATTTTCGCGACACTCGCAAAAGGGAAGAGAACATCCAATTCAGAGCATTTAACAATTGTCGCACCGCCGGGAGTGGATCATCTTTCACTAGAAAATCGAAATGCGCCTGGGGATTGAAGAGACAAAATATAGAATGCTTCAGAAAATTGAGTGCGGTTTTTAATGAAATTTCTCGTTGGACCAAAGAACTACCCACACTGATCAAGTGTTGCGCTTCCCCTGGAAAGAGTGATGTGCAGATTAATCCGGAATGTGACGTTTCGAGTGGCTTCCTTGCTAGAAGAGGTGCTGCAGTTTTGGATTGCACCCGCAGATGATGGTCTATCCATTGAGTCAGAAAAGGGATACCGCCATGAAGAGCTAATGCCATTGAACCCCATGGTCGGGCATTAACCTCTACCAGGTAATAGGGACTCGCACTTGAAAGAGAGCGTTCTTTGCTGGCTTCTCTATACTCCACCATAGCCAAGCCGGACACTCCGAGACCAGACATGAAACGTTCGGAAAAAACTTTTATTTCGTTATTAAAATCAAGCATTCGGCGGGCGGAAACACCTCCTTGCCAGGGAATTTCTGCCAACCGCTTGTGAGTATGCCACAACACAATATGGCCGTTCCAAAAAAGAAAGAAAGCACCGACCCCACTCCCAACAATATACTTTTGAACGACAATAGGTCTGCACAGAGAGTGGGCTTCCCATTTTAACGCAAGAAAATCTGCACTACTTCTTGCTATCCAGGACTGTCCCTTCCTGTAAATCCCTTTATCGTCGACCCAGTTGTCGGTGCGCACAATAAGAGGCCACCCGAGAGCTCGAATCTGATCACAACTGTCTCCCGGTTCGAGAATGTATCCCTGCGAAACGGGCGTTTGAGTTGCAATTGATCTTCTAAAAGTCTCGATTTTACTGAGGCCAACTTGCAAGAGAGCTTCATTTGAGCAGAGCAAAGCAAAAGGTAGTTCCTCTGATTGCCTCAAAGAAGATAACAGATAAACGGCAGCCTCGCTCACCGGAAGCACCAAGTCGGCACTCACCGATTTACAAAATTTGAGAAGACCATCCAGGAACGGAGCCGGCTCACCCCAAGGGGAAGCAATCTGAACATATGAGGCTAGGTACAGGCTTGCCGCCGCCGCTGGGAATGGCAGACTCCCCACCGCATAGACAGAGTATCCACATCGACCAAGAGCTCGAATACACGCCAGTGCGGCCGCAGTTTCTGCATCGGTCACAACAATGCTGACTCCACTCATGGAAGTCATACTAAACGCCCTAAAAAACGCCACCGCCAGGAAGAAAGAACGTCGGAAATATTGGTGTTTCGACCGATACAAAAGCGCTTTAACTGGAAACGCTTACGGAGCTCAAAATTCCAGCCCGGAATGGTTGTCAACGCACAGGCAACATTGTTTCTTGCGAGAATTTCTTCGCAGCGTGTTGAGAAATCTTGCCTGCGACCGTTTGGATATGCATAAAGCAACGGGCAATTGAGACTCAGTGAAGAAATCATATTCAAGCTCTCATCGATTTCGCGACTCAACTCGGCATGATCCATTTGAGAATGAATGGCATGCGAAGCGGAATGTGCCCCAAAGTCAAAGACACCTGAACTCATTGCTCGCTCGCAATCGAGAAGATTCATGATAGCGAATTCGCTCTTTACATCAGTGACATTCAAATGAAGCGAGCTGTGCAATTCTGAAATCATTTCATCTATGGCAATTGGATGCAGGCAACGGAGAAAGTTTTGAATCTTACGATTCACTTGAACACGTTCCACATAACTTTCAATTCGAAAAGCCCGACCCAAGAAAACAAATTCTTTGAGTTTCGTTCGCTTGAGTGCGCTTATCACGTCAGTAAACCAAAGAGTCCGACCATTTGTTACAAATCGCGTTGGCAAGAAAATTGTTGCTTTAACACCGAACTCTTCGAGAACTAATTTCCCGCGATTGAGAACGGAAGAAAACCCATCATCAAATGTGATCGCAACCGTGGGCTTTGAAAGTTTGCCCTCGGCTAATTCTGACATTCCTTCACGCAATCCTTTTAACTGCCATCCCAATTCAGACACCGACTTCAAATCTGCTCTCAATTTATTAACATCAACAAAACAAAAATCGTCTAGGGCATCGCGATGGTCGTCTACAATTCCATGATAACCAAGAATGACGAGTGGATTCGATAATAGTCCCATTCCCAGACTCCTCGTTCACGAGTGCGTTTTTCTTTGCCACCATCTCAGTTGAAAAAAAACAAAATAAAGGACAAGAATCACAAAAGCCAAAGCCAAAGAAATCAATGGTCCCGCTGCAATTTCTCTCAGAACCCACCCCACGGAAACAAGCGCGAAAGATAAGGTCGCAAATTTCACAAAACTAAAGGATCTCTTAATAAATCGAAAAACTGAAATATCTTGAACTTTCAATTGATAAACAAAAAATAAAATTCGACACAGAATTGTGGTCAGAATGCAACCAGCAACAACTCCCAAAGATCCAAAATAAAAATATCCGATAAGGACCGATCCAATGACTGAAAAAACATTTATAAATGAAAATATAAAGATTTCTCTCGACTTCCCTCTTGCTCGCGAGACAATATCGCCAGGGAAACAAGCACAAATATTAAGCGCAGAAAAAAGCATGAGTATTATTCCCGCACCGAAATATCTCTCATCAAAAATTATTCTCACAATCTGATTTGAGAAAACAACTAACGTGAGTGTTAAGGGCACAACGACGTCAGAGATCTGCCGAACAGCATTTGAAAGCCGTTCCTCAACCTCCTGAAATCTATTTTCGGTGAGCGAGAGAGCTATTTTTGGAATAGCCCTTTGAAAAACTGATTGCTCAAAAAAACCTATGAACGGCAAAGAAATAAATCCCGCGGCAATGACAGCAAATTCCTCAGCACTGATCTTTCGACTCAGGTAAAATCGATCGAATGTGCTAGCAAGGGTTAGCAGCGCTGAGGCAACACAAACGGGAAAAGCTTGCTTCAGCACTGGCCATGCACTGAGGACATGGAGGCTTTCTCTCTTAATGAGATTCAACCGCAAAGAACCCCAGAAAAGTACAGCCAATTTCAAAATCAGAAAAACAAATATCACCTGAAATACCGCTGCAATGCTTTTGAGAGAAAAGATACAAACGAAGATGGCAATTATTTTCAGTATCTCAAACAGAGAAGAAACGATTGTGGTGATTAGGCCCTTGCCGTCGAAACACAGCCTTTGCTCCAAGAAAAAAGAGGGCAGAAGCGCAATAATAGAAAGAGATAAAAAGAGGCTGTTCAGAGGAGAAGATTCATTTCCGCTCAGAGGCTTCATGAACAACAAAAGAATGGCAGATGCAATTGAAAAAACAATGGTCATCTTGAATGCAATCGCTGAATCTTTTTTGCCCGATTCACCTTGTGAATTCCAAAAAGGTAAGAGACTCCAAAAGCCCGATGTTAAACTCAATGAGGTAGAGGCTGAAAGATAGAGTCCAAAGGTGCGATATTCGGAAAAATCAGCTTGACTCATGTGTCGAGAAAGTACGACTGGCGTTATGATGTTCAATAGGGAAACTCCCGTTTGAATGCCTGCCTGAAGGAATGCTAAATTTTCGAAACTTTTGAGTTTCCTCAGCACAACTGAGAAAACATAGTCGAATCCATGTTGAAAAACGCTCCAGAGCCAAACCGGAAACAAACCCGGCGTGTTTTTAACTAATTCAAATCCTGGATTCAGGAGAACATTAAGCGCACCTTTTTTGAGAAGAAGAGCATTCTTATCAGCAGCCAGTGAATCGCTTTGTCCCTGTCTCCATAAATACGTTTGACGCAGCGAGAGGGTCGCATGGGAAAGCAAACTCAGACGCAAAAGAAGGTCCATATCCTCGCAGCGGAATAATCTTTGATTGAAACCTCCCACCTGCATGAAGAAATCTCTTCTTAGAAAGAGCCCTGAAGGTTGGAGCCAGTTGCCAAGCAGTGCTTGCTTCTTGGCATTGCCCTGCCATACCAATCCACCCATGACTTTGGGAAAAATCTTGTTGAATCTGAGAACACTTTTCTTGAAGATAGGAAAGGCAAACGCGAACCCCTGAATGCCTTGATAAGGAACCAGTTGCGCGTCGGTGACAATTGAATTCGCAATGAGCCATCTGATGTTAGAACTCTTTTGCAGCACATGAATGAGAGTTTCGAGGTGATCTGGAAGCCAGACATCGTCGGAGTCAAGAAAGGCAATCCAGTCTGAGACTGAGGAGCTTACCCCAATGTTTCTCGCAGCCGACGGCCCACCGCGATTGCAGTGAAGCACCCTGATATCGTTCTGCGTCGTGCACCAATTGAGTGTGCCATCCGTTGAGCCATCGTCGACAACTATTATTTCGCTTGCAGGATGCGATTGTATGCGCACCGAGGCGATACTCTCCTTCAAGAGTGCAAGTCGGTTGTAGGTTGGAATGACAACTGAAACGGCTGTCATTGCCCACTCCCCATCGAACTTGTCAGCTGCTGCAAATGCGGCCGAACGCATTCTATTAAGTTCAACCTCACTTTTTGATATACGCGTGAGTCGCGGTTCCAAGTGAAAGCATCTTTCACGAGATTGATTTGGTTTTTTGCCTTTTCGAAACATGAAGGATTATTTTTTTTCGCAAGTTGAATGTATTCGGCATCAAATGACGCCTGCTGCCAGAATTTAATCCGCAATGATGGAACTGGTAAATGCTCATTCAGTCCGAACATTCCGGGACGGCCCGGATAAAAGAGCGTTCCATCCCCGTTACCAGAGAAATCGTAGAGGTCGCTCCATGGATCTGTTCGTAGCGATTTTCGCCAGAAGTTGTTGACGCTGTAGTAGAGCACGGCCTTTAGATCATATTCGTTCGCCATCCAAGCCCAGACTCGAATGTATGCTGCATTTCGCTCGATGACGAAATCAGGCTCTCCACTCGAATAGTCAGAGCCGCATCCATGACTCATGCAGCTCACATAGCTCCAGAGTTCGCGCCCTGGTCGGAGAGTCGGTTTGCCCTCATGAGCAATTTGCTGCAAAAGCGGGGCGAATATTTGGATATATTCTTGGAAGCTATCCCAGGGATAAATAGTCACGAGGTTTGCTACCAATGGAGCAAATGCTTGCACAGATTCTGCATAAATATGCAGTTGGCCGAATTGTTCCTGAGTTGGCTCATCCCAGAGATAGACAAAAGGTCGGTTGCGAAATCGAATCTTCGTGTACTGCTCAACCGGATCTTCACTGTCGTGAAACAGCCAATCCTGCCAACGGTTCCAATAAGTCGCTCGCTCTGCCTCTTCAGGCTTATCTGTGCGCGGGAGATCGACCTCAACCCAATCAGGAAGAGCAGACAAAACGCTACTCGTGAAGGAGAGCTTCTGATTTGGAAACCTACTCAAGAGAAAATCTGCGTCGGACTCCTGCCCGTCACTTTGAAAGGGGTGTTTGATCCACGATTTAAGTGGCAAAATACGGTTCTCGACCATTGCAGCGATGTATTTTCTCGTGAGAGCACCTTCCTCGACGCTCGACGCACCGAAATGAGCCAACGACGCAAAAAAGGGCGTGAATTCTGCCCTCAACGGCAATTGCCATTTTTCTGGAAGCCGGTAAGAAAAAATCTCGATTTGAAAATTCCAAATTTTGCTGGGAACGCCGTTGGTATCATTCCTGGTGCGCATACGGCTCACGAGTCTCCCAGAATGCTTTCCTGGGAGAGCTGTAGGCAGCGCTTGAATTTCTCCAAAAAGCCAAGAAAAGCCGTTTTCTGGTGTTCCACTGCAAGGAACTTCCTTCTTCAGAGGCACTAAGGCATCAACATACGGACGCGCGACAGCACCCTCAAATGAAGGCTTCTGAACAGGAAGCGAAACTCCACCATACCACTGAATGGTTAAACCAGAAGAACGTAAATTCTGACTCAATTCCGGAAGCATACCGCAGCGATCTTGATTCTTGAGTGTGAGCAGAATCTTTTCGCCTCGCGAAAGAAAAACATTGAATTCGCTCTCCCAATCCGAAGGCAGCAAATATTCTGGGCGTTCAAGAACAGAAGTTAACGTTTGTGATTGATAATTTGCAGAGAGGTGCGATGGAATGACAAACGAAGTCGCAACAAAAATGATAAGTAATGCAAATTTTCTGTACATCTTCAGATAGCTTTCAACCATTGAAGAAAAAGAAACGCTTTTCCGAAACCTTTCCATTTTTTCCCACGATAGGCTTGAATCTCTTCGAGAAAGGCCTTGCAACCATGCCGACAGATTCTCAGCATCTCTTAGGTCCCCGTTATCCGAAAGGAGGCTTGCGTTCGACGAAAGAGCACTATGGCCATCGATATCGGAAAGAAGTGCAGGCAATCCAGATCCTATGGCCTCGTATGCAGACAAAGGCATCCCCTCCTGCTCAGAGAGCGAAATAAACGCATCTGCAGCGCTGTAAAATAAGAAAGGCATATCTGTTGAACCAAGCACAAAACACCTGTCTTTCAGACTCTCCAAATTCGGCAAAATTTCGGACTCTAGATACAAATCGTTCGCCGGCCCAACTAAAAACAGCACCCATTGAGACGCGGTTTCTTCGGAAACCAGACTCCACAGTCGTGCGATACGATCAACACCTTTTCCAGGCACAATGCGCCCTAGGGACAAAAGTATGCGCTTGTTGCTAAATTCAATCCGCTGCCAAGCCAAGGTATTCAGGCTGTGCTTAATTTGAATCTCTCTTATTGCCGAAGCTTGAGATTGTAACTCGGAGGGAAACCAGATCCCGTTGGGAATGGTTGAAACCTTCTTACGAGGGATTCCGAGCGAATGGTAACATTTCTCCAAAGCAACAGAGACGGTGCATATATGAGCAGCCAAGAGAGGAAAAAGCCGCTCATAAAAAACATATCTAGATTTATTTTTATTGAAATGAACAAAACTGTGTTGCGTGTGAACAACACGAACAGAGAAAAATGTAAGAATAGAAACTATAACCGCATATATGAGTGCACCTAAGTCGTGTGAATGTATGACTTGAATTTTGTTCCTCGAAACTATCAAGAGCAGGTTAATGAGAGTTTTAATGCAAAACCCTTTTGTCTTCTGCCAACCAAAAACTGGAATTCCCCGCGCATAAAGTTGTCCGCGAAACAGTTCGCACATGCCATCCTTTTCATAAACGGCAACGCAGGTCTCGATGCCCCGCGATTTGAGATCAACCGCCAGGTTGGTCACACATCTTTCTAAGCCACCCATTGCAAGGTATTGAGTGAGCTGCATCACCCTCATGATTTTTCACCAAAATCGGCAATGCTCTTCACAACCCTTGCGGGGTTGCCGGCCAAAACACTGCGTGGTGGATAAACACCCGAAGTCACCACGCTCCCGCTCGCCACGGTGGAACCATGACCAATTTGAGCGCCTTTAAGAACGATAACCCCTGCGCCCAACCAAACATCGTCGCCTATGAAGATAGGCTCACTCGGCGGCGCCCACTGAGACAGTATAAGCTCATCCTCAATTTGATTGCTCGAGGTAAACTGCGGGTAAAACCTCCGACAGATACGCTTCACCTGCTCGGCACGGACCTCGGGAACTATCGGATGTGAGTCGTAGTCTTGAATAAAAACATTCCAACTCACCAAGACTCTCTTCCCAATAGTCACACTCTCACGCGAAGAGATACGGCAGTCTCCCAAAATACCGCAATCCCCGATGCGAATACTCCCTCTCTCAACAGCCTCAAGAAGAGCGTTCTCATACACGATGGAATTCTCGCCCAATTCAATATGGGCGTTTTTCCCGAACAACTGAATTGTTCGGAATTTTTGAATTCGAACGTTCGTTCCTAGTTTCAGCCTACCGCGATAAAGTGGAAGAGCACCAATTAATTTTGATGTGAGAAAAAACATAAAGAAATTTCTCATCATCGCAGGGAGCTTTAGCTTGTGTGTTTTTAAGGCCTGCAGGAACAAAAGAAAAAAATTCCTGGACACCTTCCATTTTAGGCCTATCTCTACTGCCATAGCACATTTTCCTTTTGTTCACGCTTGCCAGTTATTAAATGAAATAGGGAACGAATTGAGGCCATGAATCCGGGAATTTTATAAAAAGTGAAAAGCTGCAAACACATTGAAAATGACGCTAAAGCAAACCCAATCAAAACGTTGGATGGAAAATATTCAAAGATCGCCACTGAAGTTGAAAATGCAATCGCGATTGGGACAATTGCCCAATACAGCCGCGCAATGCGCCTCATTGAAACAATGAAAACTGGTATGTTCCATTCAATAACTATTGGAACAAGAAATCGTATCCACTGAATGTTTCCTCTTGCGACTCTTTCACGCGCGATTTTTTCCGAAGAAGGGGCTCGTGGGGCTCTGTCGCAAACCGTAAACCCAATTGCACTGTTCCTCGAATAGATAATTCTCTTACCAGGAAAAACACAACGCATCATGAGGGGGATCACTACGTCGTCATTGATCCACGTTCTTCCAGCGAGAATGCGCAGAACTAATTTCAGGCTTGAAGATCTGTAAAATACGGTTGCGCCATGAACAGAGATTGGTCCACCACTTCTGTTCTCGTATGATTTGATGAAGGCCTCTAGTGCCCAATGCAGCCTGCCAAGCAATCCTGAACGAGCGGTGGTATAGGAGGGCGAAAATGAAACAACATCATTCACCGCAAGAAAGGGAATTGAATTGCGTAATATGCGTTTATCCCAAGTCACGCCAGCATCAACCAAAATAAGCCAATCAGAATCTGAAGTCGAAACGAGATCGTTTATTACCTTCCACTTTGAACGGTGCTTAAATGTAACAATCTCAGCTCCAAATTGATGCGCATCTAGCCATGTCGCATCGGAACATGCATCAAGACCGCAGCGAATCCGAACCTCAACTTCAGGATAATAGATATGAAGCTCATCTGCGGCATGTGAAACACTTTCCAGAGTAGTTCGCAGCCGACCCTCTTCGTTGTGACAAGGAACGATGACATCAATATTTCTCGGAGCCGGTTCAAGTAGAGGAGATTTTTTACGTGCGGGAAACAGAAGGGCTGCAACGAAGGGAAAAAAAGAAATCAGAAAACTGATGAAAACGAGGGCCAGAATCGCAGGAATCAACCACATGGCATCCTCCAATCGGAATGGCAAATCAATCAGAAATCAAATATCAGAAAAACATAATTTCAATGAATCTTTCTCATACTAAGTGCATAACGCGATGTATTAAACGTCGATAGCCCCCAGCCCACGAGTTTACAGCCTCGCTCCTCGTCAAATTCTGCCAACAACCGCCAACCTAGGGGCACATTGGCCTGAAGATTGATAAAGGTGAGTCGGCCCGTATTTTGATTGTAGCGACCAAACGAAAATGGGAGGCGCAGCTCACCACCTAACGATGAAAATGCACCGGCAAACTGATTTGGGCCTATGAGTTCGACACTAAAAATTCCCTTTAGTTCGGAAACCACAACCTCATATTGCCCAATCACATCGGCTTCCGAACATGGTTTTTTCGCAAACACATCGACCTTAATTTCCCGCACTGCTTTGAAAAATATCTTTTTTAGCGCGATAGGTTCGAGCACATAACCTTGAACAGTGTAAAATTTTTCATCGAATTGGAGTTGGATGACCGATGGAACTTGCGATGCAAAAGACTGACGACTCGAGAGATTTTGTGGCTTACCTGTAAAAGAAACATTCTGAAAAATCATTGGCCGCAAGGTGGGGTGGCTGATAGCCGCAACAATTCCCAAATCTCCTCCCGTGGAGAAGAGAACCAACTTGAGAATATCAACTTCATCCGCAAGTGGTCCATCGATAGATTGGAATTTGAAAACTCCCTCCCATCCATTAATGATCTCTAAAAGCTGTGTTGAGAGTCCAGCCGCTAAGGAAACAGCGTGTCGTGGGATATATTCCGCATCATTCAATTTGCGACTTGTTTTCTCCGCTGAATTTGCAAAACACACCAAATTTCTTATTTCATCTTCTTTACGAAACTCTCCAGTGCGGCGAAGAAAGAAATCTATCGCTGCATATCTTTGTGATTCGCTTCCAAGCTCAGAAAAAGCCTGACTCATCTTTTCGCAATCGCGCCAAACCCATTGCAATAGCAAGAACAATGTATTATCGCGAAACCCTTTTGCTTCTCGCAGAACATAATCTTCGTCTTTAGATTTAACAACAAGCTCAACAACTGCCCTTGAAAAATCAAGAAGATTATTGAGAGTGCTTTCATCTTTTTCTTTTGAATAGTTTGTTTTTATCTTTGAAATATATTGAAACCGATACGATTGTCCCTTTTCCTCAAGGGTTTTTAGTTCGGCAGGTATGTCACAGATGGGTAGTGAGCAGGGAAATGCTTTCTCTGCTAAAAAAGCGGTCAGAAAAATAATAAGATAAGTTAAATTTCTGAGCCATATGCGCACTGAATTAAAACAAAGCATGACATCCTCACCACCAACTCAAGTGATGTGAAAGATGCCAAAGTCAGAGAGCGGTGTCTTGGTCGAAATCATGCATGGCGGAAATCATTCAACACTTTCGCCGCGGTAAAATATGTTTGGGCATGGGCCTGCGCAACGGCCTCGTGACTCTTTTGGTATCCCCCTCCCAAGGTGATGACACAAGGAATTTTTCGGTGCAGGAGATTTTCAAATACGAATGTATCCCGCAGGCGCAAACCCTCGAGTGACAATCCAAGTCGTCCAAATCTGTCGGCAGCAAGAACATCAACCCCACTTTGAAAGAAAACCAAATCTGGGTGAAAGTAATCTAGAATCAAAGGAAGGTGCTCTGTGAGAAGTTTCAAATATTGAGAATCATCAGCACCTATGGGCAAGCCAATATCAAGACTCGAGCGTTCCTTTTGTCGGGGATAATTTTCTTCTGCGTGCATGCTGAAAGTAAAGACCCTAGGCTCGTTGGCGAAAATAGAAGCCGTGCCGTTGCCTTGATGTGCATCCAAATCAATAACCAAAATACGATTCATAGAATGATAGAGCGAAAAATGTGCGCAAACTGCAACATCATTGAAGGTACAATATCCCTCTCCTCTGTCGGCAAAGGCATGATGTGTACCTCCCGCCAAGACTCCAGCGAGATTTTTCCCATTGATTAGAATTTCCTTTGTTGCACAAAGAGTTCCTTCAACTGAGGCAAGCGCACGGTTCAAATAGCTTTGGCCAATCGGAAATCCAACACGGCGCATTTCGTCCGGCGACAAAGAAAAATTCAGAACCCTCTGTATGTAGGCCCGCGTATGGACTGACTCGAGAATTTCAGGAGCGATTGTTCCACAGCGTTGAATGTGGCCAGCAAATCCTCCCTCCACCAAGATCGCTTCGAGCAGGGGATATTTTCGATTTGGAAAAGGATGACTTTCGGGAAGTTCAAGAGGATAATTCTCACAACTCCACACGGGAAAAAACGAGAGACTGGTAGGCCCCTGCTGTGTGCTGATTTGTTCCAAAAGCCACCCAAATCTCGATGTGACAATTCATTACGTCTATGTCAGACTTAAAAAGTAATCAGCTTTCGGGCCACGTTGCAACTCTAACCTTCAGTTTGCTGAGAATTTTGATGAACGAAGCTTTCTTGAATTCCGTATCCCTTGTGACTCTCTCCGAGATGGGCGACAAAACCCAACTTCTTGCACTTGCACTCATTGCTCGCTTCAAAGCACCTATGCAGATCATGGCTGGGATTTTGGTCGCAACGGTGGCAAACCATTTTTTGGCCGCCGCCTTAGGCTCCACTGCCGCCCAATTCGCATCTGAAAACATTTTGCGCTGGACTCTCGTGGCCCTTTACCTTGGGTTCGCTGCTTGGGTTCTCGTTCCAGACAAAGATTCCGACGACGATACAAACAATAAGGGCAGTGCATTCATGACAACTGCCATTACTTTCTTTATCGCCGAAATGGGTGACAAAACACAGCTCGCAACCCTGAGCTTAGGAGCTGCTCACAAAAACGAACTTTTTCTCGTCACTGCAGGAACCACTCTCGGAATGATGATAGCCGATGGACTCGCTGTTGCCCTTGGCCCCACTCTCTTGAAAAAGGTTCCGATGCAGGCTTTTCGAATTCTCGCTGCACTCCTGTTTCTATTCTTCGCTCTGCAATTGGCACTTGGGAATGGAATTTGAAATTTTTGTCTCCCCTCGAATTTCGCTGCCCAACATTTTTAGACCTTTAGGTTCTGTGCTAAAGTTAGGCAGTGGAGGTTTCGCATGAGTTCTTCTGGGTTGGTCTTAAACGCAAAACTCGATGAATTGCTCAGTGCAAAAAGCTTCGACGTTGCCGCGTGGGCAAAGCGCCCGCTCACGTCAGCAGTTTTGGATGTTTTAACTCATTTTTTAGTGACGCAGAATTCCAACCACACTCGACAAGCGTACGCGCGCGATATTATCGAGTTCCTCCAATTCTGCAAAAGCATCAACACGCCTATTCAACGTATTGATGACATTAAAGAGAAACATATTCTATTCTGGAAAGACAATCTTATTCAGAAACACGCTCGATTTGAGGAAAGTCGGCGACGAATCGCCAATTCTTCTGTGGCACGTAAACTCTGCACACTCTCATCTTTTTGCGAATTCTCCATAAAACGAAAGCTCATTGAAGATAATCCACTCAAACTCATTACGCGTCCACGCGTCCGCCGCCAGAGCCACGCGACGGTTCTGAATGATACCGAACTGAAGCTCGTATTGAATCACTCTCGGAGGCGGCTTGAAGACTCTTTGAGTCAGCTTTCGAATTCAACCGAAGATGGCAAAGATGATCTTCGCAAAGCCAGAGTTGAATGGTGTGTTCTCGTCATGCTTTTTACGATTGGAATGCGAGTGAGCGAACTTTGCCAAATGAAAATGAATGACGTGATCTGGGAAGGCGATCTCATTCGCTTGCACTTGCTTGCCAAAGGAGGAAGACAACACAATCCACTGATCCACCCTGAGTCGGCCTCTGTTTTGCTAGAGTATATCAGGGTCATGAGAGCTGGTGCCCTGCCCGACGCCCCCCTTTTTCCAGCAGCCCGAAAATCGGCTCATTCAGATTCTATAATACACATTCACCGCAGCACAGTTTTTAGAATTGTACGAGAGGCTGCTGCTCGCGCAGGTGTGACGCGTTCATTTTCTCCGCATGGCTGCCGCGCTACATTGGCCACTCAACTCCACCTCAACGAAGTGCCTGTTGTTGAGATACAGGGGCTTTTGAATCATGCGCAAGTGACCACGACCCAACTCTACTTACACCGAGTGGATGAATTAAAAGAATCTGCGGCGCTCAAGTTGCCTTGGACTCAGAACAACAAACTAAAACCAAGCAGGCGAGCTTGAATTCTAACTTTGCTACGCTCACCGCCCGATTTGGAATCTGCTTCCGCCTCTGTCGAGCTCTTCTCGTAAGACAATCTCAGCGATGTGTTTATCGAAACATTTGGATACGCCATGTAGCGAGCACCAGCCACAAGATTGGTCATTAAATTTTTATTGTTTGAGGAAGATGTTGATGCAAGCTTTCCATCGTTTTCAGTCGTTTCGCTCATGACAAGCAGCCCACCAAAGGGAACCCACTTTGCAAGATGAAGTCGAGCGTCTTTTTCTTCATTCATGAGAGGGAGGTTGAACAGCATTCCAGCTCCCCAACTGAGTTTTCGACTCGTTCCATCAAACTCGCCGACTTTGTTTTTCGACTGACTGTAGCCTAACTCAAACACAGGCTCGACGAACTCTCCGATAAAGTATCCATAGAGCAGTTCTGCGCTCATCGAAAGCCCCTGCTCATTCAGAGCGCTTTCTGAAGGCTTGCTTTTTGTTGATACCTTTAGAAAATCCACATCTCCCTTAAACATCCACTCATGCCGATATCCGCGTTCAATGTATTTTGGTGCAACTTTCTCAGATTTATCCTTTGCAGCACTCTCGCTTGAAGCTGGAGCGGAAACAGATGTTACTTGTGAAGAGACGTTCGTTGACACGGTCGCGGGTTTGGAAGCAGGAGTGATCATTTGCGCAGTACTCTGCGCTGCAGTAGGCGATGCTAGACGAGATTCACTCTCTGAATCTGCTTTTTTAGCTTCCTCAACTTGCTTCTTTTCCGGGGTCAATCCATCGAAGCGGGGACCCGCAAAAGCATTCGCTGGCGCTAGAAGCGCAAAAAAGAAGCTACTACCCATCAGCCCAAGCGAAAATATGTTGCAATCAACCTTCTTTTTATTTCTCATCGAATCCCTCATATTTATCCTGGAATCTAAGAGTCTTTGCTTGGCAATGATAGCGTTTTTACGATCTAAAGAACCGGACATTTTTGCAGTCCATGACTATGACTAAAATTCGATAAACAAATTTAGAAAAGCCGTTTCTGTGCTGATAATCTGAAACTGTGAAGAGTCATAAAAATGAAAAAATCAGTTTCTCTAAGACGCCCGCGCTTTGCTTAAAAACAGCATGGCTCCCAATTTTTTTGCAAATCCTTCTGCCTTGCAGGGGTAATGCAGATTTGTTCCACTACAACAATTTATTGATAGGCCCACGAGCCATTGGACTCGCTGGTGCATTCACCGCTCTCTCAGATGATACCTCTGGGCTTTTCTACAACCCTGGCGGACTAGCTCTCCAAAATTCTACTGAATTGAGCAGCTCTATCAACACGTTTTATTTAAAAAAGAACACATTTGAAAGGGTTTTTGGAGAAAAAGCATTCGAAGAAAGTGCGCGCGGGAGCGTATCGTCATTTTTCGGTTTTTCTAAGAAAATAACCCCCCCTCTGATAGGACAAATTCAGGTTGGGCTTGCATTTGTCAACCCTGACTCAGCACTGAGTGATGAAAACGCACTGATTGAAAATCAGCCCTCACCAGGTGTCATCCGCTATCACCGTGCGGCAAACATTCGCTCGGGCACATCTCAATTGATCCTTGGACTTTCCAAACGCATTGGAAAGGAGTCTGGCTTAGGATGTGCAGCTTCGTATTTAGATGTTGATGAACTCGAACAGATTTATCAGGACGTTGTTCAAGGCCCCTTTAGTTTTGACGAACTTCCAGGGACGAACGTCTACTCAACTCTAGGCCAGAATGTTCGAATGCATCTCGTTTTGCGGGGGGGCGCACTGCGCTGCGGCATCCGAACAACATTCGAAGGCGGCGTTCGATTCGGCTTAGCGTATCAAAGGGCTCAGATGGTTTACCAAAAGCTCGACTACGACTCAGAGATAAATAAGGTGTTCACACTCGCTGATGGCAAGGTGGTTAATGTCGAGAATACAGACAATGCGAGTTTAAAAGGCCAACTCCTACGGAGCATCAATCGTTCGTCAAGTAGCAACTTTCTCAGCCAGTGGCCCGATGAAATCCGGATGGGATTTGCCTATCAACCCTGGCGTGCAGTTCTTCTCAGCGGGGACATCGTCAGACACGGACTTGGTGATGGCTCAATTTCTAGCGTCAAGAGAAGCGAAGTTTTCAATTATTCGGCCGGTGCGGAATTCATTTTAGCAAATACAATTTTTCTTCGCACTGGCGGTTTTACCAACAGAGACGCAACTGCATCACGCGATTTGTCTTCTCCGAATCAAAGAAAAGAATTTATCGATTATCGCGGCGTGTCGGTTTCAACGGGTCTAAGACTCCGCTCCGGTGAATATGGAATCCACTACACTGAGCAGCGTGGCATGGGCATGGCCGAAAAAGTTCCTGGCAACAGAGAACCAAGCAATGGAAGGCTTCAGGTGATTTCGATTTCCGCAAGTCAATCATTCCAATGACACTCTGACTTGCAATTTTCCTCTGAAATTTGAAATATTCCAAAGAATGCTTGATTGACACGTTAAAAGGTGAGGTTTTGCCTTGAAAAAGAGCATCACATTATTCACATGGGCATTGGTGTTTGCAGCTCCCTCAACGGCTCTTTGCGGATCCGCTGAGCTCGGGAGCCAGTCACTTTCGGTTGCTCCCCAAGAAGCTGCCGTTGCAGGTTCGGAATTCGCCGCGTTTTTCAGTAATGAAGCTAACTATAATCGAGTCTATTGGAACGTGATGGATTGGTTTGGCTCAACAAAAAACGGTTGCGTTGCCTTTGCCTCAACCGCGCTGCGCTTTATGGGAGCTAGCATTTCAATTGATACAATCTACAACGGAGAACGTGCCTCTCTCCTGACGAGGCCTTTTTCTTCGTTTCTCGAGAATCGACTCGGCTGGCAAAGAATCAGTTCTTCAAAAGATCTCAAACCAGGGGATTTGGTTTTCACAGTGGACGAGCCACGTGCGCCGGGTTATCCTGCGCATGTTTTTATGCATAACGGATACGCTGACACAGCGAGAACAATTTCGCTTGCAGTAGATAATCAAGACTTCACGCATGAACGAGCTCTCGCCGGCGACGTCAAAAAAGATTACTCGGCGTTCGCTTACGCGCTCCGTTCACCGTTGGATTGAAACTCGTCCAGCATGCATCTTGCCTTCCGAGGGAGCACTTCATGATTGATTCAAGTCAGCTCGAAATCTCAAGCTCCGAGGACGAAGGATATCAGCTGGACGTGAGTGAAGTTGCCCACATCTTGGGCGTGACCCGAACAAGAGTTTCGCAATTGACTTCAAATGGGCAACTTTCGTTTGAACGCAGACGAGTTGGTGTCCGCAATCGACTCTTCTATAAACGCAGCGAAGTTGTTGCATACCAGAGAACCTTTTACGGCCGGCATGTCCCATTTCATTCAACATCCCCAGCTTCAGAGGCAAGCCCTCGACCAGATCATTTCGAAACTCTTATTTCTGCTAGAGCTCAAATTGACTCCAGGCTCGGAGCAAGTTCTTCCTCAGCGCCGCGCGCGCAGTTTGCACTTCCGGAACAACTTCTCCTCGAAACCTCCAGACTCCAATCGCAAGAGCAACAAAATTCATTTCTTCTGAGTAAAATTCAAGACACTTTGAACATCATGAGTGCGAGAGTTTTTCAGCAGGGCAGAAAAGAACTGCCAACTGCACTTGAGCGCCTTGAAGAACAGAAAATAGCTGACAAGCTCTCGGCTATTTCAGAACTGATAAAGGTCCTGAGCGCTCAACTCTCGCAACAAGAATCAAAAATCGACAGTCTATTTGGTGAGATAACATCACTCAAAAAGGACATTCGACAAATTCAGTGGTTCCAGCAGAGAAATTACCAGTCGCTCAGTTTCTCGATGAGGAGGTTGGAATCTATACCAGAGTTGGCCACAGAAAATGAATTAGCAGGCAAAAACCCTGCGAATGCTCGTTCTAGAATCTGTAAAAGGCGGGTTGCCCGGGCAGTAGTCAAAAAACGAATCTCATTTCGCTGACAGCTCTGGTTTTTTTAAAACTCCCGTCGACGTATCATTGGAAATGCAAGCATTTTACCAAGTTCGAACGGGGAATGACATCAAATGAGCCAATGTGGCGATACGAAAAGACCGCAAAAAAGCCAATGGCGCAGGTCATTTTTGTTACCATCTTTCCTGACTCTGGCGTATTTGCTCAATTCTTGCAAACCAGCTCAAAGCGCTTCAATGCTTGCCACTCTCGCAGACGAACAAAATTCCGTAACGGAAATGGCGAGCCTGATGAACTCTGGCATCGCGCAGCTCGAGCTTGAAATGCGATCTCTCGACACCACCGCTGGAAGCGATGCACTCGGACTCACCTCGAGCTCCTGGGGCAACTCGCGCTCAAAGCCAAATTACATCGAACTGTTCAAAAAGGTTTCGGGCATTTGGAAAACCATGCAAGGAAATCCTTGTGCGATTTGGGCACCCATTCTTCGCAATATTGGCAAAGAATTGATTCATCCTTACTTCTTTACTGGTGGAAGTGCAGAAGCAGGAATCGGTTTACACGCGATGATTGGGCGCGACTACGTTTGGGATTTTTATAACCTTCAGCTGTCGGCCTTCAACTACAAAGCCTTAGAAGTTGTTTTCGGTGCCGGCACAGCAGGGGCAGGAGTCAACGCTTATATTGGACTCGGATTCGGACAGAAAGGCGACGTTAATGATGCGTGGTCTGGACGCTTCATGACAACCGGAGTCTCGGGTTCTTTGCCCGTTCTTTCCGATTATCTCTCTGGTCACCTTGCCCATTTCTCTGCCCAAACGCCCCAAGGAACGGCTGACTTCCGATTTCGTGGAGGGTCTATTGGTATCAGCGCGGCAGTCAGTGCTCCAACAACAATTCCTGGAGCCGTTCAAATTGCGAATGGCTATTGGATCATCGACAAACGCGAAAACCAAAAATTAAGTCAGCGCCTCACCAATTTAGGCATAAAAAACTCGATGCAAGGAGCAGGAACATGCCAGGGGCAATGCGTTCGCATCGACAATTCACAGAGCGGGGCGGGTTATATGGGCCGCGCGGTGAATTTGGCGCGTTCCATTCCCGCAGTCATGTTTGGAACTGAAGCTAGAGCATTTTATCCTGGACTAGATAAAATCATGTTACTCGCCATCGCGACAGGAGCTTATCGGGACACCAAAAATAGCGCGTATGCTTGTAGGCGATAAACCTCTGCCGGCCTCATATTATTTATCGTGCTCGATCTGCTCGATCCCCCTCCCTCAGTCGATCCGATCGAGGAAATAGAGATGGTGCTTTTAAACGAGCGGAGGGGGCGTGAATTTTCCTAGACCCGATTCAAAACTGACAGCAAAGCATCTGGCCGGATTGACACCCAAATGGGGGTCTTGCATGATCTCACGATATTCAAAAGGACAAGAAAAGAGGAATTAATGAATAACAACAATCCGCAGATTCAAATGAGATATCGTCCAGCTTCCGCCGCGTTCGTGGGCGCCTCATGGCTTGCCCTGCTTATTGGAATGGTCACTTACATGGTTGG
>CAIZJW010000246.1 GCA_903933385.1 uncultured Silvanigrella sp. | reverse complement strand
TCACTGGCGGAATACAAACATCCACCCCTAACTTTGCACCAAAGTTTTCCGACTTCAAATTAAAACTCAACGGTTCGAGAAATGGCAGATTTGCCACCAATGAATTGAAGGTCAAACCGAGAGTTGTCAGGTAGTCAACCGAATCGCCTGCAACAAACGAATACGCACTGGTTCCTGAGGCAGGAGTTGCCTTCACATTGAAGTCAACGAAATTACCCACTGCATCAACCACTCCCGGATGCCTTAGAAAAACATTGCAAGGCCATCCTTTTGTCACAGTTATATTAACTGCCATTGCGTTTTGCGAACAAAACCCCAAACCCAAGACCGCTGCAAACAAGGAGTAATTTATTCTGTTTGGCTTATTCGGTTTCATTGGCACACTGCCTTAATAAGAGTTTGAGATTCGTCGCTATACGCGGGGGAATATGAAGATTGGCGCCACACCCGATAATCTTTTTTCTTGCCAATGCCATCTTCAAATCTTTCGAGGGTGAAATCGATTCCAACCTTCAATTTCGCTGCCCCAGAGTTCGCTTTTGAGCAGCCATCGTCTCCGCACATTTCTTCGAAATAGGGAGGCCAATCCACCCCCTTAAGAAGCGCCCGCATCTGATTCAACTCGAGTTGAAAGTCGTTGCCGCCTCCTGGTGCAAGAGGATCAACCACTGGCAAAGGGGAGTTGGGCTTCAAAGTATCGAGCCCTGGCATACGCGAGACAGGGGGAATCGGAAGCAGTGGTGCATTGGGATCAATTGTCCATAATCCGCGTTGAATTAGAAAACTCTTAAACCCTTCTTTGAAGAGCCTGTGATAGATAGAAAGATAGGTGAGATCAGCCTCGAGTCGGTAGCGACTTCCTTCTTTGAACTGAAAGTTCGTGATATCGCGTTGCGATGGGAAAAAGCCTTCCCAAAATGCCGGCGACACACCGCCCGCATACCATTGATCGAGAGTGCGGAGCCTGCCCGTGGGGAGAATTTCTTTCAAGGTGTATTGCACACCAATGGGCAGAGAGAAGCGGCAAGCGCTCTCGTTTGTGTCGTCACAGCTGTTCTTTATGAACAGACGCGTCAACATTTTTGATTCGCTTCCTTTGTTTTGAATTTCTAATTCACTCATGTGAACATCGGGAAATGCAACCATAGGCCAGCGCGGCGAACCCTCACCCATATTCACTGAAAGAGCGACGTCTTTAGATGGAGCTTCAATGGAGAATCTCAGCGCAGCAGAGCCCAATGGCTTCAGCGAAGTACTCCGGCCGCTGGCATCGCCCGACATATAGAAACCACTGTATGCAAAAATATCTAATGGCTTAAGTTCTAAACTCGAAAATAAATTCTCGTCAGTGCACTCAGGGCTAACTTCATATTGAATAGTAAATGAAGAATTAGGACTTATTTTAAAGTAACACAAACCGCCGTTTGCAATCGCCTCATTGGCACTCAGAGTTGTCACAGAGCAGGCGGGTTGAACACTGGCAGGGTTTAAACCTGCCACGTCTTTAATACGAAACTGCACACACCGATTGAGTTGCCTTGTTTGCAGCCGGTAGAAATCAAGCTTGGTGTCCCACGTTTGCAAAGTCATGGGAAACGGTGTTTCTCCCACAGAACAATTGTCCTGATTCAATTGGCCGGTAAAGGCAGTTGAGTGACCTCCCAAAAGGTTCACAAACTCAGGGCCTGTGGCTAAAGTTAACCAACTATTGCCGTCATCGTTGCTGAATCCTGCGAAGGAGGCAGTTGGCGGAAGTGTTCCCACACTTCCCGACCAACCGCGTTCCGTAGAAACATGCAGGTGAACAAATTCGGGAATCGAGCGCAAAATGTCTGCATTCCCTGCCATAGAAGAGAAACAGATCGGAACCAGGCTTAATTGAACCAGCTTCATGAACTTCATATGCGCTCGTTCCCCTCTGAATTAAAGTGCTGCGGGAGAGTAAGACACGTTGTTTACGTGCAAATCGATCGTAAAGTTGGCACTGTTGAGGTCCCACTTACGTTTAGCAACTGATTTCTCTTTGAAAATATAACGAAGAACGCAGAATTTAGCAGGAGCGTCGAGCGGTACTGAGTGAGGGCTCAAGATCGAGCCAAACACATTTTGAGCTGCACCGGTGAAATCGTCTGAAGATGTAAGGTGTGTTTGCGACAGTGGAACGCCATCCAAGCCAAGCAACCCAAGACCAAAGATATCGTTGATTGTTGTGCTATTCCAGTTTTCAGCGGTAGACGAAGTGCGCTCTTGGCATACGAGTTTACCCTGAACGTCAAGGTCAGCATCAGCAAGGTAACTTCCAGATGCGAGATCCGTTGCAGAGACAACATCTCTCACAATGTAATCATAAGATCCTTCTGGGTAAGGTAGCTGGGAACCACGGAAGCAGAAATCAACAAAATAACGAGCGCCGTAGTAGTCTGACGCCAAATTGAATGTCAATTCTCCACTCGCAGTGCCTGCATTCGAGTTTGCAATCACTGTGTTCAGGCGATTAATAACGGGCGTGAAGAGTGAAGGATAGCCGCTCGGATAAGCAACTGTATGAAAAGCCGCTAAAGGCGGAAGTACGACGTTGCTTTGAATGACCTTGTCGGTCCAGCTGAGAATCGGATTGCCATTGTTGTACGCGCCAACCCGTGCTTGAATATTACTTTGAGCAGCCGATCCACGCACTCCAATAGGAAGAAGAATAGCGGGGTCAAAAATGCCCGCATCACACGCGTAAAGATCAGCTCCCGAACTGTTCACAAGAAAGTTGAAATTGATGTCGGCCGCTTGTGCAGATGTGGCTGTATAAAGCATACCTGAAACAATAGCCAACGCATTAAAATAAGACTTCATGCTCTGCTCCTGTTATTAAAATTGAGAGGCCAAGGAATCAAATAAGGAACTGAATCGTTTCGAGACAGGGACGATTCAGGGAATTAAATTTCCAGGGCTTTTTTCTCAACTGAACAGGGAGGAAGCTGACATTTTGATGAACATGCTTTCTAAGCGAAAAGTTTATCACTCATCGTCTGTGAGCCAGTATTCACTCGAGGTGGCAAAAACGGCTCCCAATTTGCGCGCTAACTCAGGAGTCACACGCTGACCTCCGCGCACAAGAGCATTGGCTTCAGCAGCGGGAATACCAATTTGCTCGGCCAAATCGCGTGGGGTCCACCCACGGCCTTCAATTTCGCGCAGGAGCTTCGTTTTGCGACCCGACGGCCAAACGGAGAGCCGAGTCGATTCTTTCACTTCAGGCGGCCTGCGCCCTTTGAGCTCGCGCATCGCCAGCTCAATGAGAAGCTCATCATTCAAAAAGATATCATTAAGATCAGGATCTTTGGCCATAAATTCATCCCAAAATGGACCTTGCCTTGGTAGCCACCCTGGCCACATTTTGAAAGGCAACCCGGAATGCTTATCATCAAGCGCAGGCAGTGCCTACCCAGACACTCTCAACCATGGCAAAATTCGCGAGAAGGTTTTTCGAATTGAGAGGCATCTCCATGCGCGTTTCTTCTGTCTCCGATTCTCAACTTGTCTGGCTTTCTCTGCGCCGGCTGCCTTGGGTCACGCTCACTTTGGTCTTTCTGCAAATCTCTACTTTTGCGCTCATTGAACTCAATCAGGCAGATGTCTTTTTCGGATTCGACATTTCACAGGGCACCTTAACAAGGCAGCTTGCTTTCGATTTAAAATCACCTTTACGTCACCAAGGCATGACAATTCTAACCTCGTTTTTTGCGCACGAAGGAGCGTTTCATTTTTTCTCTAACTTGCCTTGGCTTCTTCTCTTTGCATTCCTCTTTGAGCGAAAACGAGAGCTCAAGCGATTGAGTTTCCTGCTCATCAGTGGACACCTGCTCTCACTTGTCGGAGCCTCTATTGCGATGATTTATTTTTCCGCGCCGCAGTGGGTTCTTGGGATGAGCGGAGGCGTTTTGGCATTGGGTGCGGCTTGGATATGTCAGTGGGATAAGATTTGGGGCAAGGCGAGTGTGGCATTCTGGTCGGCACTGTTTATTTACCTCAGCCCAGCTCTGGCACTCACGCATATCCTTCCCATGGCGATTGGTTTGCTTGTGAGCCTCAAAAGGCACCCGCAACAAACGCTCCAAGTATGAATATGGAGGCAAAACTAAATTGAATAATAGCGTTTATCAGCGAAATAAAGTCGCTTGCCCCTTACCATCAACAACCAACACATTACGCCCTAACACCGCAACCGGGGCATAAATTGTTGTGTGCTCTTCTAGTTTTGAATTGATGAGAACGCCGCCTGAAGAGCGATCGATCAGATACAAGCCATCGCTCATGGTGGCATACACCAGCGCGTCGCGCTCTTTTGAGTAAATGGGCGAAGCAAAATTAACTCCTGCTTTTTGGGCTACCTTGCGGCACCATCGCACCTCTCTGGCAGGCATATCGAGCGAACACAGCGT